>JBGPBY010000582.1:0-4415 GCA_041481485.1 Terriglobia bacterium
GAGCCGCGTTAGCGGCGGCAGCTTATTAGCCACCGGCGTGAGCCGGTGGTCTCGATACCAGGAGATCAGCAAAGCGCCGTAGGCGCGGCAGATCAAGGGTTTCTATATCTGCCGCCGCTCTGCGGCTGGAATGGATTCGGGGATCTCTTCCACCGGCTCACGCCGGTGGCTAAGGAAATGCCGCCACTCCGTGGCTCTATTTGGTTGCCGCTTCGCGGCATTTCATATTCATTCACATGGGTGAGGGGTGCCGCCATTGAAATGACCCAACTTGACCCAATCCGCATTAAACTCAGGTATCTCGAAAAACTGAAAGCGAGTGGAGGAATTTTGAAATGAAGTTCTTTTTGGATACTGCAAATCTTGATGAAATCCGCGAGGCTGCATCCACCGGCGTCCTCGATGGAATAACGACAAATCCCACTTTGATTTCAAAAGAAGGCAACACGTTTGAAGACCAGCTTTTGAAAATCTGCGCCATCGTGGATGGTCCGGTTAGCGCAGAGACCGTCAGCGTCGATGCCGCGGGTATGGTCGACGAAGGCCGCCACCTTGCAAAACTCCACAAAAACATTGTTGTGAAATGTCCTATGACCCGCGAAGGTCTGAAAGCCACGAAGACGCTGAGCGACGAGGGCATCCGCGTGAACGTCACGCTGGTATTTTCCGCGCCGCAGGCGCTGATGGCGGCAAAAGCCGGCGCCTATTTCGTCAGCCCGTTTGTCGGCAGACTGGATGATATCGGCCTCGATGGGATGAACGTTATCCGCGAAATTGTCGGAATCTTTTCAAACTACGAATTCAAATCTCAGGTTCTTGTGGCTTCGGTGCGCACTCCTGGTCACGTGATTCAGGCAGGTATGATCGGCGCCGACATTTGCACGCTTCCGGCGAAGGTTTTTGAACAGTTGATGAAACACCCATTGACGGATCGCGGCGCCGAACAATTCCTGAAGGACTGGCAGAAAGTTCCTGTGATCAAGTAATGGGCCGGGTCACCGTCATCGATCGCATTGAACGCCTCCGCGAATTGAACCGCGCTGCGGAACTGGGCGGAGGCGCCGATCGTCTGGAACGGCAACGTGCGGAAGGCAAACTGACGGCGCGTGAACGTATTGCCGTTCTGCTCGACAAGGATTCCTTCGAAGAGATCGACAAATTCGTCCAGCATCGCAGCCGCGATTTCGGCATCGAGAACCAGTTGTATCCGGGCGATGGTGTTGTCGGAGGCTACGGCCGCATCGACGGCCGGCTCATGTACGTCTTTGCTCAGGATTTCACGGTGTTTGGCGGCTCGCTGAGCGAAACCAACGCGAAAAAAATCTGCAAGATTATGGATCTTGCCGTAAAGACCGGCGCGCCGGTGATTGGGCTCAATGATTCCGGCGGCGCCCGCATTCAGGAAGGCGTGCTTTCACTCGGCGGTTACGCGGATATCTTCCTTCGCAATACTCTGGCATCCGGCGTTATTCCGCAAATCTCCGCGATCATGGGACCGTGCGCCGGCGGCGCCGTCTATTCGCCGGCCCTTACGGACTTCATCGTCATGGTCGAAAAGACCAGCTACATGTTTGTCACTGGTCCGGAGGTCTTGAAAACGGTCACCCACGAACAAGTCACCAAGGAAGAACTTGGCGGCGCGAGAACCCATAACACCACCAGCGGCGTTGCCCAGTTTCTTGCCCGGAATGACGAGGAGTGCCTTTTGCTGATTCGCGAGCTGATGTCATTCCTGCCTTCGAACAATCTCGAGGATGCGCCAAAACACCGCACGTCGGATCCGGTGGACCGTGCCGATCCGTCGTTAAATTCGCTGGTTCCGGCGGAGTCGAACATCCCCTACGACATTAAAGACATCATTCACGCGGTTGTTGATGATCAGTACTTCTTTGAAGTTCAGGAACTTTATGCGAAGAACCTTGTCGTTGGCCTCGGACGTCTTGATGGCCGCTCGATTGGGTTTGTGGCGAACCAGCCGGCGCATCTGGCCGGATGTCTGGACATTGAAGCGTCCACCAAGGGGGCCCGCTTCGTCCGTTTCTGCGATGCGTTCAACATACCGATAGTGACGTTTGAAGATGTGCCCGGATTTCTTCCAGGAACCAATCAGGAATTCGGCGGGATTATCCGGCATGGAGCAAAGCTGCTCTATGCGTTTGCGGAAGCGACCGTTCCAAAAGTAACGGTGATCACGCGCAAAGCCTACGGTGGAGCCTATTGCGTGATGTCGAGCAAGCACATGCGGACAGATTTTAATTTCGCGTATCCCACCGCGGAAATCGCGGTCATGGGATCGGAAGGCGCCGTGAACATTCTTTATCGCAAAGAACTTGCGGCATCTGCCGAACCGGAAAAATTGCGCCAGGAGAAAATCGAGGAATTCCGCGACCGCTTCGCCAGCCCGTACATTGCAGCGCAACTGGGATTCATCGACGAGATCATCGAGCCACAGTTCACACGTTCGAAACTGATATCCGCGCTCCGAATGCTCGACACCAAACGCGATGTGAATCCATCGAAGAAACACGGAAACATTCCGCTGTAAAGGTGCGGCCTATGAAGGGGAGAAATCCCTCTCCCAACGGGAGAGGGTTACCGTAGGCGCCTTCAGCGCATACGGCGGGTGAAGGGGTACCGCAAGTAAAAATTGTTGCTTGTGGTACCCCTTACCGGCCGCTGCGCGGCCCCCTCTCCCGTTGGGAGAGGGATTTCTTGATATACCCCCCGCACTCAGTCTTGTCTTGCGTAATTCCCAGGAGTAGACTCGCCGCATGTTGAACGCAATGCATCGTCCATTGGTTTTTCTGCTGTTTCTGACTCTGCAGAACGTAGCGACCATTACGAGGACCGGAGACGTTGCACGGCAATTAACGGATGAGGATATCGCCGGCTTGCAGATGAATTTGCAACAGGGAGCCAGGCCGTGGCTACTTAATGGCGATCGTGTACAACAGGCAAATGTTCAGTTCGTTGGCGCATTCTTACCCCCAAATCAAGTCTCACCGGACCTTCGCAAAGGACCGGTTGTGAACATGACACGTCGGATTGTTCCCAATTTGACAGCATGGATGATTCACTCAACGGAATCTTACGCACAGGTAGCCATAGAAGGACGGAGTTTCGATCAAATCGCTGGAGATCAGGACATCCTCCGGCCTTTTCGCGTTATCGGCCAATTTGAGGATGAAGAACTAATTCGTATCGTGCGGTTCCTTCGCACGAATCCGAGTAGGTCCCCGAATGAGTCCCCGAATGAGTCTGCCGTCCAATCGTGGCCGATTCTTTCGCTGAACCGTCAGGATAACTATTCGATTCGAGTGATGCTCAGACGCGATGCGAGTTCCGGCCAGTCCGCTGATCTCCTGCTATTGTTCAACGAATTGCGAGTCGTTAAAGTTGAATTCTGGCAGCAATGAACTCGCCATTTCATTGCTCTCTGTCCCCAATTGGTCTTACTTTGCGGCGTTTCGAGCGGTGCCGGTCAATCCCTCAGGCGTGCATTTAAATGGTTCGATTTTCAGGTCGGACGCGGAATATTCCAATGTGCCGCGAGGAAAAGGCTGCTTGAAAAATTCCGGATCGGTTTGATCGATGTCGACGACGAGTCTTTGGCGCGCCGTGTCCAGATGCACGCGCTCGACCGTAGTGAGTGCTGCTGAATGGAGTAGCCCTTTTGTTGGCTGGCCCGGCTGCTCGACATACTGGTTTAACACGCCTGCGGCATAGTTGGCAGTCTCGACGACGAGCGTGTCACCTTCCCAATGACCGATCGAGTGTCCCAGTGAAGTGCCCCGTGTATCTTTCGGATGAATCTTCATGCTCATGTGAACGACGCGCTTGACGTCCATCCACTCGTACTGAAGCACGATGTCGGCTCCGTCGTGGAGTATTGCCATGGGCGTACTGGGAGCGCCCCAGACGCGGCGGATGTTGACTGGGTCGCAACGAAACGTGGGATCGTCGCGAAATGGATCATAAGCGGCGATGGCCTTCTCACCCGCGGGCGTCAACTGCTGAATCATGGGCTGCGGACCGCTTGTGCTCCGGTTCGGGATTGGCGCCAGCAGCCAAGTGCCGAAGATGTCTTTTCGCGGCGCTAAAACCAGTGGCTTTGGTGCGTCGGCCGGTCCATCGACACTCAAGCGCCGTCCATCGGCGAATTCAACGCTGGTGAAGAAACACATGTAAGGACTGTGCCGGGACAGAGAACCCATGACACGAACCTGGGTTCCGGGCTTGAACAGCTGAGGCGTAATTCCGATACGCGATAACTGAGTTACGCCGTGGGATTCGCAGATGTATTCCCGCGTTCTTCCGTTTTCGTCCAGAGCGGAGAAATGCAGGTAACTGTGTGGATTGCGCGCCTCATACATGAGAACTTTGCCTGAAATATTCACCGGCTTGTTCGCGTCGAA
>JBGPBY010000583.1:0-4409 GCA_041481485.1 Terriglobia bacterium
ACCGATCCGCTCGTACCGTTTACGAACAATCAGAGCGAAAACGATCTGCGGATGACCAAAGTGCAGCAAAAAATATCCGGATGCTTCCGTTCATTTGACGGTGCACGCATTTTTTGCCGTGTCCGCAGCTATCTCTCCTGCTGCCGCAAGCACGGCGTCTCTGCTACCGATGCTCTGACTACTCTCTTTGCCGGTAATCTCCCTGATTTCATCACTGCTCTTCAGTAATGTTCTGAATAGTTACAGAGGTTCTTACTTGCAGGCAGTCGCCGTGAGCTGTCTACCGTTCTTGCCCACACCGGCGTAGCTGAGCAGCTTGTCCTTCAGGCACTGCGGCGTCACGGCCTCATAGGAGTAACTCAGGGTCTTCGGGAAGGTACCCGTGGTCATCCAGGCGGAGGCGCTCTTGTCACCGCTGGCCGGGGTTGTCCACGTGATGTTGTACGTGGTGAAATCGGCCGTGCTGGTGATGTTGTTGCCGCGCAGATCCCACCAGCCGCAGTTGCTGCCGTCGTAGAAGCAGACTACGGGGTTGACCGAGTTCTGGAAGTAGTTCTTCTCGATCAGTGCATAGCCAGCCTGACGCACGTTGATGCCGGAGGTAGTGATGCCATCGTATAGGTTGTTGTAAGTGTGCACCCAGCCACCGCGTTGCAGCGGCAGGCGTGCGCCGACGTTCTTATAGTAATTATGGTGGAAGGTGATCTCGCGGCCACCATCGATGTCGCCGGACGACGAGCCATCCAGGCCGACCTTCTTGCTGTCGTGGATGTAGTTGTACGAGACGGTGACGTTGTGCGAAGCCCTCTTGATGTCCACTGCGGCTTCGAACGTCAGGTCACCCTCGGGCGAGCCATTGCATTCGTTGTTCACCGCGAACAGTTCGTTGTGGTCGATCCACACGTTGGAGGCGCCGTCGATGCGGATCATGTCGGCATCATTGCGGGCGCCGCCCAGCGCGCCAATCTTCATGTTCTTCACAACGACGTTGTTCGAACCGCCGTTGATCACGATTCCCCAGTTGGCTGAGGAGCCGTCGGCACCTTCAATAGTGACGCCAGCGGTATAGTTCCTGATCTCGATCTTGCGGTAGGTGTCACTCCAGTGTGGCTTCGGGCAGTTGCCCGAAGCGTCGACCGTGTGATCCTTGACGATTTGGGCGATCAACGCGTCTTCGTTGCCGGTGTAGGTGATGTGCAGCGGGTACGCGCCGGTGGCGACCGGGGTGCCGGCGTTGTCGCGCGCGGCGTCGATGATCGTCTGGATGCCTTCGAAGCTCGAAGCCGTGAATCTGCGTGCCGTCGAACTGTTGCCGTCCGCGGTGGAGAAACCACCGGTTGACGCAGCCATGACCATGCAGCTCGCGGCGAGCGCCCAACAGGCGACGATGAATTTCAGCGAGAATCGCATTTAATCTTCTCAACCCACCGCAGGTGCAGGAGGCAAGCTGCGCTCATCCGGATTCTGCGCCGCCAGTACATCGGCAAGCAGGCGATTTTTCGTTCCATCGACGAAGAGCGTCAACCTTCCCTTGCTGTCCAGAGTCTTCTGCGTTTCCCAGATATCGAACAGCGCGTTGGCAACTTCCGGATCTTCGGAAATTTCCCTCAGCGCGGAACCGATCATGTTGGGCCGAATCACTGCCGCCTGGGCGAAGGCAACTGCCGCCTGCCGCTCCGCAGAACTGGTAATGATGCTCACCTGGTTGGCGCCGTCCTGCTTGATCGCCGAAGTCACCTGACGCAACCGGTTCACGACTTTTTCCTCGATCTGCCGGATCATGCCCTGGTCTCGAAAGTGCACTTTGCGGATGTAAACCGACCCCAAAGTGTAGCCCCACACCTGCGACTTTTCCGAAACCTCAGCCCGAACGGTCTGGCTCATTTTATGCCGGGTTTCGAGCATCTCACCGAGCGGCATATTGCTCAGACAACGCACTGTGGCGTTACTGAGGTTCGCGCGTAACGAACCGCGCGGGTCCGTGTTCTTGAACAGGAACGCAACGGGATCGCTGATCTGCATCTCGTACCAGATTCCGATTCCCATCGGCGCTCCTTCTTCGGAATTGACGGGCTGGCTGCGCAAATATTCCTGACCGAGCCGCAGGTCCAGCACGTAACAGCGGCCCAGCATGTTGACGATGAACGCGCGAACACCGAGCCGCGCCGGGAGAAAATACAGACCGGGCTCGTCGATCGTTCCTATCACTTTGCCAAACAACACATACACCCTGCAGGTACGTTCCCGGACAACCGTATAGATTCCGAACAACCGCCCCAAAGCCAGGAGAACTGGTTCGAGAATGAACATCCCGAAAAAAGCCACCGCGAAAGCGATAATTGCCTGGATCATCGACGCACCTCCAGGAAGATCTGTTGCGCTTTGCCGCGCAGTGCCAGCTTCACGTTTCTCACGTAGGAGGAAAGCACATTCGTCCCCTGCTTTTTGAGGTTTGCGAGTTCGCTCGCCATCATGCGAATTGGCTCCACCTCAGCCTGCGCCTTCAGAGTCTCGATCTCTACAGCGCGCCTGGACTGAACGATCTTCTGATCGGCTCCGGCGTGAGCCAGACTGATATCGCTCGACACCTGGTTATATGCGGTATTGATCGCAGCCAAGGCCGATTCAACCTCCGCCGGTGGGTCAATTCCCGTGATCAACGACGCATCGAATAGCACGCCGTAACGAGCCGTGGTCGAAAGACATTCCCTGTCCATGTATTCGTTCAGATCCCGAAGGTTTTTGCGAAGATCGTTGATGGAGACTCCCATGACCTCGGTTGCCTGCGAGGCAGAACCTTGCGGCGCCGCCGGCGCCGCGGAGTCTGCGGCAGACGGTGTGACGATGGGTTTGGCTTCGAAATTGGCGATCCTTTGACGAAGCACCGACACGAAGTAAGCCATGACATGAACCATAGGACGCTTGATTCCGAACAGGTATGCGTACAGGTTCGACTCGCTCACACGATATCGAATTTGACCGGTGAGTCCGGTGTTGAGCTGATCTTTCGTCACAGCCTCAAGAAGGGAGCCGTTGTTGTTGGCCGACGCATCTTCCAGATCGATCGCCATGTTCATGGTTGTTGTGGCGATCGAAACCTTATGGATCTTTTCCCACGGCATCCTGAAATACGGTCCACCCGGAGGGATGACTCGCACCTGCGGATAGATGTAGCGCTGCCGCTCATCAGGGCGCAGTTGTTCGGCGATCGGATCGTCGAGGGTCGTCTTGTTGCCCTCCACGCGTTGCGCGCGTCCAAAGACAGACTTCACCGCGCGTTCATTTTGATCGACCGTGTAGATCCCCGCTATCACGCCGCGCACCAGAAACCAGGCGGCAAACCCCAGAAGCAAAGCTATGAGAATCGGCATATGGGCTGCCAGTATACGCGCTCTCCGATTTGGATGGCAGCAGACCTATACGTCGTTAGCGGTTTACCAGGAACTCCGTCAATGCCGCGATCTCTGCGGGCTTCAGGTTCAAATTAGGCATTTGCCCATATTCCGGTTCTTTGTATTTCAGCGTCGCCGCCGGGTCGGCGAGGAGCCGCTTTACGTAGTCCGATGAAAGGCTCTTCTTCGCGAGGTCCGGCCCGATACCGCTGCCGTGGCATCCAATACAGCCCTTGACGTTGAACAAGCGTTCGCCGCGCTCCTTGTCCGACACGATGAGCGGTGAACTTCCGGCGGGAATGACTTTCAATGGAAAAGTGAGGTATCCGGCCTGCGGTGATTGAGGGGAATCGTCCCGCGTTTGTTTTATCAAATAGAACAGAAAGCCGCTGTCGATCGAGATCTTCCACTCGCCCGGTTGCGTGAGCGGCAGTTCGAATCGGTATTCGCCCTTCTGCATTGTTGGCTGCGCGTCGATTCTTACGCTGCGCATATCGGGTGCCTTTGCAAAAATCACAGGCTTCAGTCCCTCCAATAACGTGGCGCCATGCTGGCGAACGGCGAAGGTCATGGAAAGCGTCTTTCCGGCGATCGCATAGTCGGGAAGGTCGTTTACCGTGACAATGGCCCAACCGCCGGCATGGGCGGTCATTGCAAAAAGTATCAACAGGCTTGCGATCAGTAGAGAAATTCGACCTCTGCCCATATGTTCTCCTTCCGGTTGCATCTGAAACTGACAATTAGACGCGATCGCAGACCGGGTTCTTCCAATTTTCTTGAGCTGAAGAATTCTGAAGTCAATAGGCGTAAATCAACTAGCCCGCATTTCTCACCGGTTGCCGTCGCGAAACGGTCGAGACGCCGTCCAGACAAGGCGCGCGACCGAGGCCGCTGCAGGCGTACTCGACAGTACGTCGAGACGGTCGACCTAGCGCTACGCAGTCTGGACGAGCGTATCGACCGTTGCAGCAGGCAACCGGTGAGAAGTGCGGGCTAGCCTCCCGAAAGCGCGCCGAC
>JBGPBY010000584.1:0-4397 GCA_041481485.1 Terriglobia bacterium
CCCTCACCCAACCCTCTCCCGTTGGGAGAGGGATTTCTTGATCGCATTCCTTCACACCTTCTGTCGAATCGCGGGCGGTCATTGCTAAGCCTTGCCTTATTTCTTCGGCGCCTTCGCACGAATGATTGCAGCTCGCGCAAGCACATCTGGATCCTTGATCCCCACCTCGAGTGCTCGATTCATGTTGTCGGCAGCTTCGTTGTGGCGATTATTCACATGGAGAGCCCAGGCGTACGCGTCAAGCGTATAAACGTCGTGACGCCGTGAGATTTCCAGCTGGGCCACGCGAAGCGCTTCGGCCGGTTTTTGCGCATGGTTGGCATAGTAGAAAGTCAATTCGCGGTTCGAGTTGTCCCAGATTGCGGATTCTTTGAGGGCGCGTTTTTCGAACTCGGCATATGCGGCCTTCGCTTCGGACTGACGTCCGGCCTTTTCCAGTTCTTCGGCCAGTGCATACAGATTCTCCGGATGAGGCGCTGCATCATAGCGGCGTTTGAGCAGATCCGCGGCCTCACCGTGTTTGTTTTGCGAGGAGCGAACTCTGGCAAGATTCGCCAGTGCGTAGTGATAGTTGGGAAAGAGCATCAGGGCCTGCTGCAGGATCTGCTCGGCATTGCCGGTTCGTCCTGCCATCAGTTCAAGATGTCCAAGCTGTGTGAGTGTCCAGGCGCGATCTTCGATTTCAACAACCGGCGTGCGTTCGTACGCCTTGGACATCAGTTCGATGGCGCCCTCGATGTCGCCGAACAGTTCCCTCAGATAAGCGGCGCGCGTGAAAGCAGGGATGTTACCGGGGCGCAGGTCCAGCATCCACTGGCAGGCCTCTTCTGCTTCCTTATAGTTGCCCAACTCCGCGTTGGCATCGGTCAGGAAACCATAGACCTGAAGATCGTCCGGCATCTGCTTGTTCAGCAACCGGGCCTGATCGCGGGCCTGCTGGAATTCGTGCTTCCCCAGAAGAACCCATATCCGCATCTTCAGCGCTTCGAAGTTATCCGGGGACAACTCCAGCGAATGCGCAATGGCTTCATCGGCCTTGTTGTAATAAACGGTATCCGACGTTTCGCGCGCGCGTCGAGCCAGTCCCAGTGCCAGGCGGTTGTAGGCATCGAAATTTTTCGGATTATCCGAAATGGCTTTCTGAGATGTCTCGATCGTGCGTTCAGCCGGGGACTTCGCGGCCGGAGTCTGACCCAACACGGTCCATCCGGCGGCAAGCAGGACAATCAGGGCTGCCGAAGAAGTTACTGGGCGCAAGCGCCACCCGTCCCCGCAGTGCATCCCGGTTCACCGGGGTCGATGTGGCGGCGATCCCGTCCGCTCGGGGAATCCGCTAAATACGGGAAGGTCGTCCGATAAGGCGCATCATTCACGTTGACGCCATCTCCCAGTCTGTTGTTTGGGGAAATGTTGAATGCCGGATTGAACACTCCCGCAACGGCGCGCAGAGAAATGTCGGTCACGTCGTCGAACACTCTCCGGCCGTTGGGATATCCGGCAGGATCGCCTCCAAGCAGGCCCAAACGGCTGCTGACTCCAAACGCCGTCGGATTCACTCCCGTATTCAGGCGCAACAGATCCGCGACGGGACCCGGTGGCGTACCGGCAGCGGCGATCGGCGGCGCATACGTAACCAATGGAAGCAAATCGAGCCGCGGGGGAGTCGGTATGGTAAGTCCGCCCCCCGTGGCCGCATTCAGGATCCGGGCTAGCGCCGGATCGAGGAAAAAGCTGGCAAACTGGGAATCGTTCTTCGGCTGATCCATGCTGAAGCGGTCTTTGAAACCAGTTCCAATCAGAAGTTCATTGATCAGCGGATTGCCCATGCGCTGCACCTGCGCCCAGGTTCCCGAGCTCGCCTGCGGTAACGGAGAACGGCGGACGGTTGTGCGCGGCCGGGATGTCGTACCCCAGACGCCGATCGTTGCTGCAGGGGAGTTCGATGCTTCAATGGCGCCGGTCTGGGTCAGCATGGATACCGGAACTTCGATGGCAATGGAATTGACGGCGTAGCCGGAAACCGTATCGGCGACGATGTTCGCAAGCGCCGCATCCTGTGCAGGAGAGAGAATTCCGGGGGCGATGATAGAGCGCAGGTTGAAAGTATCGAAGGCGCCTCCGAGATCAATCCAAAACGCATCGTCCGTTGTTCCGGAAAACACTTTAACGTTGGCGGTGTTTGTGGAATAGATTCCGGAATTGAATAATGAGGTGTAATCCATCGTCCTCGGGCCCACATTCACGGGAACAGCGTACATCGGGACGCTCGTCTCAATCGGTGTCGCAATTCCGCCCTTGATCATCGTCACCGTGTAGCTCTGGCGTTGTCCCAGTCCGGGCGAATCAAAATTGGTGATTCGCGGCGGCACGATCAGAGTTCCCGGAAGCACCGGCGGTGGCGAATTGGTGGGTGCGTTGATTCCGGTCCCCGCACCAGCGTAAACCTGAAACAGGTTCGGCAACCTTTGTTCAGTCCCAAACCGGAATTGAAAGACGATGTCCTCTACCGCGTCATTGTTATTGTCGACCTTGATCTCATACTGGATCTCCGGGTCGAATGGAAACCAGTTTGGGCCGTTCGCCGGATCGAGGAAAGGGTCGACGCAGAGAATCATCGTGACCCTCGGGATAGATCCGCCGTCATAACTGCGGAAAGCATACACATCCGTGATATCGGCTTTCGGGTCCAGCGCAGTGATTGGCGCCTCCCGGTGATTTGCGCCGGACAGAAGCTGACACAGGAAGAAGGTGGCGGCCAGTACGAGAAGAACTCTCAGTTTTCGCATCACGGATTACCTTTCATCGCGGTTGCTGGGGGATAGACGTTTATTTCCGGCAGCGGGCAAAAGCCCAGATCGACAGCAGTCCAATGCCAATCAGCGAAATAGAAGCAGCCTCCGGTGTGGCAAACTGTGCGGTCACCGTTCCCGGAGGGCCGGCTGCGGCGCCCAGCCTGGCGGTGCCTGAGGGACCTCCATCGATTGCAATGTCGACAAACACATCGAAGAACGAGGTTATGGGAAATTTCTGTGCGTCCGGACCCGTGGGGCCAATCGAGTCCTGAGCGGTAACCAGAGTCACCTGTCCGGAGGTCGTGCAATTCGACGGATCCGAAGTGAATACGCCGCCACGGCAGATGTCTTCAACAGCGGTGACCACTCCATTGCCGGTCGCCGCAGCGCCGACCATAGACAGCACGGCGCCATTCAACGTGGATCCCGAAATTGAAAATCCGATTGCAATTCCCAGCAACTGGTTCGCACTGGCGCTGCTGGTCAGACTGAAATCCAGCCGAGGCCCGACAGCATTAATGCTCGGGGCCACCTGGACCAGCGCCGGACTGACGGGAGTTCCGCCCGAAAAAGACGGCAAGCCTTCGAAGTTGAAAAACGTGAATGCACCAACCTGACAACCGCTTGCTCCCAGGCCAACGTAATTGGTCACCGTGCCGGGTACGCATGGAGCGGCCAAAGCCAGAGACGGGATCACAACAAGAAACGCAGCAGCAAGCAGAATCCTTTGCATGAGCGACGATCTCCTGTGCGCTTGTGTTCGAAGCAATCGCACACTGAACGGCCGGCCGGAAGGTGCGGGGCACGACAAAACCTTCAACAACACGCCGGCAAATTGTATGTGCGTATTTCGCCCCAGCTTGTCTCTAACGGAACGTTGTTGCGGACCTTCGAAGGCCGTCCGCGGTTTCAGCCCTAGCAACTTAATCACCAACCAATGATTTCGATACGCAGTAATGGGAAGTCAGTAAACCCTTGTAGAAAGATCATGTTTCTGTACTTAAGCCCGGCGCTGCGAGCTTTCGAAGGTGGCGTCTTCCCTCGTTTTTGTAAGGTAATCCGACGTCGTATACGGGCGGGTTGGCTTTGCGCGGCCTCTGAGAATAAGACGCATCAGGAACAGCGGTTTTCCTGCGCCATTGCAAGCTCAGCGTTATCTGAAGTTTGGAAGTAACGATGCATTCGGCCCGGTGATATGGTGCTCGCCCCGGATGCTGGCCGAAAAGTGCTTATCTCAAAACCGTCGGATTTACTTACAACGAAGGAACATGTCCCCAGCCGCGTTAGCGGCGGCAGGCCCCATAGCCACCGGCGTCAGCCGGTGGAAATTTAAGCTGAAGAATTAAATGAGCCGCGTAGCGGCGACAGATCAAGAAAATCGCTGGATCTGTCGTGCCTTACGGCACTCTGTTCTTTTTGGATTGATATTCCACCGGCTGACGCCGGTGGCTATGGGGCCTGCCGCCGCTGACGCGGCTGGGGACGAGACCAGCATGTTAATCCCCCAAAGGGAGCGGATAGAGACCCTGATACACCCGATGTCCGCGCGCGTAGATCTCCACGGCATCTTTGTGAGGTTCGACAAAGCCGACTTCCTTTACTGCA
>JBGPBY010000585.1:0-4395 GCA_041481485.1 Terriglobia bacterium
CATCATGGGGCTGCCAATTGCCAGATTGTCGCGATTCCTCGAAGCGCGGCTGGCTTACATGAAGGTGTGAGGGTGCTGCGCGTGCTCCACGGGCTTACGCCCGTGGCTAGCGAACTGCCGCCGCTAACGCGGCTCAGTGCGATTTCGAATGTAGGGGCGGTCTATGACCGCCCACAATTCGGAGGGATTGCAGGACTATCAATTGTGGGCGGTCATAGACCGCCCCTACATTCGCTACCCCGCTTACAGCTTCGAATATACGTTGCTGTATTTGAACAATCGCCACTAACGAGAGATCAGTTGATAATTGAAAAACGCCACGCGATCGCGGCCGTTATCTTTGGCGACATACAGCGCCTGGTCCGCAACCCGGATCAGATCTTCCTTCCCCAGCGCGTTGACCGGGAAATTCGATACTCCGATCGATGCCGTAACCGCTCCCACTCCCGGCATTTCATATTCGGCAATCATCTCCCGGATACGTTCAGCTGCCCGTCCGGCATCCTCGAGCGGTGTTTCCGGCAGAATGACGGTGAACTCTTCCCCGCCATAGCGCGCAGCGACATCGAACTCCCGGCACCCCCGGCAGATGATTTCACCGACGGACCGGATCACCATATCCCCCGTCGGATGGCCAAACCGGTCATTCACGTCCTTGAGGAAATCCAAATCGATGATCATGAGCGACAGCGGATGATTGTGCCGTTGGGCGCGGCCAAGTTCGGCAGCCAGCGTCGTCTGGAATGAGCGATGATTCGGAAGTCCCGTCAGAAAATCGGTCCGGGCGCGGTGCTCCATCTCTTCAAGCATTTCGGCATTCTTGAGCGCGTTTGCCGCAGTCGCCGCCATGATTCTGAAAAACCGCTCGTCGCTTTCCGAAAGTTTGCTCCACTTCTCACCCAGTCGAATGTAAATCAGGCCGAGCACGACGTTCTTCGCGCGCATCGGGATAGCGGCAACCGACTCTGCAACTCCATTTCGAGAAAGATTGGGAACAAACAGAATCTCCTGAGAATCGAAGGCGGTCAGCAACTCGGGAAACTGCGAAAGGTCTACTTCGGTTTCCGGCGCATTTGGCACCGCCGATTTCACAATCATTTTGGCAGTTCGCGTCAGCGCGTCGATGCGAATGACCGAACAGTCCGCTGCGCCGAACGTTTCAGACAAGCGTGTGGTGATCAAATAGAGAACCTCCCGCGTATTCAATGCAGAAGAGATTGAACGCGAGATTTCAAAAATCACATCGGCTCTCCGCCTCTCTTCGGAAAGCTCGGATGAAACGATAGCCGCTCGATACATCCGCTCGGACGAGAAAAGGTAATGAAGGGAAACGATGAAGAACGCCGCCAGAGTCAGAAACTGCTCGACGGTCCCAAATTGTCCGTTTTCTTGAAGGCGAAATATGGAAAACATTCCATAAAGGACACTGACCGTCGCGAGAGAAAACAGGAGCACTGCAATATCCCGCCAGAAGGCCGCAATGACGATGACAAAAATGAATCCGACATATAGATACGTTCCCGGTGCCCGCAGCAGATAAAGCGTAGCGGACACCATCAGCACGTCCACCGCAGCGATGATCCGCCGGACTGCCGGTGAGTGCAATCGTTCCGGCGCCGTCAACGTGATCGCAATATTGGTAAGCGCGAAAGCAACCGTGACGATCAGTGTCTCCGAGGTGGAACGCGGCAGGTACAGGAATCCTGTCAGCGCGGCGCCAAACAAGATCAGCAGCCACCGGAGAAGTATCCACGATTTCCTTGCCTCAGATTCCGGCCGTTTTTGTTTTGTGCGATCGCCGGAGGTGATGGCGGATGATGATTCGATCATTTACACTCTCTTGTTTCGAGACGGCGTCAACAGGAGACCCATTTGAAACTCATCAACTTTTCCCGTCGCTCCAATCCTTCGGACCTCCGCGTGGGCTGTTCGCTCGCAGGCCGCTATCTGGATGTCACCGGAGGTGCCGCAGGTTCTGTCTTTAATTTTCCCGGCCGCATGGCGCGCATTGACGACTTCCTTGGCATTGCAGGCGGTCTCGACATTCTTGAAGAACGCATGCGCCTCCTCGATCCCAAATCGCCGGATATCCAGTCTCTGCTTTTCGATGAATCGGACGTCGTCCTTCAAGCACCGGTTCCCCGGCCTCATAAACTGATCGGCATTGGACTGAACTATCGCGACCATATCGAAGAAACCAAAATGGAAATACCCAGGGAGCCCCTGCTGTTCGCCATGTACTCCAATGCCGTCGCGGCTCCGGGTCAGCCCATCGTGATTCCTGCAATGAGCCGGAAGATTGACTATGAAGCCGAACTCGCCGTGGTCATCGGTTCGACGGCGCGTCATGTCCGGCCGGAAGACGCGCTCCGCCACGTCGCGGGTTATACGATCGTGAACGACGTTTCGGCCCGCGATCTTCAACGGTCCGATGGGCAATGGCTCCGCGCCAAGTCCTTCGACACTTTTGCCCCAATGGGACCATGCCTTGCGACTCGTTCTGCGCTGAACGATGCCGATGGGCTCGCAATTGAACTGCGCCTGAATGGGCAAACCCTCCAGAAATCCAATACCCGGAATCTGATTTTCAAAGTTCCCGAATTGGTTTCTCACATTTCCAAAGTCATGACACTGGAACCTGGAGATGTCATTTCAACGGGGACGCCCGGCGGCGTTGGATATACCCGAAAACCTCCGATTTATCTTCAACCCGGCGACAGCGTGGAAATTGAAGTCGAAGGTATAGGAATCCTCAAAAACCCTGTGGTTGACACCGTATGAATAAATCTTCCACCGCCTCGACCAGATCCCCGATTCGAAACGGCTTTTTCAAATACTGAACTCCTGTTTCCGTGAAGAACTTTCTGGCCTGAGGCGAGATCACATCACCGGTGAGAAACAGAAAACGCTGATTCGTCACGGGACTCGTACTCTTCAGCAAGTGGTAAAGGTTTTCGCCGCAAAGCCCAATCATCAGGTGATTACAAACAATGAGACCGTATTCCGTGGAAAAAATCCTGTCGTACGCTTCACCGCCGGAGGCGGATACCTGCACGTGAGCGCCGTGCCGTGATAGCACGTCGGCGATGAATTCCGAAACCTGGGCGTCGTCTTCGACAACCAGGACTGCCATGTTCTGCAACAACCGTGTGAGGGTGGTCGAATTATTCCCGTCATCCGATTCCGGCATAAGCACCGGCAGTTCAAACGTCAGAATGGAACCGCCGCCATAAGCGCTCCATGCATACAAATCGCCACCATGTTCTTTGGCAATTTCACCGCAGATGTTCAGACCGACGCCGCCCGAGGCCGAAGTAAATGCCGGTGCAGTGATCCTTGCATTTCCGTTTTCGGAAACCTGAACCTGCACCCGCCCTTCGCGGATGCCCGTTTGCACTCGAATCCAGCCTGCATGCTGCATCTCATCGGAAACCGCGTCTTCGGCATGAATAACCAGTGATGTGATTACCTGCTCAATCTGTGCAGGAATGCCGATTGTTTTCGGCAAACCGGGGTCCAGCGTCACTTTGACTTCCAGATTCCGCGACGCATGGCGCGGACCTCTCTGGTGCATGACACTGCGCACGATCTCATTGAGATCGACCGCTGCCGGCGGAGTCTTTTCACCCGCACCGGCAACCAGGAGACTCTGGACCAGATGCCCCGCGCGATCCGCGCCGGACACAATCACTTCGAAAATGCGCCGTGCCGCGGCATCCATTCTGCACTGCTCTGCCATGGAGCCGTATTCGGAGATGTCGGCCAGTGGATTCTTGATATCTTCTGAAATCCCGATAACGGCACGTCCGACCGACGCCATTTTTTCAAGCTGATCCACTTGAAGGCCGAGTTGCCGCTGGGCAGTCACATTCGTTGCATAAACGATTTGGTATCCATCCCTGTTCAGCGGCAACAATTGAACGGCAAAGGTTCCTTCCTCCGGAATATCGATTTCCTGAGAAGGCAGATCCGAAATGTGAACCACTTCCTGAAATACGTCAGAGAAACTGGAATTGGCCAGTATGATGCGCCCTTCTTCGTCCGCAATGGCCACGGGTGCCGGCAGCAGAGAAAACAACGCCGAAATCAACTGTTGCGAGTCCTCGCGAGGAGACATTTGGTTTTGGGTCATACGGATTCCAATCCATGCAGTTTCAGCATATTCCGGGTCGATTGTGTGCGGGGGTCATGGCCTTTGCAATGTCAAATGTTCGTTGAATGTTGTCCGTTGTCTAATGTAGTTGGTGCGATGGCGAACTGGCCCAATCGGGTCATGCAAATCTGTAGTCGCGAAGGTGTGAAGAAATAATCAATACTCAATATTCAATATTCAATTCTCAATTGTGGATGCGCTATCGCGCGGCATTTTTAAGAAATGATTGCGCGAAGCGCCAC
>JBGPBY010000586.1:0-4385 GCA_041481485.1 Terriglobia bacterium
AAGGCCGGTGAGGGGTACCGCACGTAACAATATCAACTTGCGGTACCCCTCACCGGCCGCTACGCGGCCCCCTCTCCCGACGGGAGAGGGGTTTCTTGATCGCATTCCTTCACATCTCGATAGATCGCGCCTACAGTCGGCTCACCCTCAGATGTGAACTGTCAAATGATTTGCTGTCCGATGTCACATGTAGTTGGCGCGATTACCGAATGACCAAATGGCCACGTGGGCAATGGGTTCATTTAGTATGATGGTGGCTTGGGACAATTTCTCGTTCGCAGACTCATCTATCTTCTGGTCCTTGTCGTCATCGCGACATCGGCGACTTATTTTCTTGCCGCCGCCGCTCTCAATCCGCGATCCAATTTTGAAGGGCGCAATCCCCCGCCGCCCCCGGAAGTCGTGGAAGCGAGATTGGACGAACTCAATCTCAACGACAGAACGCCAATCCTGGACCGATTCGAGCGCTGGACGCGAGGCGTCCTGCACTCTGATTTTGGGAAAACCCCCGATGGCGGATCCGTCAATGGCGAGATGGCCCGCCGCATCGGCGTAAGCCTCCGATTATTGCTGATTGGGTCGATTCTCGGCACTCTGGCCGGAGTGGCGGCCGGAGCCTACAGTGCCGTCCGGCAATATGGCATTTCCGATCACGCGATGACACTGGTATCGTTCCTGGTTCTTTCGATACCAACGGTGGTTCTGTCGGTGTTTCTCGCCATTGCCGGCACTTCGTTTAATGACACGGTTGGATACCGCGTCGTCTATAACACCGGTGAGTATGCCCCGGGACTGGCGGCATTGTCGTCTGCCGGAGTGGCCGACAGGATTCAGCATCTGATCTTGCCCTCGCTGGTGCTGATCCTTCAGGGATTCGCTTTTTACAGCCGCTATCAGCGCAATTCCATGCTTGATGTGCTCGGGTCGGACTTCGTTCGCACAGCGCGAGCCAAGGGACTGAGCCGCTCAAAAGCCCTCATCAAACACGCCCTCCGCACCGCGCTGATTCCTATGGGTACTTTTTTCGCGTATCAATTTGCACTGATTTTCATCGGCTCGATCTTTGTGGAAAAAATCTTCTCGTGGCATGGCATGGGGGAATGGTTCGTTCAGTCGATCCAGAAGAACGATGTCAATGCCACCGCGGCGATCGGCATGTTTGTGGCAATCCTGGTGCTCATCGCGGGTTTTCTCTCGGATGTCGTCACCGTGATTCTCGATCCCCGCATCCGAAGGAACTGAATCGATCATGAAATCTGCCGATTCGATAAAGCCCTTCGAACCCTTAAAAACGCCGCGCCGCTCCGATTCCCGAGGCCGTCTCGTACTGCGTCGCTTCGTGCGCCGCCGCCTTGCGGTTGCGGGCTTGTTACTGGTGATGTTGTTCTTTGCCTTCGCCTATATCGGTCCGCTGTTTTATGAGTGGCAATACAATCAGGTCGACTACCAGGCGTTCCTCAAGCCTCCATCGCTCCAACACTGGTTTGGCACCGCACAAAACGGTTTCGACATGCTCGCACTGACCATGAGAGGCATGCAGAAATCCCTGATAATCGGTTTGGTCGGAGCCGTCTTGTCGACAGGAATTGCCGCCATGGCCGGAGCGGCGGCAGGCTACTTCTCGGGCTGGACGGACCGCACCATGATCGCGATTATCGATCTTCTTCTGGTGTTGCCGGGATTCCTGATCATCGCCATTCTCTCTCCGGTGTTCGAAGGCCGAACCTGGTGGATCTTCGTACTACTGCTTTCCGCATTTCAATGGATGATCACGGCGCGCGTCGTGCGGAGCATGACGCTGTCAATGAAGGAACGGGAATTCGTTCATGCCGCGCGATTCATGGGAGTGTCGAACTGGACGATTATCTTGCGCCATATTCTTCCCAACATGTCGTCTTTCCTGATCATCGATGCCACGATCAACGTCAGCAGCCTTATTCTTTCCGAAGTCGGACTTTCCTTTTTCGGTTTTGGAGTTCAGCCACCGGATATCTCGCTCGGCACTTTAATTAATGATCACTGGCAATCGGCAAGCACGCCGAACGGATATCAGTTTTATCTGCCCGCAATACTGCTCGTCCTGCTGGTGTTGTCGGTCAACCTCGTCGGGGACGGGCTGCGGGATGCCCTGGATCCGAACGCGGGGATCGGCGGAGACTGATGAAACCCGAGCCACTCTTAGAGGTCGTCAATCTGTCGGTGACCTTCCCCAGCGAGGCCGGCCCGGTAACGGCAGTGCGTGGCCTGAGTTATCACGTCATGCCGGGAGAAGTGCTCGGCATTGTCGGTGAATCGGGATCCGGAAAATCCGTGTCCTCCCTTGCCGTCATGGGACTTCTGCCGGAGCGCGCAAGAATCACAGGATCCGTTCGCTTCCAGGGGCAGGAGTTGATCGGCCGAACCGACAAGGAACTTTCGCAAATTCGCGGCAGCGGGATTTCCATGATCTTTCAGGATCCCCTCTCCGCGTTGACGCCGGTATTCACCATCGGCGCCCAGATTGCCGAAGCCGTACTGACCCATAACGACATTTCCGAACCGGCGGCGATGGAACGGGCCGTGGAATTGCTCGACCTGGTCGGCATTCCCAATCCCCGGCAGCGGGCTGGGGCGTTTCCGCACGAATTTTCAGGCGGCATGCGGCAGCGCGCGATGATCGCCATGGCCATCGCGAACGATCCGGATCTGATCATTGCCGACGAGCCAACCACTGCGCTCGATGTCACCATTCAGGCTCAAATCCTGGAAACTCTGCAAACGGCCCGCAAGAGGACCGGCGCCGCCATGATCATGATCACTCATGATCTGGGCGTCATTGCAGGAACTGCGGATCGCGTGACGGTGATGTACGCAGGAAAACCGGTGGAATACGGCACGATCGACGACGTCTTTTATCGTCCCCGCATGCCTTATACGCTCGGACTTCTCGGGTCGGTCCCGCGCCTCGATGCCACAGAAAGGATGCCCCTGACGCCCATTGAAGGCAGTCCGCCATCGCTGATTCGCCTGCCTGTTGGTTGTCCTTTCACTCCTCGCTGTCCGATGAGGATTGCGCTATGCGAACAGGTCGAGCCCGAACTTGAAACATTGAAAGCATCCGGCGACGCTCATGCCTCTGCCTGCCATCGCAGTCATGAAATCGAGGAACAGAATCTCACGAGCACGGACGTTTTTCCGGCAGCCGTCGTCGAGAAGAAGGAGAGCAACGAATTACCGCGCGAGGAACGGTTGACTGTTCTCGAGCTAACGGACATGGTGAAACACTTTCCACTCGTCAAAGGTTCGATACTACGGCGGCGTGTGGGTACGGTCTTCGCCGTGGATGGAATCAGTTTCGACATTCGGGCCGGCGAAACCTTCGGTCTTGTCGGAGAATCCGGCTGCGGCAAAACGACCACGATCATGGAAATTCTCAGTCTGATGCCGCCGGTGTCGGGAACGATTGTTGTCCTTGGCAAAGAGACAAAGGCACTGTCTGCCAGCGAGCGGTTCGTCATCCGGCGCGAGTTGAATGTCGTCTTTCAGGATCCGCAGGCGTCACTCGATCCGCGGATGCCGGTATCCGACATTCTTGCCGAACCCCTGCTGACCCATGGCGTGCCTGCCGATGAACGCGCCTCTCGCATTCAGGAACTGCTGACGATTGTCGGTCTCCGACCCGAACATGCCAGCCGATATCCTCAGGAATTTTCCGGCGGCCAGCGCCAGCGCGTGGGGATTGCGCGCGCACTCGCACTTCGTCCGAAGCTTCTTGTGTTGGATGAACCGGTATCCGCGCTGGATGTTTCAATCCGGGCGGGTATTATCAATCTGCTTGAAAAGTTGAAGGTGGACCTGGGACTGGCCTATCTGTTCGTAGCACATGATCTTTCGGTCGTGCGGCACATCGCCGACCGGGTGGCAGTCATGTATCTGGGGAAAATTGCTGAAATTGGAGAAGTGAATCGAGTGTTCGGACTGCCCGCGCATCCGTATACTCAGGCGTTGCTTTCGGCAATTCCGCTGCCGGATCCGATAAAGGAACGCACCCGGCGAAGGATCATCCTGAAAGGTGATCTGCCAAGCCCGGCAGATCCACCGTCCGGCTGCCGCTTCCGAACGCGTTGCCAGAAATTTGCGGGAGAGTTGAGTGATAGCGAACGCGAAAAGTGCATCCGTGAAGAGCCGCTGCTTCGGGCGCATCGGGGTCCCGCGGAAGATCACCTTGCCGCGTGCCATTATGCCGAAGGATACGCAGTGCTGGAGGATGTGGGAGAGACAAGTGTAGATTGATGGATGCGATTCCCCCATGTAGGGGCGGGCTATGACCCCCCACCATTAGGAGGGGGTGAGCCCGGACCAATTTGGGCGGGCCTAGACCGCCCGGAACGGGGGGAAGCGGAGGA
>JBGPBY010000587.1:0-4347 GCA_041481485.1 Terriglobia bacterium
ACTCACCGAACCAAAAGTCGATCGCCCACCCGCGAGCGATCGAGATTCCATCGAGATGCTTGCGGCGGAGGGCGGCCGCCCGGTTTTCAAGTCCACGACGCGCCCGCGAATTTTGTGCAGTTGTTGACGGGAAACACTCACATTGACTGCGTTCAATTCGGCGTCCGGCTGGATCTCGATCAACGATGCGTCCGCGATATCCACCACTCCAGGGTAGAACCTCGACGCATAGTTGTTCTGGATCACGTTCGAAGTGCCTCCTCCATCGGCTCCAATGAGGCGCGCGAGGCTGGCTGGGCCGGAAGGGGAGCCCGCGCTCACGTAGTAACGTCCGGGTGTGACCCAGAAGATGCGGTACTCGCCGCGGTCATTGGTTGTCGCGGCCCCCATGTTGTTGAGAGTCCGCTGTCCCATGAAGTTGTAGGATGCGCGCAGGAGCTGCACTTGCACACCGACGGCGGGGCGGCCAGAATCATCGCGGATTGCACCACTCACATTTCCGGCAGCGGTCATGGAAACCGAAAGGTCCTTCACCGACTGGCCGGCGGCGAGGTTGATCGGTTTTCCCGAGTCTCCGGGAATTCGCTGGCCATATGTCAGTTGAACGAATCCATTCGCTCCTATAGTTAATCGGTACGTACCGGCATCCAGGCCGGTGAAGAGGAATTTCCCACGATCATCTGTCGTCACAAGAGGCGAGGCAACCTGCGGCCGACTCGGTCCCTGTTGGGCAAGTGTGACGCGCGCATCCGCGATCGGCTCACCGGTGCCATTGCGAACAACGGTGCCTTCAATCGAACCCTTTGGAGCGGGCGCCTGCTGGAAGAGAAGCAGCAATGCAACGATAAGATGAAATCTCATTTGGCGATTCCGCGAACAGGCAGTCGCGCAGCCAGGTAACCGAACAACCAAACCTTCAGGACCATCAATGGGAATAACAATATCGCTCCAAAACCCAATATGGGGAACCATTCAGTAAATCCCGGGAGCCCGCGGAATGTCCCGTCATCCCAAGAGAACCACAAGATTGCGTACGCGAGAGTCATCAACGTGAACACGATTCCATAAGCCACGGCAGTGCGCCGAAGACCTCCGCGGACTTCTTCCACGGTGAATCCGTGCTTGCGCCAGTATCGAACCACTATGAAGGTAATCAATGGAGCAACAAGAAAAGTGCTGACGTTAGGGAATGGAGTCAGGTTATGAATATCTCCCCGCGCGATATTTCCGGCGACGGAGAACCCACACGTGACGATGCCCATGACCGCTCCAACCAGGACGGGACCGCGAACGCCGGTTAACACGATGACGATCAGCGCCTGCTTCCAGTACCACGCTCTCGTCTCGCCTTTTTGATAGCGCTCTGCCAGGTCGCCAAGCACAGCCTCATTGTCCGCACCACAAGTAAGGTGTTCGAGAAGCCAGGTCGCGATTCGCGGCGGCCGGATCGATGTCATGCCTTCCCGCCTTCCAGCTTCGGCATTCCCTTCCAAAGGCGTGTGAGCGTTCGCTGCGTGTCCTGCACCACCTTCATTCCCTTGCCGGTCACTTTGAAATATCGTTTAGCACGACCACCGCGTTCTGCAGTCGGTTCGCCGACGCTCGACGTGACCATGCCGCGGTCATGAAGACGTTCGAGCGCGGCGTATACGCTGCCCAGCGCCACATCGTGTCCGCTGTGCGCTTCAATCTCCTCGGAGATCGGCACGCCGTACGCGTCATCGCCGAGACGGATCAATGCCAGCATCACCATCAATTCAAAATTGCTGATCGGGTTTGGGTTCGCCATATATTCGCGAAGTATGAATAAATGGGAATGGGTTGTCAATGGCCTCGTTACCTGGAAGTGAGAGGGACTGCCCTCCTGAGTCAGGAGGGGAGTTTCGCAACCCCAATTTCAAAATGACCTGACAAATGACAGTGTTGTCATTTGACGTTCATGCAGGGACTGCAATAGCATGCGCACCACGAGATGAACAACAAGAGCAGTTTCCTTCAATCGATCCAGCGAAAGTGGGCAGGCAAGAGGATCTCCAACAGCGTGGTCACCTTGAGCTCGGCGGCGATCTTCGCCGTTTATGCCGCAGGGTATGAACGAACAAAGGCTGCAGCCGATCGATTTACCGCGCAATCCGAAGAGCGGCTGGCAAGCGCGCCCATTGCAGCCAACTACGTGCCAAACGCTGGAACACCCGGAGCGGAAGCAACCGAGCAGCGTCCAGGTGCTGCCGTGGCGGTAAGGAATGAAGTTGGAACATTGCGGCCGGAGACGAACGCGCCCCTGGTTGCATCGTATTCCAACGCGGCTTCCAATGATGCTCCTGCGACTGCAGCCACGCCTGTGGAATCTCCATCACTTGCGCTTGCGAAACCCGCAGAAGCTGCCCCGGTCAATGAACCTGTTGTTGTCGCAGTCGTCACGCCGGTAAATGTTCCGAGCGCGATCGAGCCGCCCGCGCCGGAGCCAGTACCAGTCGCACCCCCGCCTGCAGTGCGCCAAAACCAATACAAGGACGGCACGTACACGGGTTGGGGCAGTTCCCGTCATGGCGATATCCAGGCTGCGGTTGTGATTCAGGATGGGCGAATTGCCTCGGCGGAAATTGCACAGTGCCGCACGCGTTATCCCTGTTCATGGATCGCTCAGTTGCCGGGACAGGTGGTCAGCCGCCAGAGTCCAACCGTCGATTACGTTTCAGGCGCCACGCAGAGCGTCAACGCATACTACGGGGCGGTTGTAGAGGCGCTCGCCAAGGCGAAGTGAAAGACCCGATCTCCACGAACACCATCGTGGTGATGGGAACCATCGTCACGATCCAGGTGCCGGTTCACGAAACGGATCCCCAACAGACAATCCATCGGCAGGAGACTATCGACCGCGCGTTCGGATGGTTTCGCCACATCGAGGATTGCTGCACTCGATTCAACCCCCAAAGCGAAGCGATGCGGCTCACCACGCAGGTCGGCGTGCCCGTTCCGGTGAGCACTGTTCTTTACGAAGCAGTGGCGTTCGCGCTCGCGGTAGCGGAAGAAAGCGGCGGCGCATTCGACCCGACGGTCGGCCACGCGATGGAGACGCACGGCTTCAACCGCGAATACAAAACGGGCCAAGTCATGCGTACGAAAATGGAATCGCCCATTGAATCAACTAGCGAAGCCACCTATCGAGACGTCTTGTTGGATCCCGAGCGAAAGACGATTACGCTGTGCCGCCCGTTGATCATCGATCTCGGCGCCGTGGCGAAGGGCCTCGCCGTCGACATGGCTGCGCGTGAGCTGCAGGAATTCAAGAATTTTGCGATCAATGCCGGCGGCGATCTGTATCTGGGAGGTTGCAACCCGGATGGCAAGCCGTGGGCTATCGGGATTCGTCATCCGCGCCACGACGATGCATTGATCGATACCGTTGTCGTTTCGGATCGTGCGGTGTGCACGTCGGGAGACTACGAACGCAACGACTCCAGCTCGAATCCCGGTCATCATATTCTCGACCCGCGGACCGGAATTTCAACCGATTCCCTGGCCAGCGTCACCGTCATCGCGAAGACCACGATGCTCGCGGACGCACTGGCAACAGCGGCATTCGTCCTTGGACCTGGCGATGGAATTCGACTCCTGGAACGCATGGGAGTGGACGGGTTGATTGTTTCACCGACACTGGAAAGATTTGAAACGCGAGGAATGAGAATTGATTACAAGCTTGGCGCTTCGCCGGTTCTTTAGCACGCCGAAAGGCCTGCTCATCATCATACTGGCGATCCTGACCACCCTCGCGGCGCCGCATGAAGGCATTCGCCTCGTGTCGCCCGGCCTGTTGGGCGCCGTTGTTGCCGCGGGTTTGATTGACGCGGTGATCCTGCGGAAGAAACGCGGGGCATGGGAATTCCCCGATGGGGCCGTGCTGACCGGATTGTTTGTCGCCATGGTGCTGAGCCCGCACGAGGCCTGGTATATCGCGGCATGTACCTCGGCGATCGCCGTTGTCAGCAAGTATCTTCTGCGAACGCGCTCGGCGAATGTGTTCAATCCGGCGGCGCTCGGCATCGTCGCAACGTTCTACATTTTCGACACGGGACAGAGCTGGTGGGGAGCGCTGCCGGAAATTTCAACGTGGGCTCTGTTGATACTCTTTGCCACCGGCCTGTTCATCGTCGATCGCGTGAACAAGATGCCCCTGGTGCTGGCGTTCCTTGGCGTCTACTTCCTGTTGTTCACGCTGACGACCTCAAATCCCTTCGAGAGGCTTTTGCCCGCGGCACTGGACGGACGCGATCTCAATCCGCTGCTTCAGGATTTCGCGCTCGCCATCCATCCGCCCATTCTCTACACCGGCTACGTGGGCTTCAG
>JBGPBY010000588.1:0-4315 GCA_041481485.1 Terriglobia bacterium
AAGCCGCCGAAAGTTTTTTTTTTTTTATCTATCATCCCGTTGGCCTCCTTTCTCAAACTGTGGGGGCGCAAATAGACGGCCCCTACAGTGGGCCGCAGACTTCAAACTGACCCATTACCCCTGCAATCTACCAGGATGTGAATGATTTGGATTTGCGAGGCTGTAGGGGCGGTCTAAGACCGCCCGCGATTTCTAAACCCGTGAAAATTCCGGGGAATCAGTTGGACGGAAGTTTGAATGCCAGCAGCTCGGACGGATAGGCATTCCCCGCGATCGCGATGACAATGTACTGCTTTCCATCCCGCATGTACGTCATCGGCGTGCCGGTCTGGCCCGCGGGCATGTACACCGCGCCCAGTTCTTTACCCGTCTTCTTGTCATAGGCGCGCAGCATCGCGCCCATGCGTCCGTCCGCCATCGTGAACGTTCCCGGCTCGCCCGCGATCATCAGAGTTTTCGTCACGAGAATCCCGATAGTGTTGGCCGAACGGCCGGTGCGCGGAATATTCAGACCTTGAAGAGCCGGATGATTGCGGACGTTGTCCGGAGTTTCCGCATTGGCGATCTTCCAGAGAATTTCACCCTTGTCCATGTCGATCGCGACAATGCTGCCCCATGGCGGCTTCACCAGCGGAAGCCCCTGCACCCGTAGACCGCCACCACCACCGCGGCCGGCGGCGCCAGCCGGTTCCGCACTTCCCGACACCCATGCGAACTCGGTTCGCGTTTTGTCCCCGGGCACCAGCCCGTTGGAGACCATCCCGGTTGCGGCATGCACATAAAGGATGTGGGACTCCGGATCATACGAGCCGCCCGGCCAGTTGGTAACGCCGGTGGTGAGAATCGTGCCGTACGGGCCCTCGGGCTTACTCACCACGATCGGAGTGAAGATCGGGCCAATGCGGTATTTCGAAATGGCCTGCAGCGCCTGGGCGCGAAGTTCGGGTGTGAAATCGATAAGATCATTGGCGGAAGGAATTCCGGCGACTCCATAGGCCGGGGGTTTCGTCGGGATGGGTTGCGTCGGCGAGTACCATTCGCCCGGCACGTCGCCGCTCGGTACTGGCCGTTCGACGATGGGCCAGATGGGAACGCCGGTCTCACGATTAAACGTATAGAGAAGACCTTGCTTCGTTGGCTGCGCGACGGCCTTCACGGTGCGCCCATCGATCGTGATATCGATCAGCATCGGCGCGCATGGGATATCGAAGTCCCAGATGCCATGATGCACCAGTTGAAAATGCCACTTCCTCCGGCCGGTTTTGAGATCGACTGCAACGAGAGATTCACCGAACAAACCATTGCCTGGCCGATGACCTCCATAGATGTCTCCGGTGGGCAGCTCGACAGGGAGATACGCCAGTCCCAATTCCTCGTCCACACTGATCTGTCCCCAGACTCCGCCGTTGCCGTTTCTGTCTGCAGAGCTGTTCTCCCATGTGTCGTATCCGAACTCCCCGGGACGCGGAATTGTATGAAAGATCCACATGCGCCTGCCGGTCTTCACATCGAAGCCACGAACGTAGCCTTTCACATTGTTCGTGACTCGCGGCGCTCCGGCCGCACGATGTGCAGCGCCAACGATCACGGTGTCGCCGGCGACAACAGGCGTTGCGTGAAGACCCACCTCACCGGTTTCCAGATCGATCACCTGATCGTCGTCAAGTTTCAGATCGACGACTCCGTTTTGTCCAAACGCAGGAACCGGAACGCCAGTCTTTGCATTGAGCGCGATCAGCCGATAGCCGGGAGTGACATAGAGAATCCGCTCGTCGTTTCCATTGACCCAATATGCGAGACCGCGGCCGGAAAGTTGCCGCGGAGCATTCGCGGCGCGAGCGCCTTCATTCTCGGTGTGTGACCACAACAGTTTTCCCGTAACCGCGTCCAGCGCGACGACGGCCCGAGCCGTTCCCGCGGTGGAGTAGAGGACTCCGTTTGCCACGAGCGGCGTCGACTGCAGATTTGTCTCCGGGCGGGGGCTCACGCTGTCGGTCTTGAACTGCCAGGCGACTTCGAGTTTGTTGAAATTATTTCCGTTGATCTGGTCCAGAGGCGAGTAGTGCGTGTTACCAAGGTCCGCGCCATAGGTGCGCCACTCTCCGCTTTTCGCTCCGGATTGCCCGGCGACCCGCAGGAACACCATCATCAGCAAAAAAGCGGCCGGCACCGCCATTACGGCCGCGCGACGAGAAAGCGTGAGGTTCATGGGGTTCTGTTCTCCTCTCGAGTCCATCCCGCGCGCTAAGAATAGGTCGAAAATTCAGAACCGATAAGGAAAATGTTTGAACAACATATCCGTACCAATGCGGAGAATAAGCGCCTTAATCTCCGCATGATTTGCGTCGATTGTCCGCCACACTGCGGAGAATAACGATTATAATCTCCGCATGGAGTGCGCAGGATGAGCCAATACATCCATCAAGTGACTGACTGGCCGAAGTTTACCTGGGACCGGGACGCCATCGCCGCGCCACTGGCTGATGTTCGGCACAGGCAGGGGCGCCTGCTCGGGCGGATGGAAGCGATGGGATTTCAGTTCCGGCAGGAAGCGGAGTTGGAGACGCTCACGCTCGATGTCGTGAAGACAAGCGAGATCGAGGGTGAGAATCTTAATGCGCAGCAGGTCCGTTCATCGGTGGCTCGGCGGCTCGGGATGGAAATTGCCGGCGCTGTCCACGCAGAAAGGCATGTCGAGGGTGTTGTCCAGATGATGATGGACGCCACGCAGAATTACAGCACGCCTCTAGCGAAAGAACGCTTGTTCGGCTGGCATGCGGCTATGTTTCCGACAGGACACAGCGGCATTCAAAAAATCACGATCGGCGGCTGGCGCGACGACTCGAGAGGACCGATGCAGGTTGTTTCAGGTCCGATGGGCCATGAGACCCTCCACTATGAAGCGCCGCCGGCGCCCGCGCTCGAGTCCGAAACGGAGCGATTCATCGATTGGGCCAATCGCGATGACGGCACGGACCCGGTCCTGAAATCCGCGATAGCTCATTTGTGGTTCGTCACGATCCATCCGTTCGACGATGGCAACGGCCGCATTGCGCGTGCGATCGCGGACTGGGTTCTGGCGCGCGCGGAAAAGAGCGCTCAGCGTTTCTACAGTATGTCGGCGCAGATCCGCCTTGAGCGGAACGCCTATTACAACATCCTTGAACGCACGCAGAAGGGGACGCTGGACATAACGGCGTGGCTGCAGTGGTTCATCGGCTGTCTCGGCCGCGCGTTTGACGGTACCGAAACGACGCTGGCCGCCGTGCTTCGCAAGGCAGGCTTCTGGAAAACGCACGAGCGCGTGACGCTAAACGGCCGTCAGAGTTTGATGCTGAACAAGCTGCTCGACGGGTTTGAGGGAAAGCTCACCTCGTCCAAATGGGCGAAAATTGCGAAGTGTTCGCAAGATACGGCATCGCGCGACATTCAGGCACTCATCGATGCGAGCATCCTTGAGAAGGATGCCGCCGGGGGCCGCAGCACAAGCTATTCGCTGCGGGAGTACGGGGCCCTCAAGTGAGTCATGCGACTTTCCGGGGTTTCATTGCGGCGGCAAGTTCTTTTGATCCGGATCCCCAGCGAGAAAGCACTTTAATCGCATTTGTGAAAGGGACATCGATGGGATGCACACGATCCGGAGTGAGGATATAAACGGATCCGGATATTGGCGTAGGAGCCGAGGGCACAAAAACAGTGAAACGCCCGTCCTCAAATTCTTCAATGATGAACGCAGGAACGAGAGCCTCCTCGATTTCGGCCAGCGCCGGCTTCCACGCCTGTTCCTCACGGTTTCCCGCCACTTGCCGGGTCAGACTCCGAAACAGTGCGTAGAATGGAATCTTTTCTAAAAGAGATTCTTCGATTCGCTGCCGCGCCGCGCGACCTGCTGTCGTTCGAACACCAACACCAATAAGAAGACAGACAACCAAAATCAGGAGAAGAGAAAGGACCTTCTCCGCGGGCAACCACTCCGGAAGCAAACTGGCAACAGGATGCACAAGACCGCCAATCGCCTGCATCGCTCGGAGTACCAGCAGAGCGGAAAGGTAAATCGGTGCGACGATGACCATGCCGGCAATGAGCGAACTCCCAAGGAATGCGGCCGCACGTTTCACTCCGGTATTCACTCCGCTCCTGATGTTGGAGCACGATATTTTCAAAGCTCCAGTCTAAAGACGAGCTTGCGCCCGGGAACATCCGGTTAAATCCCTATTTTGAGATTCGGGGGCGAGGTCGTCATACAAGAATATGTGAAGGAAACTGCAAGAACAGGCGATCAAGAAATCCCTCTCCCAACGGGAGAGGGATTTCT
>JBGPBY010000589.1:0-4305 GCA_041481485.1 Terriglobia bacterium
AAGCCATCACACAAAAATGTCTGAGAAAGAATCCGGATGAACGTCCTCAGTCCATGCGCGAGGTTCAGATTGAACTATCGTCACTCAAAAGAGACTCCGACAGCGGCTCTTTGTACAACTTCCGCATTCCGGATACTTCGCTTCCATCGGGCGTTCGAGTTCCAGCCACAAAGGAAATGCCGAAGGTTGCTCTGGGCAACAGGAAGTATTACTGGAGTGTGGGAATCCTGGCGCTGCTGACTATCGTCCTTCTGGTTGAAATCGGCGTGTGGTACAGGGGAAACAAACGGACCGCAATCCAGGTTGCATCAGAAACGCCGGCTGCGTCGGCGGCTGCATCCACCTCTCCCGTCGTGCCGGCAGAATTGCCTTCCGCGGAAAAGCTCACCAACGATGGCGTGATTTCCCTGGTTTCGGAGAAAATTCCAGTTGGATTGATTTTGAGCCACATTCGCGCAGCGAAAACAACTTCATTCGACTTGTCCACCGAGCAGCTGATTCGGCTCAATAAGGCCGGCGTGCCTGCCGTGGTCATTGAACAGATGCGCGATCCAAAGAGGGCCGATATTGTTGCGCCGGCCATAGCGGCAAAATCGGATACAGCATCGATTCCACCGAAAAGTATCGAAACAGCTTACGTGGCATTGCCGGATGGAATGCCAATGCGGATCGCACTGAAAGAGGCCATTGCGATTGATGCCGCCCTCGGACGTCCGGTGTTGTTCACGCTTTTGGATGATTTTCGTGTGCAGGGAATCCTCGTCTGTGCCAAGGGCAGCGTGGTTCACGGCGAGATTACGGAAACCCCATCCAAAAAAGGGTTGTTTGGCATTGGAAACGGGAAACTCAATTTTGCTCTTTCCAAAGCCGAAACGCTTGGCGGAGACTTCATCAATGTCCGCGCCAAACCCACAGGGCGCACAGATGGACCGACGCAGCAGCAGGTGGAGATTTCCGGCAAACGTCCGGACAAAGATATTGCGGCTCCCGCAGGCACCGAATATTCTGCCTATGTCGACGGCCCGCAAAATGTGAAAGTGCCGAAAAAATAAATTAATGAACCCACGAATTCAATGGCGGACACCGGATGGCGAAGATCACAGCTTTGTACTGAGTGCTGCCGAAGTGGTTATCGGGCGATCGGGTGAATCCACCATTGCGCTTCCATATCGTCACGTATCCAGACGCCATGCCAAAATCACATTGGAGCCGGAAGGCGTCGTACTGACGGACCTGAGCAGCACCTATGGCACAAGCATCAACGGAGACCGTGTACAACGCAAGGTGCTGGCGCACGGGGACGTCATCACGCTTGGCAGAGACGACGCGGAGATGCGGTTTCTGGTTGACGATTCGGCCGTAACCGAGCGGACAGATACCACGGTCGTCGTACAACGTTCTCTCGAAGACTTGAATCGCGTTTTACCGTCGGCGGTTTCCGATCTGGAGCGCCTGAAGTGCGTGCTGGATTTTCAACGGGAATGGGGCCAGTCATTTACGCCCGAAAACAGCATGGAGCAGATTCTTGAATCCGCACTCAAAATCAGCGGCGCCGAACGCGCATTCATGATGGTGTCTCAGGGAAGCGAATTCGGCTTTGCATCCGGACGCGATGGTAAGGGCCGCAAACTGTCGGAAACTCACTTCCAGGCCAGCAAGAGCGTCGTCCGTAAGGTCGTTTCCACCCGCAGTCCTGTCTTCATGACCGAAGGAATTGACAGCGAACTCGCATCGTCGGAGAGCATCGTCGCGATGAATCTGCGGGCGGTGGCCTGCATGCCCCTGGTTGGAATTCCGAATGCGGGGGACGCGCCGGTGATTCTGGGAATTCTCTATCTGGACAGTACACGGGCCATGCACCTGGCATCCGGTCTGGATCAGAAGATCATGTCCAGACTGGCCCAGGAGGCCGGCGGCGTGCTCGAGCGCGTCGAGATGGGAAAGACCATCGAACAGCGAAAAAAACTGGAGCGCGATCTCGCCCTCGCGGAAGAGACGCAGCGCAGTCTGCTGCCGCGCGTCATTCCCGAGATGGAATTTCTCAAGCTGTTCGCGTTTTCAAGGCCCACGCGTTATGTCGGCGGTGATTTTTATCATTTTGAGAAGCTAAAGTCAGGAACGATGATTGGCGTTTTGGCCGATGTTTCCGGAAAAGGCATCGCGGCGTCGCTATTGAGTTCGATGCTTTTGGGCAGCCTCCAGTTGTTGCTGCGTGGAGGCAGCTCGCCCAAGGAGGCGCTGACCCAGCTGAATTTGTTCCTACTGGAGAAAGCATCGAACCGATTCGTTACGATGTTTCTGTTTGCCGTCGATTCCAGCGGCAGCGGTGAGTTCATCAGCGCAGGGCATAATCCGGCCTATCTCTATCGCGCTTCCAGCAATCAGATTGAGGAGTTGAAGGCGACAAGCCTTATGGTTGGGGCGTTTGATTTTGCAGTCTTTGAATCCAATCCGCTGGAGATTCATCCCGGCGATCTTCTGCTGGCATATACCGACGGACTTACCGAAGCGGAGAACTCGAACGGCGACATGTTTGGCGAAGATCGTTTGAAAGAACTCATCATACAGGGAGCGCCGGGCGGCGCAGAGCAGCTGATGAAAAAAGTGCTCGCTTCCGTCGAGGAATTTATTGGGACCCAGGTTCAAAGCGACGACATTACGATCGTGGCCGTCGAGCGGCCACGCTAGTGTGGCGTGTCTTAGCCCTTAAACGTTCCTACCGCTTTCGCCTCATCGTCAAAGACTTCAAAAACCGTGAGCAGTTTTGTTATTTGAAGAAGGTCTCTGATTCTCTTCGTTAGGTTTAAAAGTTTGACGTCACCCTGCCGGCTCCGCACGGATGTAAATGTGGTAATGAGCGCGCCAAGCCCGGAACTGTCGATATAAGTCACGTTGCCAAGGTCGATGAGAAACCGTCGGGCACCTTCCTCGAGATTCTGCTGTATCGCGTTTCGAAGCAGCAGGACGGGCTCGCCTGCCGACAACTTTCCGGCAACATCCAAAACGATAACATTCCCTTCCGATTTTCGAGTCTTCAACGACAGTTCCACCGATTCCTCCTCAGTTTCCAGATCTTCAGCTGCAAAGCGACAATTTACAACATGAATTTCTTGACAATAACTTTGGAGTCGCCTAAAAAGCGTCATTGGGTACAAAGCTGTACCGATTCTTCAGCCGACATTGATGTCGCAAAACGATTTTGAGACACGAGGACGGCCATGGAGAAACACGAAATACAAATCCTGATCGAGGACCTGCACAGCCAAATCCAATCACGAACCGACGGGCGCGTCGCAACCTATATTCCGGAACTGGGGAAAGCCAATCCGGATCATTTCGGCATCTGTCTGGTGACGGCCGATGGCCGCACCTTTGAAGTCGGCGACTGCGACACTCCATTCACCATTCAGTCCATCTCCAAGCCGTTCAACTTCGGTCTGGCGATTGAACAGCTTGGACACGAAAAGGTCTTCCAACACGTTGGGGTTGAGCCCAGCGGCGATACATTCAACTCCATCGAACTTCAGCGAGGCTCCAACCGGCCGTTCAATCCCATGATCAACACGGGAGCAATCACGGTCACGTCCTTGCTTCACGCGCGATACGGGGATGAAACTTTGAATTGCATTCTGGAACGATTCAGTGCGGCAGCGGGCCATGCTCTTTCGATAGACGAAGCGGTATATCACTCCGAGAGCCGCACCGGACATCGCAACCGCGCGATTGCGCACCTGCTTTTGAATTTTGGAATGGTCCACGAAGAAGTCGAAGCCACCCTGGAACTCTATTTTCAGCAGTGTTCCATCCTTGTGACATGCCGCGATCTCGCAGTCATGGCCGCAACTTTGTCCAATATGGGGCGAAACCCAATGACGGGAGAACAGGTTTTCGATATCCGGTGCGTGAAAGACATGCTTTCGATCATGTTCACTTGCGGGATGTATGACTACTCGGGACAGTGGGCGTATCAGGTGGGTGTCCCGGCAAAAAGCGGCGTCAGCGGCGGCGTCATTTCCGTCGTGAACCGCCAGATCGGTATTGCGACTTTTTCGCCGCCTCTCGATTCCTACGGCAACAGCGTTCGTGGAATTGAAGTCTGTCGTGAACTTGCCGCCCGTCTGGGTCTTCATGCGTTCGATTTTACAAATGTCGGGTCGGGCTATCTTGACGTTGTATTGTGACCTGCATTCGGACCGAGCAGGAATTCTTCACAGGTGAGCTGTCGGATAATTTGTTGATAGCGGGTCACTTTGAAATTTTCGAGGACGGCCCACTGTAGGCGCGGTCTATGACCGCGCACAATCT
>JBGPBY010000590.1:0-4301 GCA_041481485.1 Terriglobia bacterium
ATTGTGGGCGGTCATAGACCGCCCCTACATTGGGAATCGCATTCATTTACACAGAGCTCTTACCTCGGTACCGTCTTCCCGTAAACCTCGATGGTTGCCACATCGGCCCAGCCGCCGGCGCCATGGCCGCTGCCCGGCATCAGATCGGCAAACCCGATCTCGTCAACTTTAGTCAGGTCCGGATTGGCTACCCAGGTTCCCTTCGTCACCACGGCGGCGATATCCAACGTCAGCCAGCGCATGCCGGAGAAGGAAAACTCATCCGTGAGCCAGTCGACGTTGTTGTTGTCGGCGTGATCGCCAATCAGCCATGTGCCGTTGGCCAGCTTCACGATCGGACGGATTTCGTGATAGCCCGACATCTTCGATACCCACTTCATGCGCGCCAGTCCCGTCAGATCGACGAAACTATTTTTGTCTCGAAGTGCGACGGCGCAAGATGAATCACAGGTCCCAGTCCAGACATGAGTCGGATTGTTCTCCGTTGTGGCGGATCCTGTAATCAACACATCGGCTTTTTTCCCATAGATTTTCAATTCCAGGTTCGGATTGACCACGGATTCCTGCGTGACAGGCTGTTCCGCTGAAGGCGTCTTCCACTCTTCTTTGAAAAACAACGGGATTCGCCCCGCTCCGCCGCCTCGCGCAGCGCCTCCGCCACCAGCCTGAGCGCCACCGGCCTGAGCCCCTCCCGCTGCAGCTCCGCCTCCCCGTCCGCCGCCACCACCACGTCCACCGCCGCCGCCCGCTCCTGCAGGTTGCTGAGCATATGCCGTGCACAGGATCGCCAGACTCAAAACACCCACTGCCAAAATCATTAAGCTCCGTTGCATAGACCCTCCCCGGAAAAAATCATGTTGTCGCGGGCGATAGATCAAACGCCGCGCACTATTCGGCTGAAGGACGATATTACCAATAGGAAACCATCGTCAATTTGAATCTTGGCGGTTGAACCCTTGCGGCCGGTCTGGACGAACGAGTTTTCTCGATCAAGACAGGCGTGAAATCCGCCGTTGCGTGCCCGTGATGGGCCTGCTTTGCAACAGCCAGACTTTTCCACCGGCGACGGCCCATTCGAGATCCTGTGGCCTTTCGAACAGCTGTTGGCAGCGCCGTGCAAGCGTTACGATTTCTTCCAGATTTTCCGCAGTCAGGCAGGGGATGAGGCGCCGGTCTTCCGGTACTTCGATTTGCACGGTGCCGGACTGCCCGGGAATCGCCGACGTTTCCTTGTTTGAAACTTCGGATGCGAGGAGTTTCCCGTCTTGTGACAGCGTCCACCTGTCCGGAGTAACCGAACCCGAAACCACGCTCTCGCCCAACCCCCATGAACCTTCGACGACAATATGATCCGATCGATCCACAGGATCCTGCATGAACAGGACTCCCGCGGCGACCGAAGGCAACAATGATTGAATAACCGCGGCCATTGCCGGAGATTTTGCAATACCCAGACGCCGCCGATAAGCCTGTGCCGCCGGACTCTCGGCAGAATGCTGAATTTCCTGAACCGCGTTCCACACCTGTTGTCCGCCGGTAACGTTCAATATCGATTTATAAATTCCGGCGAATGAAAATTCCACTCCATCTTCGTCACAGGCCGACGATCGCACTGCCACAGAAGTGGACGGTAACTTTGCCAGTTCGCTTTCAATATTTCCGGGAGTGATTGTTTTGATGAAGTCGATCGGTATGCAGAATCCGCCGGGTACGGGAAGGCCCGAGCGAGCCATCACCGATAATCGGTATCCCTTGCTGCCCACCAATTCCGGAGTTGTGGGCTCATCCAGCCAGACCACGTTCATGAGCGAACGGCGACAAATCCCCGGTCCCCATCGACAAGCACGCGCGCTCCATCCGGAATGAGGAGCGTGGCTTGATTGGTTCCGACCACTGCAGGAATGCCAAATTCACGGGCCACGATTGCCGCGTGGCACAAAGCGCCGCCGCTGTCGGTAACCACAGCGCCAATGATTGGCATCACCAGGTTGTATGCCGATGAGGTGATTCGGGACACCAGAACATCGCCCTGCTTCAACTTTGAGAAATCCGAAGGCTCGCGAATGACTCGTGCCTGGCCTTCATACCGGCCGGGACTTGCAGCAATCCCGTCTACCAGAATCCACTCCGGTCCGGGACCCGCTCCATCACGGGACTCCATGAGGGTCAGATAGAAAGTTGTCGCAAGATCAATCCGATTGAACTCCCTGGGTTTGAAATCCGGGCGGATGTCGTCGTCTCGCTTTCCGATCGTCAATGGAGCATCCAGTTGTTTCCAGGCGTTCCACTCTGCAGCCCGAGCGGCCAGAGCCTGGGTTAAAGGAGCGGAATCACCGTCAATCAGCGCATCCAATTCCGCGGGCGTTGTCTGGAAGACGTGACTGGATTCTGCAATGGCTCCGCGGGATAACAACTGGTTTGCTGCCGCCAGCATTGCTCTTCGAATCAGCCCCAGCGGCCACAGGTGCGTAATTCGAACATCCTCGTCATGCAAACCGTAGGCGGTAGCCGCTTCCTGCAAACCGGATTCAAACGCGTTGAGGTACTCCGGGGGAATATGCCGGCGGAGATTTTCCATGCCTTCCCCTCCGTTTCGTTTCGATGGTTTTGCCGAAGCCGAATTCAACTTCGAGCGAAGAACTGCGAGGAATACCCCCGGCATCTCGCGCAGTGTTACATCGATCAGATCAAAGCCGGTGACGATCCGATCGCCAAATTCATCCATATACTCAGCGAGAGACCGTGACAGATCCGATGAAGACTCTCCAAGGCATTTCAGGATTTCGGCGGGGTCGCGCGAAGAATTGAGGACTGAATTCACCTGGCCGGGAGAGCGTTGAATCTGTTCGACAAGCTCATCCAGGGTATGAACGAAATCGGCAGGCCTGGTTTGACCGCGCAAAAAGAGCGCGATGTCGGTCACGGGAATCTCACCCTTCTCGCTGGTTTCGCGCAGCCAGTCTCCCACTGGAATCGTGCTTGAAGGTTGCAGTTCAAAGTGAGCTTGCGTTCCGTTGTGAAAAACGACTCGCAGGTCCGCCAGGTGCTTCAGAAGAGCCGCAGGCGCCATGGCTTTCGGGTCCAGGCGCGACAGAGTGGTCAGCTGGTTGTGATACTTGCTGCACATCGCGCTCCAGGCATCGCGATCGGCGCGCCAAAGCTTGCCGGCAATGGCCAGCTTCGCTGTCTCGTTTCGTTCTTTTATTTCGCGTTCGTCTTCGACAAAGACGGGGCGGTTATAGATGCGTCCCCGAATGCGCACCACATCCATATGATCGATTGCCGAACCGTATCGCTTGAATGTGCGCCGGGTTGCGTCAATATAATCGGGCAACAGCAATTCCCAGAGGTGCCGGGATATTCCCGAAGGATAATGTGCAGTTTCTCGTCGCCAGAACCCAGATTCGGGAGCGGCATCGCAAATCCGAAAGCTCATGAATTATCTTCGGTTTTTTCCATGGTCCTTGCGCCACGCGCAAGAACACGGATTGCCCACGCCACGCGCTTACCGGCTTCATCGGTATTCAGGCCGAGATAGTCCCTGAACGCGCGCACTGCTGCAAATGATCCCAACACCAATACGATATCCGCCAGCCACTGCTTTTCCTTTTTGCTCAGGTTTGCCGTGGCCGGTTCAAATGCTTTCGCAAGAAATTTCGACCGTTCCGCAAATTCCGGACGCCGCATGGCGTATCCGAGACTCGAATTCATTGCCGCCGAAAGCGTCGACTCGATGGCTTCGCGCCGCTTGAATCCAATCGGAATAATCCGCGCAAGCTCCTCCGGTGTTTCCGCCTGTGGAAGATCTGTCGTGGTGAACGCGCCTTTGCGGTGAGCGTATTCGTCCAAAGCGCCAATCAACTCCCTTTTCGTCGGGTAATAGCGATAAACCGAAGGTACTGACACCCCCGCTTCACGGGCCACCAAAGGGATCGAGATGTCGCTGATGCCATCCCGGGCCATCACCTTTACAAGGCCATCCAGAATCCGCTCTTTGGTTTCCTCCGCTTTTTCCTTCCGAAGCGGACTGTGATACATCCGGCTCTTTCTGCCCACGACACTGGACCCCATTTTTTCAAGACTCCTCAGCGTGTATGCCAATTGTAGAAGGACGCCGGGGGATTCTAACGGAACATGGAGGAATCATGTGGAGGAAAATGCGCGTCGCGCGTTCCCAGCCGCGTTAGCGGCGGCAGGTCCCTTAGGGCTTGCGCAAAAATAACTTGGCAGAATGCCAGACCGGGATCTGACCAATGTTCAATTCCCAATGTTCAATTCTTATCCGAACAGAGGGCGGCCGC
>JBGPBY010000591.1:0-4296 GCA_041481485.1 Terriglobia bacterium
AAAATTCAATGGGTGAAGTACACCGCGCGTGGCTTTCGCAACCAACAAAACTTCATCAACGCCATTTACTTCCACTGCGGCGGTCTGGACTTGGCGCCGTGACCCACTAAAAACCCGGAAGAGCCTATTTTTTTGATCGCGCATCCACCCCTCCTCAGCTGAGGAGGGGATTTTCCCCGTCACCTGCAATTCCTTCACACAATCATAGACCGCCGACTACTTCGAAGGATCGAGCGACGCGAGATAGGCCACAATATTGATAATGTCGTCGTCGGTCAGCTGGGCGACTGGCTTTTTCATCAGTTGCGCATCTCCGCCGTTTCTTCTTCCGTCCTTGAACATGTAGAGTTGCCGCGCCATATATGAAGGGTGACGTCCTGCGAGCCCAGGCACATTTCCCAAACCCTTTAGTCCATCGCCGTGACACGTGGCGCACGCGATGGTTTTGCCGTTACCGCCATTCTTCACCAGCGCTTCACCCTTCTTGATACTTCCAGCGGGAACGTAGGCGATGAACCCGGAATGGGGGTCGCGTTTGGTGACCCTCGATTGATCCTGCGGCAGTGTGATGACTCGATTGCCAAGCGGTTCGGTGCCGCCTTCCGGCGCGGCGTACCGCATGCGTCCTCCGCCGACAAACGTTTTTGGCGCCGTGGCCGATTCCTTCACCTGAGTCCATGGCAAAGGTTTGAGCGAGGCAAACCAATCACTGGCCTGCTTGATCTCTTCGTCGGTCATGGCCTTCGAAATCGTGTTCATGCGATTCACTTCGAGACGGGCTCCGCTCTTAAAATCCATCATCGTGCGCCTGATGTATTCCGCGGGCAATCCCGCAAGGTCTGACGATTCCGGATGACCGAGTCCCGACATCAGATGACACGCGCCGCAGGCAAGCACCGCATCATGCCCCTTGGTCACAAGGGTGGGTGCGGGCGGATGCTCGTTGGGAAACCAGTCCGGAGGATTCAACAGATCGTCGATCTGCGACCGAAGATAGGTTTTCGTACTTCCGGGCACGGTATTCTGCGTGGTGGGTGGCTCCGCTGGAACTGCGCCGTTCGTGGCCGCAAACGCCCATGAAATATCGTTGCCGGCCGGAGAACGAGCTGGCGCAGGAGCAGGCGCAGGTGCCGGCGTCTGCTGAGCTGAGAGCGCTGAGATTGCCGTCGAAAGAAGCAGCAAAGTGAACAAGGCTTTTTTCATAACCCACCTCGAAAATTTCGTAGCGTGCATGATATCCGTCATCGCGAAGACTGGGACCAAAATATAAAAGCCATTAGCTGAACAGCAGCAGATCAAGACTGAACGTGAGCCGCATAGCGCGCAACGGCTCCGACCGAATGGGCCGGTAGATGGCGTGCAGAACGTCGTCCACGGCCGCGGCGTCGAGATCGACCGATGTCGTCACCCGCTCATGACGAAGCAGGTGAAAGCGGGCTGCCGCGGCAATCGTTCGCTCGACCCGGTCACGGCCCCTGCCCCGCAGTTCGATCAAATCGTCCGGAGCAGGAATGGCGACGAGTAACCTGCCGTCCGGCCGCATGACTCGCCGGAACTCTTCGGTGTTTAAGCGTCCCGTGATCGAGAGCACGAGCGAGAATGACGAGTCTGCATAAGGAATCTGCCGGTCCGCGTTAGCCACAATCCATTCACAGTCCGGATAACGCTTCGCGGCGGCATCGGCCGCAGCAATGGCAATGTCGACACCGTGTGCCGAACAACCCGTGCGCCCGGCAATCGAGCCCGGAAAGAACCCCTCGCCACATCCTGCATCGAGGACAATGTCGCCGGCCGCAGGTTCCGCCAGCGCAACAACACCGTCGAGAAGAGGCCTGGTAATGCCTCGGTCGTGAATTCGCCGGCGTGCCGCGACCGCTTCCTCCGTATCGCCGGGATGCCGCGACCTGCGGTCCTGCGGCTGCAGGAGGTTGATGTATCCGCTCCTGGCGATATCGAAAGCGTGCCCCCTGCCGCATACGACGCGGCGTACATCGCGGCGCAAGGGCAATCGGCAGTCACGGACAGTGCAGATCAACATCTGCCCGGACTATAGCGCAGCCTGTTCCTTACATGGGATTCGAGGCGCGAAATTGGACCGAAAATTGCCAAGCCCAATGCGGGAGTCTGATCCATGCCAATACGAATCTTTTTTTGGAGTCTGCTTATCGCCCTGGGAACAGTTCCGGCGAACCAGTCCGTGATGGCGGCTCAGTCAACTCCGCCGTCAATCCTTCGCGATGACGCCCGGATCACGAAGGAATTTCAGGACCGCGTAAAAGCGTACATTCAACTTCAAAAGCAACTCGAACACATGTTGCCTGCTTTGAAGCAGTCCCGGGATGAGAGTGAAATTCACGAGCACCAGCTTGCGCTCAGAAGGCTGGTTTCCGATGCCAGGCGCCATGCGCATCGAGGCGATATTTTCACGAAGGATATCTCCAGGTATTATCGCGCCGTCATCGCAGAGGTTCTTCGCTCTCCGGCAGCCTCAATTGTTCAAAGAACAATTGACGAAAAGGAGCCATCCAAACCCATCGCCGTAAGCGTTAATGGTGTATTCCCCGATGATGCCCCCGTTCAAACCACTCCACCCACGCTGTTGATGCGGCTTCCGGTGTTACCGATGGAACTCTCATACCGTTTTGTGGGTCGTGATCTGGTTCTTCTGGACAACAAGACAAACCTGATCGTGGATTTTATTCCGGACGTTCTTCCCTGAGGATCAAGTAAGTGCGGGATTATCGCCGTCAGTTTTGTAGCGCTCTGCTGCTGATAGTTCTTTTTTCCCTGCCGCTTTCCACTCAGCAGCTGGTTTTGCCCCTGCATTCGGGATCCGTCCGGTTTGCAGCAATTGGCGATATGGGGACGGGAACGCAGCGGCAGTACGACGTTGCTGCTCAAATGGCAGCAATTCGCAAACAGTTCCCGTTCGAATTTGTCATCACGCTGGGCGACAACATCTATGGTGGAAATTCTCCGTTGGATTATAAGAAGAAATTCGAATTGCCTTACAACGCGCTCCTGGAAGGAGGCGTGAAGTTTTTTGCAGCTCTTGGAAACCATGATGATGCTGCTACTCAAAAAGCCTACAAGCCGTTCAACATGAATGGCGACCAGTACTACACATACCGCAAAGGCAATGTGCAGTTTTTTGCCCTCGACAGCAATTACATGGATCCCAAAGAAATTGCGTGGCTGACAAAGAACCTGCAAAGCACGAATGCCGACTGGAAGATCTGCTACTTCCACCATCCGCTCTATTCGTCGGCAAAATTTCACGGCCCTTCACTGGAACTGCGAGCCATTCTCGAGCCCCTGTTCATGACGAATCACGTGCAGGTCGTCTTCACCGGACATGAACACGTCTATGAACGGTTGAAACCTCAAAATGGAATTCAGTATTTCATCGAGGGCGCCGCCGGTGAACTACGGCGTGGAGACCTGAAAAAAACCACTCAAACCGCGGCCGGCTACGACGAAGACCAGTCGTTTATTCTCGTCGAGATTTCCGGGGACGAATTGGATTTCCAGACAATCAGCCGCACCGGTAAAACCGTGGACTACGGTTCGATCCAAATTCAGAAAAACAAGTAGACAGAATCAGCGAGAGGTCTGAGGAACTTCAGCTTTCGAAGGCGCTGCTTTCTTCACGATGAACATGATTCCGGAACCGATCAGCCAACCCAGGAGCGGCCCGACGATCAGTCCATCCAGAAGATGCGCTCCGGCGTGAAGCCATGGATTGTCGGCCGTCGGTCCACTATATTCCGGCGCGCTGTAGATGTTGGTGTGCCCAGTCACAATTGCCAAAACGATGCTGCCAGAGATGATGAGATTTCCCGTCATCGATTGCACGAAATACAGAGGAAGAAGCGTTTTGTAGCCACCGAATGCGGTACGTGGGACCTTGACAGCACAGTAGATTATTCCGATGACTGAGACAACCGTCAGACTCACCCACCTCGCCGTGGAATTCGGAAATCCCGCGAGCGACAAACCCAGACGGCCAAGACCCACGACGACAATCAGGATCAGGATCGATTTCTGAAAACTGAAGTATTCCGCAGCCGGCTTACCAAATACGATCATGTGACCAATTCTCCTGTCTGAACGGACGCTCGGGCGGGAAGTGGCGTGAATTATAGCATCGGATGAAAGTTCTGAATGAATGCGAATCCCCAATGTAGGGGCGGTCTATGACCGCCCACAATTGAGAAGCCTGCATTTCTCCGAATTGTGGGCGGTCATAGACCGCCCCTACATTGGGGATTCGCATTCATTCACAACTCCTAAGAG
>JBGPBY010000592.1:0-4290 GCA_041481485.1 Terriglobia bacterium
ACATCTCTGATACACAGACTTTCACAGGCGACTTTGTTTACGTATCTGAGAAGACTGCAGATGATCTAAGGTCTTGCAATGTTTATTCGGGTGATCTCGTCTTTCCTCATCGTGGCGCTATTGGGCAGGTTGGAATTGTGCCTCAGAACCATGGGAAACGTTACATGCTTTCAACCAGCTTAATGAAGCTCACATGTAATCGAGATCTCGTTGATCCTCTCTTCATCTTTTATTTTTTTCGGTCGACGATTGGAAGGCAAGCGCTTCTTCAGAACGCTTCGACCGTAGGCACGCCAGGAATCGGTCAGCCGCTCGCGTCTCTCAAATCCATTGTGGTGCCAGTTCCACCGATGGACGAGCAACACGCGATTGCCCACATCCTAGGTACGCTGGACGACAAGATCGAGTCGAACCGGCGGATGAACGAGACGCTGGAGGCGATGGCGCGAACCCTCTTCAAATCGTGGTTCGTGGACTTCGATCCCGTTCGCGCCAAGGCCGAAGGCCGGGCCCCCGGCCTTCCCAAGCCCATCGCCGACCTGTTCCCGAATTCCTTCGAAGAATCCGAATTTGGCAAGAAGCCGAGAGGGTGGGAGATTGCAACGTGGGGCAAATTGATAACCTTGGAATACGGCAAGACGCTGAGTGGATACCAAGGGAACGGAGGGCCGTACCCCGTATACGGCACGAATGGAATTATCGGAACATGTTCGACACCTCTCTGCAACCACGGTGGAATCATCATCGGTCGCAAGGGCGCCTACCGCGGCATCCACTTTTCAAGCGGGCCATTCTTTGTAATCGATACTGCTTTCTATATTGAACCCAAGAGACCTCTTGAATGGAGGTGGGCCTACTACGAGATGCTTCGCACGGACCTGAATAACATTGATAGCGGCTCAGCAATCCCGTCTACGAGTCGCGATGATTTCTACAGCATTCCTGTCGTATATCCTCCAATCGAAATTCAGCTGGAATTTGCACGACTGTTGGATCCGGCTTGGTATCGGCAACAGTTAAGTGCCGAGGAGTCCGGCTCTCTTGCGACCCTCCGCGACGCGCTGCTCCCCAAGCTCATCTCCGGAGAGCTGCGAGTGAAGGACGCGGAACGGTTCGTTCCGGAGTCGATGAATGGCTGACTTGAATCTCACCCAAGCCGAGGCTGATGCCCTAATCGCGATGGAAAAACATCGCATCAACGATGATCCGAGTGATTTCCCGGCAGGCGGTCGTTCATTAAGCTTGCCGCTTCAGTCGCCCGACAAGCGGGAGCAGTTTCTGCTCGACTTGAGCCGGGGGCGAATCGACCTGCTGAAGGTTAAAATGCAAAACCGTGGTCGGCAGGTGATCGTACTGGTGCGGCTCGATCTTGGCGGTGCGCCTCACCGCAATCCCGATGATGAAGAGATACTGGCCCCGCATCTCCATTTGTATCGTGAAGGCTATGGCGACAAGTGGGCAATTGCTGTTCCCGCAGATCGCTTCACCGCAGGCGTGGACCTTTGGACAACGCTGCAGGAATTCATGAGATTCTGTAACATTACCAGTCCACCAGACATCGCGAGGGGACTATTTACATGATTCAGGACATTCAGCGTCTGCTCGACAACTATCACGCCTGGCTCAAGGACAAGACAGCCCTGAGGCAGATCGATGATTGGGTGGAAATCACAACGCCATACCTCGACCGCCACAATGACTATCTGCAGATCTATGCAAAGAGAAGCAATGGCAGCTTCATTCTCACGGATGATGGCTATACGATTGACGACCTTGATGCCAGCGGTTGCAAACTCCAAAGTTCGAAGCGGCAGGAATTGCTTAAGATGACGCTCAATGGCTTCGGAGTTCAGGTTCACGAAAATCGACTGGAGGTCCACGCATCCGCGGACAACTTCCCCCTCCGCAAGCACAACCTCGTACAAGCCATGCTGGCTATAAATGACATGTTCTATCTGGCCATGCCGATGGTCGCGAGTTTGTTCTACGAGGATGTCGTCGCGTGGCTCGATGTACACGACGTTCGCTACACACCAAAAGTAAAGTTCACAGGAAAGACCGGCTATGACCATCTCTTCGATTTTGTGATTCCGAAGTCGAAACAACAGCCGGAGAGGATCGTCCAGACCATCAATCGTCCCAGCCGCGATACAGCGCAGGCGGTAGTTCTCTCGTGGATCGATACGAAAGAAGTCCGTTCCGCGGAATCGCGCGCCTATGCCCTTCTGAATGACTCCGAGCAAACAGTCTCGCACGCAGTGCTAGATGCATTGAGCAGTTACGACGTTCGACCCATTCCTTGGAGTCAACGCGAGAAAGTGCGAGAGGAACTCGCCGCTTGACTGGTGGCGGGTTCACCGAATCCGTAGTCGAAGAGGCCGCTCTCGCATGGCTTTCAGGACTCGGCTACTCGGTTCTACAGGGCCCGAATATCGCCGTTGGCGAACTCGGCGCGGAGCGTAGCGATCCCACTTACCGTGACGTCGTATTGGAGGGACGGCTTCGCAGCGCACTTGTTCGATTGAACCCGTCGCTCCCGCCCGAAGCCCTTGAGGATGCTTTCCGCAAGCTCACGCGCAGCGATGCCCCATCGCTTGTCGAGCGAAACCGTGCAGTACACCGGATGTTTGTGAATGGTGTGAATGTGGAGTATCGCCGCAAGGACGGATCGATCGGCGGAGCGCAGGCGCACGTCATTGACTTCGACGCGCCGGATAACAACGACTGGCTGGCGGTGAATCAGTTCACGGTATCCGAAGGGCAGCACACGCGGCGCCCCGATTTGGTGATCTTCGTCAATGGGCTGCCTTTGGCGGTAATCGAACTCAAGAATCCCGCGGACGAGAACGCCACCATCTGGTCGGCCTTCCAGCAGCTTCAGACCTATCAGGCGCAGATCTCCGAACTGTTTGTCACAAATGCGGCGCTTATTGTTTCCGACGGCGTTCAGGCGCGCATCGGAACGCTCGGCGCCGACAAGGAATGGTTCAAACCGTGGCGCACGATCACCGGTCGAGAAGATGCATCCGCGGCGATGTCGGAGCTGCAGGTGGTTCTGGAAGGCGTGTTCGAGAAACGCCGGTTCCTCGATCTGCTACGGTATTTCATCGTGTTCGAAGACTCTGCCAGTGATGGAAGCGGTGGAAAGCTCATCAAGAAGATGGCGGGCTACCATCAGTTTCACGCCGTGAATGTGGCGGTCGAGCAGACGTTGCGGGCATCGGAGCACAAGCCGGACCTTCGCGTCGTTACAGATCCCGCCGAGCGATTTCGAACGACGGTTCCCCTGGTTCCGCTTCGCGCGGCGGCAGGAGCGTTCGGCGATCCGCAGGACTTCCGGCCGGATGATTTTAAATGGATTGGAGTAAATACACGTCGGCGGCTGCAGCCCGGGATGTTTGTTGCTCAGATTGCCGGTCAGTCCATGGAACCGGAGATTCCCGACGGTTCATGGTGTCTATTCCGTTCCCCCGTCGAAGGAACGCGCCACGGAAAGATCGTGCTCGTTGAATTACGCGATGACATGGATCCGGAGACCGGGCAGCGATACACGGTGAAACGCTATGAGAGCACCAAGGTACAGGAGGGCGACAGCTGGCGTCATGAACGCATTACTCTGCGGCCACTCAATCCAGAGTTTCAGCCCATCGTGCTCAACGCGGCAGACGAAGACCGCTTGAAGGTCATCGCGGAATTTGTCGAAGTGTTGCCCACGATGCAGCTGGGCGTGGCGAGTTCCGATAGTGAAGCTGGTGACCGCCGCGTCGGCGTGGTGTGGCACACGCAAGGTTCGGGCAAGAGCCTGACGATGGCCTTTTATGCAGGCCGCGTGGTCCTGCATCCGGCAATGGCCAACCCGACGATCGTGGTCATTACCGACCGCAACGACCTCGACGACCAACTCTTCGGCACCTTCGCCCGCTGCCGGGATTTGCTGCGTCAGGATCCAGTACAGGCCGCGGACCGGGCTGATTTGCGTACCAAGCTGGCGGTTGCGGCCGGTGGCGTTGTCTTCACGACCATTCAGAAATTCTTCCCGGAAGAGAAGGGCGATCGTCACCCCGTGCTTTCAGAAAGGCGAAACATCGTCGTCATCGCGGATGAGGCTCATCGCAGCCAATACGATTTCATTGACGGTTTCGCACGGCACATGCGCGACGCACTGCCGCACGCGTCGTTCATCGGTTTCACCGGGACGCCGATCGAGAAAACCGATGCCAGCACTCGTGCAGTGTTTGGCGACTACATCAGCGTCTACGATATTCAGCGGGCCGTCGATGATAAGGCTAC
>JBGPBY010000593.1:0-4285 GCA_041481485.1 Terriglobia bacterium
AACGATATTTACTTGTGGTACCCCTCACCCGGCCTTCGGCCGCCCTCTCCCGTTGGGAGAGGGATTTCTTGATCGACCTCCCCTACAGTCGCGCGCCGGCTGGGAAAGCGACTGGCCCTGCCGCCGACGAGAATTGGTACAATGGTTCTCTCATGCAGAAGCGGCCCAGGCCACTCGTATTGGTTGTCGATGATGAGACGGAAATCCGGTTGATCCTCAGAAAGTTTCTCGAGTTTCTCGGATATGATGTCGAAGAAGCGGGTTGTGGTACCGATGCCCTGAATACTGCGCTGTTGTTGAGGCCGGACGCGATACTTCTCGATCATCGGCTTCCGGACGTCGAAGGTTTCGAAACATACCGGAACATGACGCGGGCAGGACTCCGAATTCCCACGGCATTGATGTCTGGATTGCCGGAATTTGAAGTGGACACGGACGGCAGTGAAATGTGCCGTTTCCTTCCGAAGCCCATATCATTTGATAATCTCGGGGAATTCATGGAGCAGCTTCTCTCGGAGAGTCCCTGATTTCGGAAAGGTGCTTGGATCGGCGTGCGTATTCTGGTCGTAGAGGACGAACAAAAACTTGCCAATGCTTTAAAGGAGGGACTTGAAAGCGAACGATATGACGTAACGGTCGCCTCCACCGGCGAAGACGCGTTCTTTCAGGTCAATACCGCAAAATTCGACGCCATCGTCCTCGACTGGATGCTTCCCGGCCGTGATGGCATTCAGGTACTCACCACCATTCGCAAGCGCGGACTCGAAACACCCGTTCTCCTTCTCACCGCACGCGATGCGCTTCAGGATCGAGTTCATGGCCTCAACAGCGGCGCCGACGACTATCTGGTAAAACCCTTTGCATTTGCGGAACTGGTTGCGCGCATCCGCGCGTTGATGCGGCGCGGACGCACAAAGGACACGCTGCGCCTCGGCGTCGGAGATCTCGATATGGATCTTGTGACGCGAAAGGTCACCCGGGCCGGACAGAACGTCGAGCTGACTGCACGGGAGTTCGAGTTGCTGGAATACCTGATGCGTCACGAAAACCAGGTGGTGCCGCGCGACACTCTGGCCCGCGATGTCTGGAAGGAAACCATGCGGGGTACGCCGCTCAATAACGTCATCGACGTGCACATTGCACGACTCCGACGCAAAGTGGACCTCGAACATGCGATCAAACTGATTCATACCGTTCGAGGCGTAGGTTTCATGCTGAAGGACGGTGAGCCGTGAAGGGCTTCCGCCGGCCGCGCAGTGTCCGGTTCCGATTGACCATTTCGTATCTGATTGCGATGGTGGTCGTGATCTCCGTGTACGCCGCGTTTGTCTTCCTGTTCGTGAACCGGAAGATGTCGAATTTTTTCGACGACCAGCTGCGCGTCGACTTTGACTGGGCATCGGATATGCTGCACCAGGCGCCCGACGGTGATTTGAAAACATATGAGGAAACGGGACAGGACGACAGCCCGTGGCTCCGAGTCTTCGATATCCGGGGCGACGTGATCTACGAAACACCCGAGGCCAAGCGCAATCCCATTGCCGGCAGCGACAGAATGGCTACTGTTCCCGACGAAAGAATTATTTCCGTCGACTACACCAAACCTCCAATGCGCGTCATGAGTGGCAGAGCCTTGATCAGCGGGCAACCCCGGATCGTGCAGGTTGCGAAGCGTGTCAGTCCGATTAAAAACGACTTGCGCCAGTTTTTGTATCTGTTGCTGCTCGGACTTCCCATCGAAATTGTTCTGTCGGGTCTGGGCGGCTACGCACTGGCGAGGCGTGCGCTTGCGCCGGTGGACCGTATGGCGGAACAGGCGCGGCAGATTACCGTCAATCGATTGAAGGACCGGTTGCCGGTGGATAATCCGACTGACGAACTGGGAAAACTGGCCACCGTTTTCAATCAGGTACTCACTCGCCTTGAATCGTCGTTCGACCAGATGCGCCGATTCACTTCCGATGCCTCTCATGAACTGCGAACGCCGCTGACTGCAATTCGAAGCGTGGGTGAAGTTGGCCTGCGTGGGAAGCGTGACGAGGCAGGTTACCGTGAGGTTATTGGCAGCATGCTGGAAGAAGTCGACGGACTGTCGCGTCTGGTCGACCGCCTGCTGCTGCTGTCTCGTGCCGATTCCGGTGATGCCGTGCTTAGCAACGAAGACATCAATCTGTCGTCTCTGGCCGAAGAAGTCGCGGCGCAGTTGGAAGTTCTGGCCGAGGAAAAACAACAGTCCATTACAGTGCAGGAAAAAGGCGAGCCGCACTGGAACGGCGATCGTCTGGTACTGCGTCAGGCGCTGATCAACCTTGTCGACAATGCGATCAAGTACACGCAGGCTGGTGGCCGCATCACGATATCGGTCGCACACTTGGCGAAGAATGCCGTAATCGACGTTATCGACAACGGACCTGGAATTCCCGCCGAACTGCAAAGCCGAGTATTCGACCGGTTCTTCCGGGTCGATAAATCGCGGTCCCGTGATCATGGCGGAACCGGCCTCGGCCTTGCGATTGCAAAAACCGGGGTGGAGGTACAGGGCGGAACACTGTCGCTCGAACCGTCGAATGGCGCAGGCGGCAGTATTTTCAGAATCTCGCTGCCACTCCCGGATCGATAACCGCACCGCTTCATATGCTGCGCATTCTTCGCAAATCGCTGATCCTGCTTCACCGCTATCTCGGTATCCTTCTTTGTCTGCTTTTTGTGATGTGGTTTCTCTCCGGAATTGTGATGATCTACGCGAAGGGGATGCCGGAAATCAGCGCGAAGAGCCGCCTCGAGCACCTTCCGCCGCTCGACCTGGCTTCCATTCAGATCACCCCGTCTGATGCCGCCACACGCGCCGGCATTGACGGGCCTTCGCCGCGTCTTACTCTCCTGACTCTGCAGGGACGGCCCGCCTATCGATTTGCAACTTCCCGGATGGAAACTGTGTTTGCCGACAGCGGCGAATTGATGGTTCCGCCCAATCCTGAAGTGGCCGCCACGATCGCAGGCAGGTATTTGAATATTCCGGAATCCGCTATTCGGTTCGACCATACGCTGAACGAGGCGGATCAGTGGACAATCGGCAATCGACGAATACTGCCCCTGCATAAATTCAATCTCGATGATGCCGCCGGTACCGAGATCTATGTTTCCGGGCGGTCCGCCGAAGTTGGAATGGTCACGACACGCAACTCGCGCGCGCTGGCATGGATCTCCGCAATTCCACATTGGATGTATCTGGAGAGTCTTCGACTCAACAACAGCCTCTGGCAATCGGTGGTGCTCTGGACTTCGGGCGTGGGAACCATCGTTGCTGCGATGGGGATCCTTCTTGCGATCCTTCAATACTCCCGGCGGCCTCCTCACATTCGATACGCGGGGTGGATGCGATGGCATTACATTACCGGCGCCATATTCGGAGTATTCACGCTCACATGGGTTTTCAGCGGTTTTCTATCGATGGAGCCGTGGGACTGGGCATCGGAAGGAGGTCTTGGCGACGGAATGACAGAGGCGTTTCGCGGCGGAAGTCTGGATCTGTCGCAATTCCCCGCAGTGAAAGCCGCGGAATGGAGACAGGTACTCTCCGGAAAGTCCATCAAGGAAGTCGAGTTTCTTCGAATTCAGGAGAATCCGTACTATGCCGTGCGTGGAGATGCTTTCGATCCAATCCTTGTTGCCGCACAGCCTCTTCAGGTGCATTCCGATCCGTTCTCAGCGGATTCTCTGATTGCCAGGGCGAGAGAAGCCAACCCCGATATTCCAATCGTCGATACGCAGGAATTGCCGCATTACGACTCTTATTACTATTCGCGCGGCGATGAAGCGACACTACCGGTATTGCGCGTCAAGTTTGGCGACCCGGATCAAACCTGGTTTTATATCGATCGGCATATGGGGCAAATCGTCGCCCGATATCAACGGCGGGAGCGATTGCAGCGCTGGATCTACCACGGCCTGCACAGTCTGGACTTCTCGTTCTGGTATTACAATCGGCCGCTTTGGGATATCGGCGTGATTGCGCTATGCAGCGGGGGCGCGATGCTGAGTACGATTGGCGTGGTTATTTCCGTCCGTAGATTGAGGCGCGATTTCAGGAAGGTTTTGCGGTAAGGGGTCTTGCTTGATCTGTCACTGGCTTACGCTGGTTGCTAAAAAGGGATGCGTTCCGAACTGTAGGCGCGGTCTCCCAAGAAACTTGCCCCGTATCCTCAAGAAAGATTAGGGACGGGTTGTTGACGACTCACAAGTTCGAATCCGAGAGATGCCGCACGGCGGCGAAGATTACGCAGAG
>JBGPBY010000594.1:0-4283 GCA_041481485.1 Terriglobia bacterium
ACATCTTTTAATGGGCGCCGTTCCCTTAACCACCGGCTGACGCCGGTGGTTAAGGGGCGTGCCGCCGCTGACGCCTGCCCCCTACTTCTCAATCCCGTAACTTTTAATTTTTCTATAGAGATAACTCCGCTCGAGACCGAGCTGCTTCGCCGTCTTCGTGATGTTCCAGTTATTCTCGACGAGCTTGGAGCAGATAAAATCCTTTTCAAATTTGGCGCGGGCTTCATGCAGATTGGAGGCCGGCGCCGACGATCCGTTGGGAAGCGAAAGATCCCGGGGTTCGATGCAGTTCTCGGGCACCATGATCACCAGCCGTTCCACCTCGTTCCTCAATTCGCGCACATTGCCCGGCCAGGAGTAGTCGGTCATCGACTCCAGTGCCTCGGGCATGAATTCCTTCGGACCCGTACCGTGTTCGTTGGTGAACATCCGCACGAAATATCGGGCCAGAACCGGAATGTCTTCACGGCGGTCTCGCAGGGGAGGAACAAAAAAGGGAATCACATTGAGCCTGTAAAACAGATCTTCGCGGAAACGGCCGGCGGCGATCTCTGCCGTGAGGTTCTTGTTGGTTGCGGCGACCACGCGCACATCCACGTGGACCGTTGCCGGAGCGCCGATCGGTTGAAAACGCTGCTCCTCGACGGCGCGCAGAACCTTCGCCTGAGTTTTCAGGGTCATGTCGCCAATCTCATCCAGGAACAACGTGCCTCCATCGGCCAATTCGAATTTTCCCTTTTTCGCGTCACTGGCTCCGGTAAACGATCCCCGCGTATGTCCAAACAATTCGCTTTCGATAAGTTCTTCGGGAATGGCCGCACAGTTCACTTCCACGAACGGCGCGTTGGCGCGCTTGCTTAAAAAGTGAATGTTCCTGCCGACGAGTTCCTTTCCCGTACCGCTTTCGCCATAGATCAGTACACGGCTGTTGGTCGGCGCCACGACAGCGATTTGTTTGCGCAGCGACTTGACCGGAATGCTCTCTCCGACAATATGAAAGCGGTCTTCGATCTGGTGGCGAAGCATGTCGTGTGCATGTTCGAGACGGCGGTGCTCCAGCGCGTTTCGCGCCACGAGCAGCGTATGTTCCAGCGACAAGGGTTTCTTGATGAAGTCGTAGGCGCCAAGTTTCGTCGCGGTTACCGCGGTGGCAATCGTGGCATGACCGGAAATGATGATCACGCGGACTTCCGGGAAACGTTCCCGCATCTGGCGCAGCGTTTCCAGTCCATCGATTCCTGGCAGCCAGATATCGAGAAGAACCAGATCGAAAGGAACCTGGTCCAGCCGTTCGAGGCAGGCTTCCCCGCTGGCGACCGTTTCCGTGGAAAAGCCTTCGTCTTCGAAGGCGCCCTTCAGCGACTGACGGATGCCCGGTTCGTCGTCAACAATGAGGATTCTAGACATATTGGAAGTTCGATAATAAAACGAGTTCCGCAGGGATTGTTGGGTTCGACACCAATATATCCACCATGATCGGCAATAATTCTGCTGACAATCGAGAGTCCGAGCCCGGTTCCATTCTTGCGCGTCGAGAAATATGGAGTGAAAAGACGCTCGCGATCTTCCGGCGTGATTCCGATGCCGGTGTCTTCGATCCTCAGGCGAACCATCGTTCCGTCTCGCGCCACATCGCCGATGATGCTCAGTCCCCGGTCCGGCTGATTTGAGAGCGCTTCAAGCGCGTTGTCGATAAGATTGATCAGGACGCGTTTCATCTGCAATGGATCGATCAGGACCAAAGGCAATTCGTCGGGAAGCACCAGCGTCAGCGATATTCCATCCATGCGTCCTTCGTATAGCGCGAGGGTCTTTTCGACAAGCTCGCGCAGACTGTTGGGATATCTAGCAACGGTGGGGAGCCTTGCAAAACGGACAAACTCGTCGACCAGATTCTTAAGGCTGGATACCTCATCGACAATCAGTCCGACACATTCCCGAATCACCGTTGAAATTCGCGGAGTCGCCGCAGGCAGACGTTCGATGTTTCGTGCAATACGTTCGGCGGACAACTGAATCGGCGTCAGTGGATTCTTGATTTCATGCGCCAGGCGCCGCGCAACTTCCCGCCATGCACTCGCGCGCTGCGCTCGAACCACTTCGGTGAGGTCTTCGACGACGAGGACTGTGCCTCCGGTTGCCAGACGGCCCGCAGTTACGGCGCTGTGTCCCGGACGCCCTGGAGTGACAAATCCGATCTCTCTTGTCATCGAGGATTCCTGCGCGTCGGCGACCAGTCTGGAAACCTCGCGAAGATCAGCCCCCTTAAAGATGTCGCCCAGCGTGGCTGCGTTTTCCACTGCAAACATCGTGCGCGCCGCGCGGTTGAGCGTGTGAACATGCCCTTCACTGTCGATGGAGATCACACCTGTCGGAATGCTTTCGAGAATGACTTCCATGTAGTGCCGGCGATTCTCCAGCTCCGTCGACGTACTCTTGAGTCTGTCGGCCATACTGTTGAACAGGCTGATCAAAAGGCCGATTTCATCCTCGGCCTTGATGTTGATCCGGTGGTCCAGATTTCCAGCCGAAATCTCGCGCGTGGCCATGGCGAGAGCTTCAACCGGTACGGTAATCCGCTTCGACAGGTAGAGTCCAACCCAGACAGCGGCAAACAGAATCAACACGGTCATGAGAGCCAGAAAGTAGACGTATGTATCCCTGAAATTTCGCTGATGTTTGGTCAGCTGATCGTATTTCACTTTTTCCGCTGCAATTTTCGCATCGCTGCCTTCGATATTTTGAAGACTCGGAAAGAGAGCCGCGATCACTTTGGGCCCATCCGGCCTCAAAATTCGAATTGCTCCGATCCATCCGGAAGCGGAGTTTTTGAAAACTTCGTCCTCGGTTCCTATTGCAAGCAGCACACTTTTTTCAACGCCGGCCGTGGAGACTCCGTTTGCGGCAGTGATGTTTTCAATGCGGCCTTTGACATCGATGACCATCAACGCGTCGAGGTTGTACGTTTTTCGTGCGGAATCCAGATCTGCGGGCGTTTCCAGATTCGCTGCGACGTATTGAAGCGTCGAGCGGGCCCATCGTTCATGTTCTTTCTGCCATTGCTGCTGGTACTCCGTGGTGGCTTCGAAGACTCTGTCGACCGGACCGCTGAACCATTTGTCAATGCTGCGATTCAGCAGACCCAGCGAAAAGGCGATGACACAGGCTGCAGGCACCAGAACCAGCGCGACCAATCCAATCAGCAGGCGGCTCTTGAATCGTGATCCCGGTTTTTGTTGCCGGCGTTCCATCCAGACCTTGAACACGGTCCGTGACAGCACGAATCCAAATACCAGCAGAACGAGAAACACCAGAGCCGACAGCGCGGAACTGACAACAATGTCTGGAGCGTCCGTCGGTCTGAAAAACGGGTTGAGATCAAACGCCTGCTGGATGACAACGAGGCAGATGAGGATGAACAGCAATGCCCCGGCGCTGAAAAACTTGACGGTCCTGGGCGAGACTTTCATTGGCTCAAACATGGTATGGCATCCACAGGCCCGGCCACCAACAGATTTTTCTTCGCATTGCGATGTCCTCGTTCTAAAACGAAATTCGAGGTCACGATGGCAAGTTTCAGTTTTAAAGGCAGAAACCGGCAGGGCGAAACCATAACGGGCGAACGTGCTGCCGAAAATAAACAGGCGTTGGCACTGGCGCTGCGCCGCGAACAGATCTTCCTCATGGACGCCACGGAAAAGAAGTCGTCCGGAATCGGCGGACTGCGCTCGATTGAATTTGGAGGGGCTCCAACAGGGAAGGACATTGCCGTATTCACGCGGCAGTTCTCCGTCATGATCGATTCGGGAGTGCCCCTGGTTCAGTGCATGCAGATCCTGGCCGAGACCCAGGAAAACAAGAAATTTGCTGCGGCCATTCAGGCCGTGCAGCGCGAAGTGGAATCCGGAAACAGCCTGGCCGGCTCCATGAAGACGCAGCCTAAAGTGTTCGATGACCTGTACACCAATATGGTTGCTGCAGGTGAACAGGGCGGTATCCTGGATACCATCTTCCAGCGCCTTGCCGTTTACATTGAAAAGTCCGTCAAACTGAAACGCGCCGTGAAATCAGCAATGGTTTATCCCGTTGCCGTGGTCTTCATTGCGGCCGCCGTGATCACCATCATTCTGTGGAAGGTCATTCCGGCGTTTACGGATTTGTTCAATGGACTACAGGTGCAGCTGCCTTTGCCTACACGAATTGTTGTGGGGGCAAGCGAGTTCGTTGGGAGCTATGGAAGTGTTAGCCTGATCGGTCTGGGTATCGGTGTCGCAGTCTTCCGG
>JBGPBY010000595.1:0-4279 GCA_041481485.1 Terriglobia bacterium
CAAGTAAATATTGTTACTTGCGGTACCCCTCACCGGCCGCTACGCGGCCCCCTCTCCCGTTGGGAGAGGGATTTCTTGATCGACTGCCCCTACAGCGGCGAGTGAAGCAGTGGAGATATTCGCGACTTGATCTGAGTAAACACTTCTTCAATGTTTGGCGACGTCTCGATCACCTGAAAGTTGTATTGTGCGGCCATGTTGTCGAATTCTTTCAGCAGACGTTTTTGGTATTCCACGAAACTATCGTAGAGATCATCGCCGAGATGCAAGTCCATGCCGGATTCCCAGTAATTGAAGCCGGCGTTTTGGACAACACGTGTGATGAGATCCTCAATGCTTACGCGAAGGTATACGACAATATCCGGCTTCAATGCGAAGTCGTGAACCTGCCGCACCCATTCCGGGTCCGCGCCGCGAACCAGGGCGCGAGCCATCAGTGAATAAATGTAGCGATCGGTGAGAACCACAAAGCCCGCACGCAGCGCGGGAATCATTTCGTTTTCGAGGCGGTCGGCGAAGTCGGTGGCATAGAACAGCGTCATGGTGACGGCGCCGAGCGTGTGGCCTTCTTTGGCTTCCTTCAGACCCGCTCCTGCAAGTGCGGACCGGGTCATGCCGGTATCGAGGACCGCATGGCCGTTGTTTTCCAGCCATTGCTTGAGAAGTCCGGTATGTGTGGAGCGGCCCACGCCATCGGTTCCTTCGATGACGATGAGTTTGCCTTTCAGTTCGGCGAGATCTACGTCAGGGAACCCTTTCTCACCATAGTACTCAAATCGACCCATTTGCGAATCCTTGTCTTTTTTGTGCCGGCGAGGGCTTCGGTCACGATCTGGCGCATCTGCGATTGTTGCTCTTCGATGGATCGGCTGGCATCAATCACTACCAGGCCGTATTCCGCGACCATTTTCTCGTATTCTTCGATGATCCGGCCTTGAAACTTGCGGAAGCTCTCTTCGATGTCCTCGCTGAGCTTCATGTCCATGCCGGCTTCGTAATACTTGATGGCATCCCGTCCGCCAAGAATTCGCTTCATGGCTTCATCCAGCGAAATTCGAAAGTAGAAACCGATGGTCGGCTTCACTGCAAATTGATACAAGCCCCTCACCCATGCGGGATCGACTCCCCGTGCGACATCCCGTGCGAACGCGGTGTAGATGTAACGGTCGGCAAGCACGAGCGCACCGGACTTCAGAGGAGGAATGATATGGTGTTCGCTGCGATCCGCAAAATCCGTGGCATGGATCAGGCTGAAGGTCATCGGCGTCAGCATGCGCTTTTTCTTGCCGCGCCGCGTCACATCGCGAACCAGCGGCGAGGAATTCCATTCACTGAAAAACGTGACATAGCCTTCGGATTCGAGCCATTTCTGCAGCAACGCGACCTGAGTGCTTTTGCCGGAACCGTCGATTCCTTCGACAATGAACAGCTTTCCGGGAAAGCGGTGCTTCCCAAACATCTTCATAGTCAGCGTCATTGCGTCTCGATGCCTTTCCATACGGGCGTGGATTCTACAGGCCCAGATGTTAAGAATACATCACCAACGATTTAACAAACTGTTACAACCGCGTATAACAGACAGTGATAAAACGAAAAACGGGCGATTCAAACTAACCCACTATCGCCGATGCCGGAGATTTCGATAAGATGCAGCGTATGAAACCCGTCTCCCAGGGGAAGTACTCCATTGTCATAGTTGTCGCAGCAGTCCTGCTGACGATGACTACTGCCTTCTCCCAGGGGCGTCCACAGTTGCCCCAGCTGCCCCCACAGTTCGGTCTTCCCAATGGTGGAGGGGGTCGAGGTACCGCGGTCTCCCAGTTCTCATGCAGTTCGAACACGGCGCCAGCCAAGACCGCGTTCGAACAGCTTATGGCGGGAGCGATGATTTCGGAAGTGCAGCAGAATGAAACCCGAGCGATGGCATGCAAAGTCAATCTGCAGGTTGTCGAAGTGATTGCATCGGGGTTTGGAGCCACTCTGGGTCAGGAATACGAGTCTGCGGCCATGGTGTCTCCTGGTCCATCGATTGGTTCGGGCGTTATCGTCAGCGCGGACGGCTACATCATGACCAACCGACATGTGATCAAAGGAGCGCCACGAATTACGGTGGTCCTGCATTTCAATGGCAAGCCGGATGAGCAGGTCCCCGCTGAATTCAAAGGAGGGGACGAGAGAACGGACCTTGCGTTGATCAAAATCGAAAAGACAGGGTTGCCGTTTTTTCAGCGTAATCCCACGACCTATCAACAGGGTGAGACGGTCTTTGCCTTTGGCAGTCCGCACGGCGTCGGCAATTCCATGTCGAAAGGAATTGTCAGCGCGGGCGTACGGCAGGTTAATGAATCGGATCCCACCGACTACATTCAAACAGACGCGGCAATTAATCCCGGTAATAGCGGCGGTGCGCTCGTCGATATTCAGGGAAGGCTCGTGGGAATTAACACGTTTATTCTTTCCGGTTCCGGAGGGAATGAAGGTCTGAACTTTGCGGTCCCTGCGGGGACAGTTTTCTATATCTATAACCAGCTTCACGACAATGGTTATGTGGTTCGCGGCGACATCGGAATTTCCCCCAGGAATATTACTGCGGAATGGGTACGGCAGCTGAAATTGCCGGTCACCTATGGCGTCTATCTCGAAGATGTCGAGCCGAAGGGCCCGGCCGATGTTGCGGGGCTGAAGGTGGGAGACATCGTCGTAGGGTATTCCGACCCATTCTTTCGCGTCACTATCGATGAAAAAACCACAGATCCCCGATTGGGACTGGAAAGAGAAATATCCGGGACGAAACAGGGAAACATGGTTCGTCTGGATGTGATCCGCCCGGGAGCTTCCGGATGGACGACGCCAAAAACTTTTAATATCACTGCCAGGCAGCTTTCCAAAGACGTCTCATCCGATGGAATCCAGTTGAGCAGTGATCTCGTTATTGAACCACTCGGCATATTCGCGCTGTCTATTGATACCACCTTCGCCAAATCCAGGGGTTTTCGCAGCTCCCAGGGAGTTTATGTCGCGTCCAAGGTCCAATCGATGGGACCTGTCACAGACCTGCAGGTCGGTGACTTCATCATCAATGCGAATGGGACCCCCGTTCCTACCAGCGAAGACCTGAAGCAGCTCCTGGATAAACTGAGTTCAGGCGATCGCGTGCTTCTCAATATCGAGCGAGACGGAAGATACAAGATCATCGCCGTGCCAATCAACTAACCTTTCATTTTGCGTTAAGTCTAAAGCGGCGCGTGGGTTTACGAGGATCCGAGGAGTAGTTCCATGAAACGAGCATCAAGATTCGGCGCCCGTTGGTTTGTTGTTTTTGCCGGCATAGCACTTCCGGCTCTTTCCGCATTTGGACAGGTCCCGGTTCCAGTTCCGGTTGCGCCGCAACCGGTCCCCGTAGCCGTCCCAACCCCAGTGCCTGTGCAAAATCCGGTCTTGTACCCGGCCCCGATGCCGGCCGTTATCCAACATGCTCCACCGATCCTGACCATTCCCCTGGGGACACTGATCGCCGTCAATATCAACGATCGGATTTCCAGCGATCGTTCCCATTCCGGCGACGAATTCACCGCATCGCTCCGCCAGCCCATCGTGGTGGATGGCTGGGTTGTGGCCAGAGCCGGTCAGCCGGTGATCGGCCGCGTGGTCTCCGCAATGCGATCCGGCAACGCTAAGGGAAAATCCGAATTGGCTCTTGAGCTGGGAGAACTGGTGCTGGTGGATGGTCAGCAGGTTCCTATTCAGACGCAGTTGATTCGGAACGAGGCTGCACCCTCAACCGGGCGGGATTTTGGAGTCATTGCCGCAACGACGGGTTTCGGAGCGCTCATTGGTGCAGGTGTGGATGGCGGCAAGGGAGCAGCGATGGGCGCCGGCATCGGCGCGGGAGCCGGGGCCGCCGGCGTGCTTGCCACTCCTGGCGATTCTGCGCAAATTGATTCCGAACGAACGCTCGCCTTCCGTCTGGACGACCCGGTCACAATTTCCACCGTGATTGCTTCGCAGGTTTTTGTTCCCGTAACCGCAGCCGATTACAACACACCCCAACGGGCTCCGCGGCTTCGCCCCCTGGCTCCTGCTCCGGTCTTATACGCACCGGCGCCTGCACCCGCAGTTATTTACGTCGAGCCGTACCCAAGGCGTGGCCGCCGGTTTTGAAGAAATCCCTCTCCCAACGGGCAATGACCTTCGCTTTGATTCGGGCAAAAAAATTCTTTCCCCATTACGGCGTAAAACACTGATAGACGTGATCGTTCTGTGGCGTGAAGTGTTTTGG
>JBGPBY010000596.1:0-4278 GCA_041481485.1 Terriglobia bacterium
AAACGATTGGCATTCCGGCTTCCACTTCGGATGACAATTGAGCATCGGGAATTGAACATTGGTCAGATCCTCACTCTAATGCCGAACAGATACTGCCAAGTTATTTTTGCGCAAGCCCTAAGCGTACTTCTGGGCGCGCCGCCGAAGGTGATCTGGATTCGGAAATTGCAGTACGGAGGAAATCGCTCAGCTTTTGCGTCAATGTCACGCTGATATAGTGCATTTCGCTGACCAGGACGAAGCGACGTTCTTGGAACTTGGATAACTCGGAGCGGCCCAGCAAGGATTCTTTGCTGTTCTTTTTGTTTTCGCCTCGTCTAGAATCCTCCCCATCTGTCCCAAACGTCAGAGCAAGTCAAAAACCGATGCAAACAACGAAACACCCATCGCAATTCAAAAGCAACTCGCGATTGAGAACGCTATGGCCGGCAATGCTGCTGTTCGTGTTGGCCACACCGGCTACAGGCCTGTCCCAGTGGCTTGGGTATCCAACTCCGGGAATTCCGCGTCTGGCCAGCGGCGCTCCGGACCTCAAGGCGCCGGCCCCACGCACACCCGATGGCAAGCCGGATCTTTCCGGCATGTGGTTCGCCAATGTCCCCTCCAGGGATAACTGCCGGACAGGAGATTGCATCCAGGAAGAGCGTATGGCGCGCGAGCAGATCAATCTGGGCATCAAACTGCCGGGAGGCCTGCCCTATACCGAGTGGGCCGTGGAACAAATGAAGACACGGCGCGCCAACGGCGGCAGGGAAGATCCGCATACCTACTGCATGCCACCGAACTTCCCGCGCGCATGGACACTGCCGCAGTACATGAGAATCGTGCAGACGCCCAGCATGATGGTGGTTCTGCATGAATTCAACGCGGCCTACCGCGAAGTGTATCTGGACGGACGACCGCTGCCGAAGAATCCGAACCCGACCTGGAACGGCTACTCCACCGGACACTGGGAAGGCGATACGCTGGTCATCGAAACCAACGGCATCCGTGACGACATGTGGCTCGATATCCAGGGCAGTCCGGTGACCGAATCGGCCCGCATCACCGAGCGGCTGAAGCGTGTCAGTTTCGGACTCATGCAGATCGAAATTGCCGTGAATGATCCCAAGGCCTACACCAAGCCCTGGTCGGTCACGATCGAAATGGCAGTGCAGGTAGACACTCAGATGCTGGAAGAGATTTGCATGGACAACGAACAGGACGTCAAGCTCTACAAAAAATGAAAACTACGATAGCTCTAACATCCATTGCCGCCTTCTGCTTTGCACTCGTCCCTGCCGCCTGGGCCCATCATTCGCAATCGGAGTACGATTCGCGAAAAAAAGTGGAAGTGGAGGGCACGATCAGCAAGGTGGAATGGAAAAGCCCGCACGCATGGATCCACGTGGATGTAACCAACGCCAAGGGTGAAAAGGTGAACTGGCATTTCGAACTTCCGAGTCCCAATACCCTGATGCGCCGGGGATGGAACCGCGATTCGTTGAAACCCGGCGACCACGTCAAGGTGACTGGTTCTGGTGCCCGCAATTATCCGGACATCGCCATCGCAACGACCGTCAAGGATGCCAGCGGCAAGGCCTTGTTTACCGGCGTCACGGAGATTTACGAGCCGGAACCGGAGTCCAAGGGGGCTAAGTAAACCGCAACTGGCGAACGAATGGGGACACAAGTCAAAAGAACCTGGAAGATAGAGCGTCGTGTGGTTCAGAAACTGCTCTATTGCCCGTGTGTCGAGTCTCGCTTTAATAAAGAGCATTTCTGAACGGATCTTGCTGATGTCGGCAAACCGTAGAAGTGTTTTCTGGAACCAGGTGACATCGATGAATTCTATTTTGAGAGATCTGGGAACAGCCTCCGAATTCCGAAGCTGTCCCCAGATCCTCAAAATGTCTTCACTGTCGGTGTGACAGTATCCGGATCCCCCCACGAAAGAGCCCCGCAGCGCGGGGACCCTGACTTCAATCGTCGCTCTTCACCGGATCCGTCGTCGGCAACAGATAGCCGTGCTTCACCATGCTCATGTTGGGTGAGTATCCACACGGCACGCAGTCCGGCAGGAACAACTCGGGCTGGCGGCCGCTGACCGGGTTTTTATAGCCCCACCACATCGGCAGAATCTTTGGCCATTCCCACGCTTCGCCGGTGCCACCACGGAAATGCTCCTGCAGTTTGCCCAGCTCGGTAATCGGCACATCGGGTCTATATTCTGCGACCAGCGCCGCGCCGACGAATCGTCTTGGCCGGGGCGCTGCATTGGGGTTGGCCGCCGCTGGTGCCGGCGCGGGTGCTGGTGTTGGCGTGCCGCGCGGTGCTTGTGCCACAGCCGGTGCTCTATCCCTGGCGGCAGACCAGCCGCCTTTCCAGTTCGGCATTTCAAAGTAAGGCTCGTCAAGCGACAGGTTCCACAACCGCCAGATGCCGTTTTCCAAAACCAGATGATCGTCCGGATACATGGCGCCGAACAGTGTGCCCGAGCCTTGCTTCGATGTATTTGGATGGAACAGATAGGTGCGCACACGAGCCGATCGGCCATCGGGCGCGACATTGATCACCGGCTGGATGCGCCAGTGGAATGCAATGCTGGCCTTTTTCGTGCTCAAGCTGACTGGATCCCCGTATTCCAGAAACAGCCCATGGGAAATGCGGTCGTATCCGGTGTAGTAACCGGCAAATGGAATTTGCTTGGTACCGGTTTTGCCGAACAGCTCCGACAGCCAGTTCCATTGGGAATCATCGGCAAAAAACCCGTAGGACGATGAAACATGTTCGGCAGCGTCATAGGCTGTCGCCACCATTACCTTGCGTGCGGCTTCTTTCATGCGCGCCGCACTGTCGGTTGACGCTTTTTTCGCCGGCGGTGTGGCGATCGCGGCGGTGAGCGATTTCGTGGCCACGAGTTTCAAGCCCTTCGGCGCAGCCACGGGTTTGCCTGTTACTGGATGCGCCGCAACAAACGCGGGAATGATTCTGTCCTGCTCGCCGGCATTGCCTGAATCATCGGCAGGCAGCGGCATGCTGGGCGCCAGTGCTCCTGCCTGCACCGTTTCAACGATGCGGCTCTTGCCCCAGCCCTTGCTGTATTCGGAGCGGAACAGCGGAAACACGCGCATTTCGCGGACTTTCCACAAGCCGTCTTCCTTCACGACACGGTTGTCGAAAACCGAGACCTCCCAAAAGGCCTCGCCTTTGTCGGCCTCGCCCAACAAACCCAATTCCATGCCGCGGACATGCGCCTCACGGCGGCCCGTAGCGAAGCTCACCACGGTGTCGAATTGCAGGCGGTCATTGAGCACGCCATGCGTGAGTCCCGAGGGTCCCATGCGCTCCACGGCTTTGCGTACGCCTGCAGCGCCTTTGTACACACCAACACCGCCGACTTCATAAACGCCATCGGCAGTGAAAAGATCGGTGACGTCGTCCCACATGCGGCGGTTGACGTAGTAGCCATAGGACGCCTGAAGATTGCGCACCAGGCTTTCGTCGTTCATCACTGCGATCCGTTCCTCCAGTTCCGCCAGCGAGGCTTTGCTCTTTGGTGCTGCGCCAACAGGGGCAGGAATGGGAATACCGCTCTGGTCCGGTGTGAAGTGATAGGGAAGGATTCCGACATCCTGCCCTTTCCAGTTTTTCCAACCGGATTCGTAGGGGCCGTCATATTGGGGATGGAAACGATGCACGCGGATTTTCCACTTGCCGTCTTCGCGCGCGTATTCATTTTCAAACACGCCACCCTGGATGCTGGCATTGCCATGGCTGTCATTCAGCAGAAAGAAGCCATACCAGCGGCCCTTGGCGGACTCGCCATCGACGGACAGATTCACCACCGGATGGTCAATGATCTGGGAATGCACCGCACCCGGCTGGAGGCCTTGTTGGCCACCGCCTTCATGGGAAGTCAGGTAGTCGCCGATCGCCTTGCGGCCTTTGATCGTTTCGTCATCAAAGATGTAGGTGGCCTCGCTGGCGAACAGATCCGCCATCTCGTTCCACAGGCCATATTGCGAGTATTGCGCATACGTGCGCTGGAGATTCTTCACGGCGCGCATCGACTCGGCGCGGTCGACATCACGCGCCAGCTCGTCGAGCGTGCCGACCTGCACTACGGCAGTGGCAGGCTGCACCGCAGCAGCCGCAAGCAGCAGGCAAAGCGACAAAACCTTTACAGGATTCAGCATGGAGTTCTCCTTGGCGAATCAATCGCAAACCGAGTCTATGAAACTTGTGAATGAATGCGATCAAGAAATCCCTCTCCCAACGGGAGAGGGTCGGGTGAGG
>JBGPBY010000597.1:0-4277 GCA_041481485.1 Terriglobia bacterium
AAGAAATCCCTCTCCCAACGGGAGAGGGTGGCCGAAGGCCGGGTGAGGGGTACCTCAAGTAAAAATTTTTACTTGCGGTACCCCTCACCGGCCGCTACGCGGCCCCCTCTCCCGTTGGGAGAGGGATTTCTTCGTCGCAGTCCTGTGATCTGTGCATTCCGTATCTTCATCGCGGAACGATCCAGTTTCGCAATATGCGGTCATGCAGTCCCTGGTTCGGGCGAGCAATTGCCCAGATCGCTCCCACAATCAGAGGAATGAAAGCCAAAGCCAGTCCCGGCCATGTCCAAACCCAGGCGAGTGTGCCGGGGGAGAGGTTTGCTTTGAGCACCAGCCGAATCCAAACCATCATCGGCACCCAGGGAATAACCGCGCGAATCACCGAGCGCCAGCGGCGGACTTCCTTGCCGTCGTGCGACACGAGAGCGAGTCCCGTCAGACGCATGCCAACGCCTCCCGGGAAAATCAGCGCCGAAATCAGACTCCACAGCAAAAGCGGCACGCCAAAGGCAAATCCCGAGCTAAACAATGAGCGGCGGAGATCACCGGGTTCGTTCGCAGCAGCCTTCGAATTCCGGAGCTGTGCGGAGATCGTGTTTGTCGCGTGAGAGAGTTCCTCAGCGGTAACAACAGGATGGCGTGCGACGATTTCCGCCGCCATCTCGCGAAGGTGTGCGGTTCCCAAGCGGTGATTGATCTCGCTGTCCACGCCTTGTCCAACCGGACTATCCCAGAAGGTCTGATCTCGAAGCGCATCGGCATAACGGCCGGCGAGGTAGATCTCCACTTCCGCGCGATACGCAGGATCGTCGAGCCGGGGCTCAAATGCCACGGGCCGGGAGTTCAAGGACTCGAGGAGATCGATCATCTCTGATTTTTCCGGTGTCATGAGCCGTGCCATCACTGGCCTGATGAAAAAATCTGCTCCGATAAAGAGAAGAAATGGAAGAGCCACGAAAATAGAAGGCATCACACGGCGCCATCTCGGAATCCGATCCAATGAGGAGATTCTGATGAGCGAAGCGCGCGCCTCCTCAATGGCAGTCGGCGTCGAACCGGACCACTTTCTAATCATGGCGCGCGCCGAGAGCGGCGCCGAGCCCGGATTGTTCGTTGGCAGGCAGTAGGCAGCGACGGCGTGCAACAGCGCTGTGGGTTCGAGATCCAGTCCGGATTCCGTTGAGAATCCTGGCGCAGGAAAGTCGAGCAACACGAGTCTTCGATCGCTACGGAGCCAAAGGCGATCGAGCCTCAGTTTGGGGAGGGACTGCTCATGAATCGAGATCTGCAGTTCGGCGCTGAGATCCAGCAGCCACAACCTCAATGCCGACCATGATGCCGGCTCATGTCGGGCAAGAAACGGTTGGCCGTCCGGCGCTTCGAACGCATCCCAGTTTTCATCCGGCGATCTCTTTCCGGATAACCAGTGCAACCGTCCCGTTCGTGACGCGTCGCGTCGAGCGTCGCTGATCATTGGTGTGCCCGGCAGCTGCGTGCGTATCCAAACACGCCGCCTCAACGCAGGATCGAACCCGACATAAACGTGACCGTCATCATGCGACGCGGCTTGATTCGAGACGGTAAATGGCCCGAAACGAAGATCTGCGCTTGCCGTGTTCTCCCCTGCAGTCCGGCCGGACTCCAGTACCGGGGATTGCCGTTCATCCAAACTGCGCCGCATCACGAGCCGCGTGCCACTGCCCAGATCGTGAATCGCAGCCCATCCGTTGCGGCGGCGAGCCGTCGAAAAGAACAGTGCAAGAACAGCCAGCGTACCGAGAGAGATTAGGGACGCGAAAACGAGATTCCCTGCCAGGAACGCATCATAGCGGGCGAAGCCCACTACCGCGATGGGAGCGACGACGGGGATATAAGGGCTGTCAAAGATCAGATGCCGCCGGAGAATTCGACTCCACGAAGCCAGTCCTCCTTCCGCCGATACCACTCGTAATTTGAACAGGCGTTTTCCAGGCGTCGTCGCCCAGTAGCCTTCCATGAGGAAGTACGCGAAAGCGGGAATCAATGCCAGGATTTGAAGCACGGAATTCTGATAAGCAGATATGCCGGCCGACCAGGCCACGAGTCCCATAAACGTCCAGATCAGCACGCTGTCCACAACGCCGGCAAGGAACCGCACCCCAAGTCCGGCTGCAACATCGCCTCGAGAGGAATACGGCCGCAGCGCGTTCGCAAGTTCGGAGTAGGATGACGGGCGCTCCTCCGGGGTTTTCGCCAAACATTGCAGGACGACGGACGCAAGTCCTGGAGGTATCTCGCGTCGAAACGATCGCGGAGACGCAGGCTCCTCCGTTGTCACCTTGTTCGTGAGTTCACGCAGTCCGGGCGCCTCGAATGGCGGGCGGCCGGTGAGCAGGTAGTACAGGGTCGAGCCCACAGCGTAGATATCCGCGCGCAGATCCAGAGGTTCGCCGCGCAGTTGTTCCGGAGCCGCAAATTGGGGCGTGCCCTGAAAACCGCTGACGGAGGTGTCGGTCTGGACGTCCCTCGCAAGAGTGGAGATGGATAATCCGAAATCTCCGACCTTGACGTTCCCCTGATCGTCAAGAAAGCAGTTCGAAGGTTTGATGTCGCGATGCAAAATGCCCGCGGCTTGAGCGGCATCCAATCCACCGAGAATGTCGAACACCAGATCGACGGCCTCTGCCGGTGCGAGCGGACCGTTCGCCGCGACACGATCCTTCAGGGTTCCGCCCGGCGTCAGTTCCATCGAAATAACGGGTGTGCCGGAAATTTCCTCGCTTCCAAAAATGTAGACGGTATGCGGATGACTGATGGACGCGGCCAATCGTCCTTCGCGAAGAAACCGCTCGCGCTCTTCGGCATTCTGCAATCGGCTCCGCAGGATTTTCAGTGCGAGACGACGGCCCGTTTTCGTGTGTTCCGCTTCATAGACCTCGCCCATGCCGCCACGGCCGAGCAGGCGGCCGATCCGGTAAGGTCCCCACGGTTGTCCCGCGATAAGGCGCAGCCCTTCACCGGCAGTAGACGCATCGCCACCCCATGCGGTGGGCGCACTGTGAATGCTCTCGGTCAGCGTTTCGGAGCCGGCTGCCAGCAGACAAGCAGGACAAAGACCTTCTTTGATGTCCGGAGGTAAGGGTTTGCCGCAGCGCGCACATCCCGGTGACGGGTTGGTAACATCTCCCATGCTAAAGAAATACAGAATGTACAGGGAATGTTACGCGTTCAGAGCGCGAATTAAGTAGCGGATCTCGTCGTCGACGTCCGCGGGATCGGATACCGTTTGGGCAATCTCCTGTTTCAACTGGGCCTGAAACTTTCGCTTCAGGCGGTGGACGGACACGCGTATCGCGTTCTCGGTCAGATTCAGCCTTGCTGCAATCGCGGCGTAACCGCCGTCGGGACCTTCGCCAAGAAGGCAGGCTTTCAATTCGTCGAATTCCGCAGCCCGCTTCTTCTCCTCCCATTCCTGGCGCAGCCGCGCGAGGACTTGATCGATCACAGTCAGGGCCCAGCGGCGTTCGTATAGCGTTTCGGGTGTCAGCAGATCTGCAGGTTCGAAACGATATCGTCCTTCCGCATCCTCGAACGAGAGCGAGAGGATTGTCGTGTCGCCGCCGCGCTTCTTCGCCTGGCGGCGTACGGCGTCATTGGCCAGGAAATTCTGAAACGAGGCGAGGAGAAAAGCGCGGAACCGGCCGCGATCCTTTTGCAGCTTTTCAAAATGGCGGCGATCCAGCAGTGTTGCCAGAAATCCCTGGGTCAGGTCGCGCGCGTCGTCGGCATCCGCTCCCCGCCGGCGCACGTAGGCATACAACGAATACCAGTACATCTCACATAGCGCAGCGATAGCTGCACGGCACGCCAGCGAATCTTCGCTCCCAGCCGCCGCAACGATACTCCAACGCGTGGTATCAAACATCAATCGTCGTGGTGCGCGGCCTTGTGTTCTTCGTACTGTTTTTCTTTGCCGGCCTTCGTAGCAACTTTTCTCGCGGCCTGAAAATGAGCTTGCCGCGTGCCTTCCGAACTGACCGCGCACTTCGAAATCATTTGCTGCAGCTTTTTGCTTCCACACGACGGACAGGATGCTTTCGGTGACGAGTGAATCAGCAGGTACTCAAACTCGTGCTTGCAGGACAAACATGCGTATTCGTAGATAGGCATGGGCGGGATTCTACCTCAGAATTGAGGGTCCCGAAACTGAGCGACTGGACTTCGTAAGAAGTGCAAAACTGTTGGCGCGGTCTGTGAAAGTGTGAAGAAACTGCAGGTCCATGGGAAAGTCCCCTCCT
>JBGPBY010000598.1:0-4262 GCA_041481485.1 Terriglobia bacterium
ATCTCCACCACATAGTCATAAGTGTGATCCTCGTCATTGAGCAGAATGACGTGGTAGAGAGGCTGTACGCGTTCGGAAACATCGTCTTCGATTTCTGGCAGCACGGAAGCCGAACGAGAACTCATGATTGGAAAGTGTAACCCTCACTCAATTAAGATGTCTAACAGCTGGCAATTTGCACTGCAGTATCGCGAATCGGCAGCAATTCTAACTGGGAGGTTGACTCATGCGGAGACGGTGGAGCCTCGTAATTCTTGTGTGCATCGCAATACTGCTGACCTCATGCGGCAGCGGTTCGACTCCGGAAAAACCCAAGGAAACTTCAACCGCCTCGCCCGCTGCAGCTACCGCTTCCGTTGACAAAAATACCTACCCCGTCTTTCCCGATCCTGATGCCGGCGCCGATCCCGCGGTTTCTGCAGAACAGGGTGGAAAAGGATTCAAAGGCGAAGGATGGGAGACCAATACGGACTTTGATTTTGTCGGTGACCCTCGTGCAATCAAGGGCGGTCTGTACCGCGATGCGATTCTGGATTTTCCCGGGACGCTTCGCATGGCGGGCCCGGAAGCCAACTCCCAGCTCAACGCGACCATCATGAGCATGACGTACGAGACGCTTCTGGGGATGCATCCCGCCACTTTGAAGTACATGCCCTCCCTTGCGACGCACTGGCAGATCTCTCCCGACAAGATGACATTCCGATTTCGAATCGATCCAAATGCCCGGTTCTCTGATGGAACTCCGGTCACATCCGACGACGTCGTGGCCTCATGGAAGCTGATGACGGACAAGACGCTTCAGGATCCCGGAAATCTTGAAGTGTTTGGAAAGTACGAAACGCCAGTCGCCGAAAGCAAGTACATCGTCCACGTGAAATCCAAAGAACTGGGCTGGCAAAAATTCGATATCTTTGCCAACGGGCTTCGCATTTTCCCATCTTCGATTTTGAAGAACATGGACGGAGCAGCCTACATCCGGGATTACCAATTCAAACTGCTTCCCGGCACAGGTCCGTACATCGTGAAGCCGGAAGATGTGATCAAAAGCAAATCCCTGAGCCTCCGGCGCAGACCCGACTATTGGGCCGCGAAGTACCGGGCCAATGCGGGTCTCTATAACTTTGATGAAATACGTTACGTTGTGGTGCGCGATTACAACCTGATCTTTGAAATGTTCAAGAAGGGCGAACTCGATGCCTACAACGTAAACCGATCCAAGACATGGGTCGAAGAATTGAATTACGACAGGTTCCAAAATGGATCCCTGGTAAAGACGAAAGTCTTCAATAGTTTTCCGGCGAATCTTCAGTTCATGGCATTCAATACCCGGCGAAAGCCATGGGACGATATTCGGATGCGGAAGGCAATTACGCTTTTGTTTGATCGGCAAAAGCTCATCGAAAAGCTCTTCTTTAAGGAATATTATCCGATCAATTCGTTTTTCCCCGGCACGATCTACGAGAATCCCGACAATCCGAAGAATCTATACAATCCCCAGGAAGCATTGAAACTGCTCGCAGACGCGGGCTGGAAAGATCGTGACGCTCAGGGACGCCTCACCAAGGGAGGGCAGACGCTTCAACTCGAACTGATGTACCGCGACAAGGGAAGCGAGACCTTTTTGACGGTGTTTCAGGAGGACCTGGGTAAAGTTGGAATTACGCTGAATCTTCGGCTCGTCTCACCGGAAACCCAGTTCAAGATGGAAATGCAGCGCCAGTTTGATTTTGTATCCGCAGGCTGGGTAGCGGGCAGCGTTTTCCCGATTCCGGGGCCGGAGTACAAATCCACACTGGCGGACCAGCTCAACACCAACAACATTTCCGGATTCAAAGACCCGCACGTCGATCAGCTTTGCGATGAATACGACAAGACATTTGACGTACAGAAACGCGTCGAGATTTTGCGTCAGCTGGATTCCATTCTGAGCAATCAATATCACTACGTGATGGAGTGGTACGCTCCCGCCGAACGTTTTGCATACTGGAACAAATTTGGGATGCCAAAGGGCACGCTTTCAAATCTGGGCGATTTCTACGGATCGCTCGGTCCCAGCATTCCGCAGCTGTGGTGGATCGATCCGCAAAAGGAAGCGAAGCTCAAAGAGGCGATGGCCAATCCTTCCATAAAAATGGAGAGTGGTCCTGTCGAGGATCATTACTGGCAGGAATATGCCAAGAGCCACAGCTAGGGTGTTTCAGGCTGTAGAACGCAATCATCATCGTTTTGCCGGCGTTGTCGTGATTGTGGCCCTGGCATGCCTTGCGGGCTGCGGACCTTCAGCGCCTCCGGAATCGAAAGATTCAGCATCCTCGCCAGCCGGCGTTGCGGCCAACGTTTCTTACAATAAGAACGACTACCCTGTTTTTCCCGATGCCGATACCGGCGCGGATCCTTCCGTGCCTGCCGAACAGGGCGGCAAGGGTTTCAAAGGCGACGGCTGGCAGACAAACACCGATTTCGATCTGATCGGCGATCCGCGGGCGGTGAAGGGCGGCGTCTTGCGAGACGTGGTGCTCGATTTTCCGGGCACGCTTCGGATTGCGGGTCCGGAAGCGAACTCTGCCTTCAATAACGGAGTGACATCGATGGTCTATGAGACCCTCCTCGGCATGGAACCCAGCACGCTGCACTACATTCCAGCCCTGGCGACCCATTGGCAGATTTCCCAGGACCAGATGACCTACCGTTTTCGGATCAATCCAAACGCTCGCTATTCCAACGGAACCCCGGTTACTGCAGACGATGTCGTCGCAACTTTTGATTTCTTCATGGACAAGAGCCTGCAGGATCCGGCTTACCTGATGACTGTTTCGAAAATGCAGCGCCCGGTCGCGGAAAGCAAGTACATCGTCCGTGTTCAGGCCCGCGAACTGAACTGGAGAAATTTTCTCTATTTTTCCGGGTTGCCCATCATGCCTGCTCCAATTTTGAAATCCATCAAGGGCAGCACGTACCTGAAGGACTATAACTTTAAAGTTATTCCCGGCTCAGGCGCCTATACCATCCGTGAGGAAGATGTCGTCAAGGGAAAGTCGATTACTGCCAGACGCCGAACGGATTATTGGGCCCAAAAGGCTCGCGCCAGTGTCGGGGTGGGAAATTTCGACGAGCTCCACTACATTGTCGTGCGTGACGAGCCGCTTACTTTCGAAATGTTCAAAAAGGGTGAGCTGGATTACTACATTCCCGCCTCGGCAAGAGAGTGGGTGAATGACACCGATTTCGACAGTGTCAAACGCGGGGTGGTACAGAAAAGGAAAGTCTTTAACGACACTCCGGTGGGCACGGCCGGATTTGCCATGAACACCCGTACCGAGCCCTTTAATGACTTGCGGGTGCGCAAGGCTTTTACGCTGCTTGCCAATCGGCGGTTGATGATCGAAAAAATTGCGTACAACGAATACACGGAAATGAACTCCTACTTTCCCGGCTCGGTTTATGCAAATCCGGAGAATCCGAAGAATGTCTACGATCCGCAAACCGCGATCAAACTTCTGGCGGAAGCCGGATGGAAGGATCGCGATGCACAAGGTCGGCTAACTAAGAATGGCAAACCGCTCGTCGTCGAACTTCTGTATGCATACAAAACCTGGGAACCGCACCTCACGATCTATCAGCAGGATTTGGAAAAGGTCGGAATTACGCTGAACCTCCGGATGGTTTCACCGGAAACTCAGTTCAAGCTGGACGCAGAGCGGCGCTTTCAGATGAGTTTCCAGTCATGGGGAGGATTGGTTTTCCCAAATCCGGAAACGGAATTTGCGTCCGCACTCGCCGACCAGCTCAACAATAACAACACGACCGGGTTTAAGAATGCGCGCGTCGATGAGTTGTGCCGGCAATACGACAAGATGTTCAAGGTCGAAGATCGGATTAAAGCCATTCGGGAGATTGACGGGATTGTTGCCAATGACTACCAGTACGTCCTGCTGTGGTACGCGCCATTCACGCGAGTCCTGTATTGGAACAAGTTTGGCTTTCCGCAAGGCCACTGGTCGCGAACGGGCGACTACTTCGGAGATCAGGGCGGTCCGGGAATTCCGCAAATGTGGTGGATCGATGCAAACAAGCAGATGAAGCTGGCACAGGCGATGCGGGATCCGTCAAAGAAAATGGATGTCGGAGAACTGGAGGACCGGTACTGGCTGGAGTTTGCCAGGAAGCACCCGGTGAATTGATGGGAATAACAACGTACAAAGGGAAACATGTGAAGGAATGCCATCAAGAAATCCCTCTCCCAACGGGAGAGGGTTGGGTGA
>JBGPBY010000599.1:0-4256 GCA_041481485.1 Terriglobia bacterium
AGTGCCGGGTGCACATACAGATCGAGAGCAGCCAGGAACGGCTGAACCGGGTCCTGAAAGCCGACAATATGCACCCGATCGGCAATCTTCAGCTCCTGAGCGAGCCGCTTTAATCGATTTGCATAGTCATGATCGTCACTGCCCACGATCAGATAATGTACCGTGGGTATTGCGCGGACGATGGCTGGAAGAGCGCGAAGCATGACCTCATAGCCTTTTCGTAGAAATAGATTGGCCACAGTGCCCAATAAGACGGCCCCATTCGGAAGCCCGATCATCTGGCGAATCGCCTGATCGTCGTGCGTGAATTGTCTCTCGGAAAGATCGATGCCACTGTAGAGGGTCCGGACCTTCTTCGCCGATACCCCGCCTGCAATCAGCGACTGTTCAATCTGCCGAGAGATTGCAATGACAGTCTCTACACGATCAAGTTCGTAACGTCGTACCTTTACCGGTTCGATTTCCTGTCTCACATGGGCCACGATCGGCACGGGATGGGACACACGGCTTGCGACGGCTCTCACGGTATGGGGCACCCACCAGATGTCGTTCACATGAATCAGGGCTGGGTCGAGTCGATCCACGAGAGCCTCCAGACGCCCGACCGCCGATCGGCGCTGAAACACTGCAAGGGGTTTTCTCCAGGGGGGAAAGCTCAGCGCATGAGTGGGGACAGCGGTCGCGTGGAGTTGCTCTCTGAACGGGCCTGTTCCAGGACAGACCACATGCGGCTCCCACGTGTGACGGTCGAGTGTCTTCAGCAGTGCGATCAGATCGCGTTCCGCTCCGCCAATCGCCTCAATCCCATGCACGTACAGAATTCGCGTGCCCACTACTTGGTGTCCGGGTGAGAGGCGGCCTGCCTGGTGGTATCCCACAACTTGGCATATTTCACAAAGGTGTACATGCTGGCGAACACAGAGATAATGAGTCCGCGCACTCCATCCCGAAACGCTTGCCTTCGGACATAGTACTTCCAAAAGGTAAACAGCGGACGTATTGTCAGATCACTCCATCGAACCGTCTTCTTCGTTTTCCCGCGCTCTCTTGCCGCCAATGTCGTAAAATTATTGAACTTCTTGAAGTGGTCTTCGATCGTCCGTTCCGTGTAATGATCGAGTGCATTGGTCAGATCTCCGTGCAGTCCTTCAAACACGAACCGGTTATGAGGCTCACTATCATCTAACCGACCGACGCCACGCCGAAACAATCTCAGTTGATAATCCGGATACACCCCCCCCCATCGAATCCATTCCCCATAATAATAATTCTTCCTCGGAAGCGAATAGGCCACCGGGCCTGCCGGGGTGGAGGTCTCTAATACACGTTGGATCTCTGCATGAAGATCGTCACTGACGCGCTCATCAGCATCCAGAATAAATACCCAGTCTGATGTAGCACGATCGATCGCGGAGTTTTTTTGTTCGCCAAAGCCATTCCACTTGCGCTGAAAGACATGCGGCGTAAACTCCCGGCAAATCTCAACAGTTTTGTCAGTACTGTAGGAATCGACTGCGATGATTTCATCCATCCACGCGACCGAATCGAGCGCTTCACGAATATTCCGCTCTTCATTGAACACGACAATCGCGCAGGAAATCGTTTGACGCATATCAGTTCCTTCAGGAAAATGTTGTCAGGAAACTTCCCCAGTCCGCAGTATTCATGACGGCACTCCACCGGGCAGCAGCGTCACGGCCTGCTCAAACTTCCGACGGTACTGCCAGACCACGCGATCGGGACTGATCCAGAGCCGACGCCAGGCGGTGGCACGATCCAGTTCCTGGACCAATTTCTTTAGAGGCTTCACCACATGTCGAGCGAATCGCTGCCCGGCTGACGATGCAGCAAATTCCGCCGGCTTACACCACAACTCGGCTTGTTCGGCCTGGCTCCACTTCCGGTCGATCGTCAATCGTTCGTGGCCGCAGGCAAACGGCTCCCGTTTACTTTTGACCGTCGCTCGGATGAAGTGATGCACGAACGACGCGCCCACGACCATGCATCGCCTCACATCTCCGATTACCTGCTCGCGCTTGCGCAAGGTGTAGTACAAGTCCCAGTCAGCAGACTGAATCCGTTCGTCCAAACCGCCGAGTACGTCATAGGTCGATCGCCTGATCATGACGCAGGATCCAACGATCCCGTCGAACATCGTTCCGGCAAACGCACGGTGCGCCTCCGCACAATAGCGCTCCCAATCGCCATACATCGCCTGGATCATCGTTCGCAGCTGGCCGATGCCCTTTCCACTGGAGAGCCGTCCTTGCCCGATTGCCGCCCAGCGCCCCTGTATCCAATCGGTCAAGGAGGCAGTCGGCATCATTTCCAACCCCAGCGGCGACGCGGCATGCAGACCATGTCGCTCCATCACCTCGACCAAGAATCCGTTCCAGTTCGGTGCGACGTACAAATCGTTGTTGATGTGGCACAGAAACTCTCCGCTCGCCACGTTGGAGCCGAGGTTCATCGATTCTGGATAGCAGAGATTTCGATCGTTTCGAATCACCCGGCACCCGTTCGCCTCAAAGAACTCCGCCGACCCATCACTCGAATGATTGTCAATCACGATCACTTCGTATGGGCCGGTCGTATAGCGCTGTATTCCCTCTAGAAAGAGCTGATTGTGCCCCAATTGATTGTGCACCGCTACGATAATGCTCAGCATAATTCCATCTAGTGCACCAGCAGAGAATACTGACCAAATTTTTTAAACACCGCCCGCACCTCCGGGTAGGATTGTGTGAGCCGCCTCACCCGGCCCGCACGAAGAAGATCGTTACCGCTCGATACGAGCGCGTGCCTCATGCCGGAAAATCGGCACGGACGCTTATCTTGTTGACAGTCCGTCATCCGGTTACGCACCTCGACCTGAAACGACGACTTCCAAAAGAAAATGGTCGTCTTCGCCGTCCGACGGAAACAATGCTGGGCCTCACGAAAATCAACCGCTGCGTAGAACTCGCGGAGGAACTGACCATCCCGGCATGAGCAAAAACGAGCCACCTCCTCCACCAACTTGGGCTCGAACACCAGCTGGTTGCTACCCAGTGAGAACACGAACCACCGATGAAACCAATGCTCTGGAGAAGACTCGTCTCCGATGGCCAGCCCCTGTTCAAGAAATGGCGATGGAGTTTCGATATACCCAGCCGCCCCCACACGCATGATTTCCCGGCAGGCCTGAACGGGATCCTCCACGTGCTCGAGCACGTGCGAGGCATAGATAAAATCGAACGCCCTCTTGGCAAAGGGTAAGACCGTGGCCTCGCCGACGATCAGTCTTGCAGACGCCGGAACCAATAATGCATTTCCGCATCGCTCATGCCCATCAGAGACATATCGTTCCAGCAGATGTGTGACCCCGGCGAATGGATTGTGGCCCGGGCCGATTTCCAACAAACGCTTGGCTGAATACGGCCTTCTCCACCATGGCAAATGTTTCATCATCTTACCTTTCCGCTACGCCTAGCCACGAAACCCGCGTCGAAGGACTTCCCGATAAAACCGAAAATTGAGCCAGCGATTGCGGCGGGCTGCCCAGCGCCGGGAGGATCGGAGACGATCCGTCATCACCGCTGGATGTGACCCACTGAACTCCTTGAGCATGGCATAGTCTTCAAACTGAAAGCTGTCGTGAGCAAGTTGCTTGGCTTCTGCTTCAGGAACGTGGCCTCCATGGTAGACCGTCACTTGCTCCCGTTTCTTTTCCGTCATGGTTTTAGGGTCCTTCACCCACCCATAGTGAAAGACTCGCCCGTTCGATGGAGCAATCCATCCCTTCGGTCCGCTCTGGAGATACTGCTGCGTCGCCTTCAGATGAAATCCGACGGCATCGCCGCAGGACTCGACTTCACCGTTGTTTCGAATGATCCGTACGGCTTTGTGATAGAACCAGGGATTCGTCGACCAATAGTCCGCGATAAAGTGCAGATACCGAAACAGGAGCCCTTTCACCTCGGGATTGCCGAGATGCCGGCGCATCGCTTCCTGGATGGCCGGCAAATCGTCTTCGTGCACAACCTCGTCGGCTTGAATGTAGAACGCCCAATCGCCGATACAGTGTGCCAACGCGATGTTGGTCTGTTGGGCGTAGATCAGTCCGTCTTTTCGCAGCGTCTCATCCCAGATGGACTCCACGATTTTGATCTTCGGATCGCCGATCGAGCGCATCAACTCAAGCGTGCCGTCGTCGCACCGCCCGACGTTCACGATGAACTCGTCGACCACCGGCAAAATGGAGCGGATCGACTCCA
>JBGPBY010000600.1:0-4226 GCA_041481485.1 Terriglobia bacterium
AGGGGTACCACAAGTAACAGTTTTTACGTGCGGTACCCCTCACCCAACCCTCTCCCGTTGGCAGAGGGATTTCTTGATGGCATTCCTTCACATGAATCGTCAAGTATTTCATCTCCCCTTCAGCAGAATCGATTCGACGCGCTTGGCGATTTCCGCCGTGCTGGTCGTGGTTGCCGGCCCGATTTCAGAACAGGAACGGCGGGTGGGGAATATCTTGGAAGGATTCAGCTTTCCGGTGGGATTGAACACACGCTTTACGTCCGCCATCACGTCCAGATCGTCGTCGGTGAAGATCATTCCCATAAATTCTTTTTTCTCGACACCGATGCCATGCTCGCCGCTGAGCGCGCCGCCGGCGTCCACGCACACTCTCATGATGGCCGCGCCCAGGTCGTGAATCTTCGCCACCTGTTCCGGATAGCGGCTGTCAAAAAGGATCAGAGGATGCAGATTGCCATCGCCGGCATGGAACACATTGGCGACGGCCAGTCCGTGGAGATCCGACAAGCGATCGACTTCCATCAAGACATCCGGAAGGCGAGTGCGCGGAATCACGGCATCCATCACGATCATGTCGGGGCTGACCCGTCCCATTGCGCCAAACGCACCCTTTCGGCCAAGCCACAACTGCGCGCGTTCCTGATCGTTTTTGGCCACTCGCACTTCGTAAGCCTGATTTTTCAGGCAAATTCCGGATATCGCATCCGACATTTCCTCAATGCCGTCCTGGAAACCATCGAGTTCAATCAACAGCGCGGCCCGCGCGTCGAGCGGGTAGCCTGCCTTGAACACGGACGCTTCCACAGCATGGATCGTCTTATCGTCGACAAACTCGAGAGCTGCGGGAACGATTCCCGCCGCAATGATGTCCGACACGGTCTGGCTGCAGGATTCCACCGAATGGTAGGCCGCGAGAAGCGTTTTCACGGCCTGAGGTTTGGGTAACAGGCGAATCGTGATTTCAGTCACGATGGCAAACGTGCCTTCCGACCCCACAATACTTCCCAGCAAATCCATACCGACACACTCGCCGGCGGCATTGCCCAGCCGCACTATCTCTCCATTGGCCAGAACGGCTTCAATGGCCAGAATGTGATTTGTCGTCATGCCGTATTTCAGACAGTGCGGGCCTCCGGCGTTTTCCGCCACGTTGCCACCAATGCTGCAAGCCATCTGGCTTGAAGGATCGGGTGCGTAATACAAGCCGTAAGGCGCAGTAGCCTGGGTGATATTGAGATTGACGACGCCCGGCTGAACTACCGCAATGCGGTTTTCCGCATCGATGGAAAGGATGCGGTTCATCTTCTGCATTTCAATAATGATGCCGCCTTCCGCCGCAAGCGCTCCGCCGCTCAGTCCAGTACCCGAACCGCGAGGCAGAAACGGAAGCCCGTATTCACATGCGATTTTGACGACATCGGATACCTGTTGGGTTGTTTGTGCAAACACCACGGCGTCCGGCCTGTGTTTGAAAATGGCGAGCGCGTCGCATTCATAAACGAGGAGCTCGGTCTCATCGACGACAAGCCCGTCGCGCCCCACAGCACGCCGCAGTTTTTCAATAATTTCCGGTTTCACGAATTATTTCTCTTGGCTTCGCTCTTTGACGGTTTGAATGAGCTGCCGGACGCGATCGAGCTGATCAAACTTCGGGTTGGTTTGAATCAGCTTTTCCCAGCTTTGAATCGCCCCTTTGGTATCGTTCTTCCCCATAAGAAGAACGTATCCATAATCAAAGAGCGTTTCGGGATTGCTTGGGTTCACTTCCAGGCCGGCTTTGAAGGCCGCGAGAGATTCTTCAATATGATTTCCCTGAAAGAGTGCTTCTCCAAGATAGTTGTGCAGATCCATGTTTTTCGGCTCCAGCACGACTGCCTGCCGATACCATTTCACTGCTTCGTCGAAATTGCCGTGATCGTTCTGCATGTTCCCAAGCTCCGTCAGAGACGCCACATCCGACGGGTTGCTCTTAACCAGATCTTCCAATTGCTTCAGCCGGACAGGATCGAGGGGCGCCGGGGTTGCGGCTTCTGGGCTGTCTGAGGCCGAATCCGAACGGGGCCGAAGCACAGGAAGCGGTTTTGCGAGTTCAGGGGCCCGATTATGCATCCATGGATAGACCGCAGCAAACCCAACTCCTGCTCCTGCAAGGAGAAAGGCCAGCGAAGCCCCACGGATCATGCCCTTGCTGCCGCTCATTTTTTGGACTCCTTCATAGCCGGATCATACTACAGGAAAGCGGACAGCAGCGTCTTGCATGGACCTTCCGGAACTGTGGCGCCATGCCGTTCCGCACGCATCAGGTCCACAACCGTTACGGTTGCTCCGGTTACGAGCCGGCCCTCGATGCGAACGGCAAGAACTGCAGTCAGTCCGCCAAACCTTCTCATGATTCGAATGAGCGAATCGCTGGCCAGCCGGTCGACCAGCGCAATCTTCGCGCTGGATTTGCCGAAAGTGAACAGAGTGATGGCTTGATCTTCGTGGACCGTTGTCCAGCCCTGACGCAGGATCATGGCCCGGGCCGCACTGAGAACGGAGACCGCGAGTTCGAGGTTCAGGCCAGTTCCCTGAATCGGACTTTCGTGAGATGCCGGCCGAGCTTTCGGTCGGATTCCATCACGCAGTGATTCATAAGCCTCGTTAATTGCCGCCATTTTTGTGGCGGCATCCGGTGATGAATTCCGGTCGGGGTGGTAACGCATCGCCAGGACACGGTAAGCATGTTGAATTTCATCGGCGGTGGCGTTGGGCTGAATCTGAAGAATGTCGTAGTGGCTGCGCGCCATTAATCTCCTCCAAAATATCCGCTTCGATAGGCGTCGCCGACAGAGATCAATCCCTTCAAGGCCAACGCAACTGCCTGCTGTGCAAGAGTGCTCATTCCGGCTTCATGAGCTGCCCTGCGCAAGTCGGCTTCGCTGCCGTTTGCGCACATTGCACGGATCTGGCCGCGAACGTCCAGAACTTCATAGAGACCGAGACGTCCATGAGTGCCGCTGTAGTGGCATGCTTCACAGCCAGCGCCGTGCCGAAACCGGTTTTGCTCATGTGAAGAAATTCCCAGGCACTCCAGATAAACGGCGCGCGGATGTTCGGGTTCGGCGCAGTATTCGCAATTCAACCTCACCAGACGCTGGGCGATTACACCGAGAATGACACCTGCCGCCAGTGAGCGATCGACACCCAGTTCCGCCAGCCGTGACATTGCCGAAATCGTGTCGGTGGCGTGCAGCGTCGAAAGCACGAGGTGACCGGTCATCGCAGCGTGGATCGCCGTCTTTGCCGTCTCCGCGTCCCGAATTTCACCGACAAGAACAATATCCGGATCCTGGCGCAGAATGGCGCGCAACACTCGTGCGAATGTCAGCCCTGCCTTTTCGTTGGTCTGGATCTGCGTAATGCGATCGATTTCATATTCGATCGGGTCTTCGATCGTGACAATGTTCAGCGGCTCATTGCGCAGCTCGTTGATCAGCGCATAAAGTGTGGTCGTCTTACCGCTCCCGGTAGGTCCCACAACGAACAGAATTCCCTGTGAGCGGCGAATCCAGCCATGCAACTTTTCTTCTACAGCCTGGGGAAATCCCAATTCTGCAAGTGACATGGATGACCGCGCCCGTTTCAGCAAACGAATGACAATTTTTTCGCCCCAGCGTGTGGGCACCGTCGATACCCGAAAGTCGTCGCCTCCGGCTGCTTCGGCGCTGATGTGTCCGTCCTGCGGCAAGCGCCGGTCCGCGACGTCGAGATTCGCAAGGACTTTGATGCGCACCGCAAGGTTGTCGTGGATCCATCTTGGCAGTTGGGTGGTGTGCTGCAAGAGTCCATTCACCCGAAAACGCACTCGCGTACCGGAACGCCCCGGCTCGATATGAATATCGCTCGCGCCGAGATCTGCCGCTTCCGCAAAGATCATTTTCTGAATGCGCACGATGGGGGCAGTTTCCCGATCCGGCTCGCGAGGAACCGCTCGTTCGATCAGCGCAGGAAGTTGTGACATGGAATATCCCCAACGGAAGGGACCGCAAAGTGGCGTGATCATTACAGGGCGAGGATGGGTATCCGTCAAGTGTGAATGAGTATGAAATGCCGCAAAGCGGCTACCAAATGGAGCCACGGAGTGGCGGCATTCCCTTAGGGCTTGCGCAAAAATAACTTGGCAGAATGCCAGACCGGGATCTGACCAATGTTCAATTCCCAATGTTCAATTCTTATCCGAACAG
>JBGPBY010000601.1:0-4210 GCA_041481485.1 Terriglobia bacterium
CCGCACTGAAAATGGAAAGCGTCTTGACGATGTCCCCACCGTTACTGTTGTCTATCGCGGGAACAACGATGTCTCCTCAGCTGGAAGCCATCGCATGGAGGATCTGCTGGAACTGGCGCGTCAGAATGACTCCAATCTCAACCTTGTACAGAAAGGTTTCAGGGGAGACCCCGGCCGGTTGTTTACCGTCGACAATGCAGATCTCGCCACCTCGCGCCAGGTTTCAGGATTGAACACCGGAAAATTCATCACCGTTGTTCTTGTGATGCTCATGTTCACGGGAGGATCGGTCACTGCCCTGGACAGTGTGGCCGGAGAAAAAGAGCGCGGCACACTGGAAACATTGCTCACGACCGCCGCGGGCCGCTCGGAAATTGTCCTGGCAAAGCAATCGGCCATCAGCACGGTGGCGGTTGTGATCACGCTGATTCAGGCACTGAATTTTCTGGTGTACTTCAAACTGAAACTGATTCCGCTGCCGGCGAATTTCAATCTGGATTTATCCGCAGGCAAAGTCTTTTCCCTGCTGGTTCTCTTTGTCCCGCTGGCGATCGCCGTGGGGTCTGCCCTGCTTCTGTTGTCTGCCCATGCCAAATCGTTCAGGGAGGCTCATCTTTATTTCTTTCCCGTCTATCTCGTTGGAATTCTGTTGTCGCTGGCCAGCCTGTTGCCCGGTATTGCGCTGCGCTCTGCGGTAGTGCTGGTGCCAATTGCCAATGTCAGTGTCGCCGCGCGCGAGATCCTTGTGGGCAGGCCGGATGCTCCGATGATTGCGATCGCCTTCCTGTCGATGACGCTTTTTGCGGCATGGCTCATGCGGCTGTCGCTTCGAGTGCTGCTCGATGAAAACATCGTCTTGCCGGCGCTGGCAGAACCGGCCGAATTCACAGGCGGACCTGCGCTGTTCGAGAAACGTGTGGCGCGCTGGTTCATCCTGATGTGGGTCGTTCAATTTGCAGCTGCAGTGAATCCGCAGTTGTCGTCGTTGCGGCGGCAGATTGTCTTCAATGAACTCATCGTGATGCTTGGCGCAAGCGTTGTGATGATGCGGTTGTACAAACTGGATATCCGCAAAACCCTGTCTCTGAAATCCGTGAAACCTGCCGTGTGGATCGCGACACTTCTCGCAATCCCCTGCGCGAATGTCGTCGGGACGGCGGTTTACCGGCTGATGAATTTGTTTATTCCGGTATCGAAAGATGTCCTTCGCAGTTTTTCCGAAGAGATCTTCCCAAAGGATATGCCGCAGTGGGAGTTGTTTTTGTTTGTCGCGGTATTACCGGCAATCTGTGAAGAAGTGGCATTCCGCGGATTGTTATTGAGCGCCTTGAAGCGGCGCCTGCGTCCCGCCACGCGGATCATCACCGTCGGGCTGGTTTTCGGAATATTTCACATGACGCTATTTCGGATTTTTCCGACTGCGGTTCTTGGGATCATCCTCACCGCGATTGCCGTGATGACCGGATCGATACTTCCGGGGATTGTCCTCCACATGGGCAACAATGCATGGAGTGTCTGGTCCGGCCTTCATGATTTCAATCCGGAAGAACTGGGATTCTGGCCGTCTGCAGCGTTGATTGCCATCTTCACACTGTCCCTGTGGATGATCTACCGAAATCGTGAGACGGCCGGAACGAGTTAAACAGCGTCAGAATCAGCCCGCCGAATCCGACAATCACCACAAGGAAGTGAATCAGCCAGCCGATGTACGGCAAATTGATGGCGATAAACACGATCAGCAATCCAAGCAATAGACTCAACACCACGGACGAGAATCGGCTCATGTCGGACAGTAAAAGCACACGCCCCAGGAAATTCGCGACAAGAATCTTGGCAAAATAAAGTCCCAATAACCAGGCCGTCACTGCGATTAAACCGATGGGAAAGCCAATCAGAGTGATCATCACGATTACGGCCGCGATGGGCATGGCGATCATGATTAGAAATCCAATGCCTCCGGACTTCAGCACCGTCAGAGCGTCGGAGAAGTTCATGCGTCTCAAACCTGGAAACAACAGCAACAAAAGAATTCCCACTAAAAAAGCCGCCAACATGCGGATCAATTCGTAGAAGTAAAACCCGAAGGTTCTGTATTGGCTGGGCTTTGGCGTCTGAATCTCGATAGTCTGACGCCCTCCGACGGAGGCGCCGGGACTGACGTGAACGGCTTCCGCACGAGGCACGTGCGCCACCAGATCTCCGGCGATGCGCGCCGAAGGAAGCAGCGTAATGGTGGCGCCGCGGAATTTCGTGTCCCGCCCCACCGTTCCTGCAATATCCGCCAAGCCGAACGGATAGTAGCTATGGCCGACGCTTCCGTTCAAGTGTGTTTCGTTTCCAAAAACGCTGGCGTCTCCCTCAATCGCCGCTTCTTTTCCGAGCGTCACGGACTGACCAAAGGCCAACACGTTGTGGCTCACTTTGCTGTTGATCTGGATGGTCTGGCCCCCGGTAATGATGCTGCCCTCGACAGTTCCGGAAATTTCGATACTCTGAGCTCCGGTAATGACGTTTCCCTTAACCACGCCGTGGACGATGACCTGCCTTGCAAACGCGATGAGATCGCCGTTGATTGTTCCATCGATGATGACGGTGTCTCCCGTTGCAAACAAATTGTCATCGACGGTTTGATTGGCCGGAATGCTGATCATCTTGTCCGTATTGCCTTGTGCCAATCGGACATCCATTCCATAGCCCGGGACCACCGCCAGCGCTAGCACGCCCATCATTGCAACGATGGCAACGATGGCGCTCTTTCGAGCCGAGCGCCTCAGGAGCGTCACAATACCCGCGGCCATCAACGCAAACACCGCAATTCCACTGAGACCCACAATAAACGACGTCATTTTCGACAGTCCTTCGGCAGCCAGAAACACAACACCGCCACTGAGCAAATTCAGTTTTCCCGTCAGGTTCGAGGGGTCCATCCAGTCCAGATTGATCGGCATGAAAGGCAAGTCCAGTTTTTCCGGAGCCGACATTGCGAGTTGAATCAACGTTGCCAAGCCCACCAGCCCAGCCCCGAATTTCGCTGCATCTGCCCGCCGCGGCAATCTGGGAAGCGGTTCCGATTTCTCCTGCAAAACGGCAGTCGGTTGGGCCGATTCCTGCAGATCGATCTCCTGGACGTAGTGGACGAGCAGCCGGCTCTCTTCGCGATAGGCCAAAACCATTTCCCGGCAGGACGCACATGTGTTCAGGTGCTCCTCCACATCCCGGATCTCCAGGTCCGGCATCTCTCCGTCCACAAAGACGGAGCAGTCGAATTCAGTGAGACATCCCACGGTGTTTCTCCTTCTGCAGCAGGCGGCGCAATTGCTGTTTCGCACGAAATATCAATGTCGCAACAAGATTTCGAGTCAGCCCCAACGCCATGGCAATTTCGTCATAGGACATCTCGTTGTAGTAAACCAGAACCAACGGCACCCGGTACTTGTCATCGAGCCGCGCCAGACCGTTCCGGAGGTCGTTTCCCCGTTCGGCGACCAGCATTTCGGTCAGTGGCCCGGGCCCGCTCGCCGGAGCTTCCGGAGAATCCGGTGTCTCCGCCTGAAATATTCTTTTTTCCGTAGTGCGGCGGCGCAGAACGTCAATGCAATAGTTCGTCGCAATTCCGGATAACCAGCTCGAAATGGGCAACGCGGGATTGTATGTGGAAAGCCTGGACTGCGCCCGCAGAAACACTTCATGCGCGGCGTCTTCAGCGGCATCCTGAGAATTCAGGAGGTAACGGCACATTCTCAAGACCCGTCCGTGATTGGACTGATAAATAACTGCGAAATCCTGATTCATGGAGATTGGGGCCATAGCCTGCGCGACCATGCTAATACTACGAACAGATTTCAGAAATATTGCACAATCATCTTCTATGTTCTCAAGTCAGGAAGTCCGCTGGTTTTTTGAAGGAGGAGTGGAAGCGCATCCAAGTCTCCGAAATTGGGTTGAAAACGGCGCATCTGCACCCAGGTGGCAAGGCCGCCTGGGAGGCAAACCGGATGTATATTTGGTTATTCCCGACGCTTCCGGAATGGGAATCAAATGGCGCGAAGGCCAGCTGCAGATCAAAGGACTCGAAAGCGCTCTGGGCACGCAGATTTTCACGGGAGGCCACTCCGGTAAGGTCGAACGCTGGATGAAGTGGAGTTATGCCGGAGAATCCGTTGCCAAAGATTTTGCGGGATGGTTTTCCAAAAACGGTTCCGGACCGAAG
>JBGPBY010000602.1:0-4202 GCA_041481485.1 Terriglobia bacterium
ACGCCGGTGGCTAAGGGACTGCCGCCGCTAACGCGGCTGGGAACGCGACTGCCCGCACAGTCCACTCCTGCAGTGAACGGTCATCGTGATAACATGGGAAATTCCGATGTTGCAAACTGTATTGCCCGAGCGCTTCAGTCAACTTTCCGATTCCGAGACGGATCAGCGCATCCGTGCGGTTCGCGATCGCCTGGGCAAACAGCTCGTCATTCTCGGTCACCATTACCAACGCGATGATGTCATCAAGTTTGCCGATCTCCGCGGCGATTCATTCAAATTGGCGGCCTGGGCAGGCCAGCAGAAACACGCCGAATTCATTGTGTTCTGCGGCGTCCATTTCATGGCGGAAAGTGCGGATATTCTGAGTGCCCCGCATCAGAAGGTCATACTTCCGGACCTGAGCGCCGGTTGTTCCATGGCGGACATGGCGGAGATCGATCAGGTGGAGACTTGTTGGGAGGATCTGGTTCGTGTCACGCGTGAGCGAGTTGTTCCCATCACCTACATGAATTCGACTGCCGCCATCAAGGCGTTCTGTGGCCGTCATGGTGGAGCGGTTTGCACTTCGTCGAATGCTCCAGCCGTCATGCGCTGGGCGCTCGAACGCGGCGATAAAGTGCTCTTTCTTCCGGATCAGCATCTGGGACGCAACACTGCTTATGGGCTTGGCTTCCGTCTGGATGAAATGACGGTATGGGATCCGTTTGAAGAACTCGGCGCGAATACGGAACAACAACTGCGCGACAGCCGGTTTGTGCTGTGGAAAGGACACTGTTCGGTACATCAGCGTTTCCTTCCGTCTCATGTGGCGCAGGTTCGTGCGAAGCATCCTGGAATTTCGGTTATTGCCCATCCGGAATGCCGGTGGGAGGTAACCCAGCTTGCGGACTCGGTGGGATCGACTGAACACATCATTCAGCGGGTTTCCCAGTCGCCTGAGGGAAGCGGCTGGGCTATTGGCACGGAAATCCATCTGGTGAATCGGCTCAAGGCGGAGAATCCGGAGCGCTTCGTTATTCCGCTCGACGATTGCGGTTGTCTGTGTTCGACAATGTTTCGAATCGATGCCGCACACCTGCTTTGGGTGCTGGAAAACCTTGAAGAGGGCCGGGTCGTAAATCCGATTGTGGTTGCCTCCGATGTTGCCTCTGACGCCCGAGTAGCGCTCAACCGCATGCTTGAAATCACAAACTGACCATACCCAAACACTCCGACGAGGTTGACTGATGGAAGATTTGAAGAAACTGATTCGCGAAATACCGGATTTCCCAAAACCCGGGATTCTGTTCTATGACATCACGACACTGCTTCGGGAAAGGGACGGACTGAAGGCCGTTATCGATCGCATGACGGAAAACATCGCTCCGCTGAAACCCGAATTCGTGATGGGGATTGAAGCTCGCGGTTTCATCTTCGCCCCGGCTGTTGCATACAACCTTGGCGCCGGTTTCATTCCGGTTCGCAAACCTAAAAAGCTGCCGGGCAGCACGGAAAGCATCACCTACGATCTCGAATACGGCACCGACACGCTCGAGGTGCATCACGGTGCGTGCACAACGGGCAGCCGCGTCGTCATTGCCGATGATTTGCTGGCAACCGGAGGCACGAGCCGGGCGGCTGCAGAGCTTGTCGAGAAGATTGGTGGCAAGGTCGTGGGTTTAGCCTTTGTCGTCGAACTGGACTTTCTTAATGGCCGCGACCGCCTGAAGGATTACAATGTTTCGTCCCTGATCCGGTACGCCAGCTGATGGTTAGCCAGAAAAGTCTTTTTAGGAAGCCGTCTTCGTCATTGACGGCTGAAGTTCCTGGAAAATTTGTGGTAGCTGTTGATCTCAATTGGATTGGTTCTGATGTGTGGAAGCTCAATGCCAGGAGGCCTAAATGTCCATCCTTCGAGTAATTGTCATTAAGCCGAGCAAGTACGGCGTCGACGGCAACGTCGAGAGGTTTTGGCGCGGCTTCATGGCAAACGGAACCATCACACACATCCGGAGCATGCTGGATCAGATCGACCCGTCTCTGGAAGTACAGATTGTCGACGAGTATGTTCAGACCGATTTGAATTACCTGGACCTTCTGCGCAAAGGTGACAGTCCGACACTCCTTCTGTTGGTTGGCGTTCAGTCGCATCAGTTCCATCGGGGTCTCGATCTGGCGGCATTCGCGCTCAGCCGCGGTGTCGAACACGTGATCATCGGCGGACCCCATGTCATGACCTGCGATACCTCGGCGCTTCAGGGATTTGGTTTGAGCTTCGCACTTTCGGAAGCGGAAATCATCCTGCCCGAAATTATTACCGACGCCAGAGACGGCGCACTGAAACCCGTGTACGGCGGAGACAATCGCTGGAAGGAAAAGCTGGACTCTCCGGTGCTCATTCCGCCGTCCCCGCGCGATCTGCGGCGCTACATTTCTTCGATGGTCGGCGTCTATCCGGCGCGTGGCTGCGTTTACACGTGTAACTTTTGTTCCGTGATCATGATTGCCGGGCGCCAAATCCGCAGCCAGAGCGTGGAAACCACAATCGCCAGCTTGCGGGCCATCAAGAAGGCGGGCGCCAGAATGGTGATGTTCACTTCGGATAATTTCAACAAGTACCTCGACGCGAAGAATCTGCTCCGGCAGATGATCGACGAGAAGCTTCAACTGACGTTTTTCGTCCAATGCGATACGCAGGTACACCGCGACGAGGAGCTGATCGAATTGCTGGGCCGGGCCGGATGCTTCCAGATGTTTGTGGGCGTCGAGTCCTTTGACCGGAAGACTTTGCTTGGAGCCCACAAGGGACAGAACCACCCCCAGGCTTACAGTGAAATTGTGCGGTTATGCCGAAAATACAAAATCTCGGCGCACTTCTCCAACATCATTGGATTCCCCGGACAGACCAAGAAGGATATTCAGGCTCACTGGGACGTGCTGAATCAGCTGGACCCCCACGTTGTTTCGTTCTACGTCCTGACTCCGATTCCGGGCACTCCACAGTACCAGGAATTTCTCGACGCGGGGCTGATTACCGAACTCAATCTGGATCGTTATGACGGAACCACCACCACCTGGAACCACGATCAGATCAGCCAGAGCGAACTGCGCAAGCTTTTGTTTGAAAGTTACCACCGTTTCTACGACGCCAAGCGGCTCGCCCGTTTTGCCGTGGCTGCACTTCGAAAAATGAGTTTCGCGAGCGAAGTTACCGGACACCTGGCCTATCCGGTGTTTTCCAGGTATTCCGCATGGAAGGGAATGCATCCCATGTCCGGAGGAGTTGGCAGACGAATCCTGGACAGCGCCTCCGACTATGCCCAGCTCCGCTGGGAGCGATATGGTGTGAATCTCGCGCCCCTTCCCAGGAACCTCGAACTTTCCACCGCCGATGCCCGCATGAATGCCATGGTCAAGATTCCGAAGTGACGTTCGCGATTTGGACATTGCCGGCCGCTTGCCACGGTGAAAATACCGTGTCCTCGATCCGGTGACGGTCGAGCGATCCGGCGCGTGCTCGTCGACCGGCACGATTTTGACGCGTTCATCGAGCAAAGCAAATAAATTGCCGCTTGGGAGTGGCCGAATGAATCTGCGAATCTATTTCCTGTCAGGGGAAAGGCGTCGGCGGGCGAGGCGCTCGACATCGGTAGACAGTCTGAAGTTTGTTGCGCGAAGTTTTACCAGCGCCTCATCGAAATTGAGCAATCCGGCGAGATGCGCCTACGCCAGGACGCCCAATGTTCCGGTCACATGTAAGTGGCGACGCTCGGCTTCTGTCCTTCCGGCCCAATCATCAATGAGAACTTCGTCGGCTTCCACTGACTCTGCGAGTGACAGCGCAGCGGCTTCGCCTGGATCGAGGAGTTGTAGGGTGGGATCAGAAGCAGGGTCCGGACGCACCTCAGCCATTCTGGATGATGCGCAATCCATAATTGGACAACGGCAGGCGCTTTCTCTCTTTTCAGTTCGTCCGCAACGGTTTGAGGTATCAGGACGGGCGAATAGAGTGGTTTGAGTACATCAACGGCACCGATCCGGATCAGATAGTTCAGGGGACTTGTGTCGCCGACAACAATCATGTCCGCTCGGACTTGCGCTTCTCCTCTAGCTTCTGAATAGTGGCGAGATCGTGCTCAAGATCCTCAACGGTGTAGTCGTAGACCTCGTGCTCCTTCAGAAAGCCGTCGAGTTCGTAGCGGGTTTCGATACCCAGCAGGCGG
>JBGPBY010000603.1:0-4173 GCA_041481485.1 Terriglobia bacterium
CGCCTCCACCACCACCTCTGCCACCCCCACCGCCGCCGCCACCTCTGCCTCCACCGCCTGCTCCTCCGGCACCGCCCGCTCCACCGCCGCCACGTTGAGCGCCTCCGCCAGCCGCCGGCGGGAGTGGCGGTACATTTTGTTGGCCAAAGGTCACTGTCATTCCCGCAGAAACCATAGCCGCGATTAAAGCTATGCCAAAGAGTCGAGCTCTCATCAATCCACCCCTCCGATCAAATTCAGCGATCCGTATCATAATCCAAAACCGCCCCGTTCGAACCGGTTTCCTGTTGCAATCGTAACCCTGTCGGTGTTTCCGCTTTTGTGCCAGAATCTGTCGCATGAGCGGCGTTTCCTTGCGAATCCTAAGTAGAAAACGTCAGGTCCTCGTGGGTGTTCTCCTGATTGCGACTGCTGCGCTTTTACAGACAATGGCGCAGACCCCATCTGCGGGCGGTCCGGATCAGCATCGCGCGATGCTGTCGACGTACTGCTTCACGTGTCACAACTCGCGCGTCAAGAGCGGTGGCCTTGCGTTGGACGGTCTGGATCTGCAAACCCCGGTTGAAAATGCACAAATCTGGGAAAAGGCGTTGCGCAAGCTTCGCGGACGACTGATGCCGCCTCCGGGGAATCCCCAACCCGCACAGAAAGATGTCGACTTGTTCGTCACGTGGATGGAGAACTCTCTCGATTCGGGAGCCAAAGGTCCAAAGGCGGCGTACGTGCCGATCCACCGCCTGAACCGAACCGAGTACGCCGCTTCCGTGAAAGCGCTGGTGGGTGTGGACGTAAACGAGAAGGAGGTCCTTCCTCAGGACATTCAGGTCGGAGGTTTTGATAACAACGCGTCTGCCCTGGGCATATCGCCCGCGTTCCTGGAGCAGTACGTCACGGCCGCCCGGCAGATCGCAAAAATCGCCGTCGGCAATCCCCTTCGTTTGGCTAGCGTAACCCACAACGTCACCGCCGCTCAGGAGAGCGGACTGCCCTTGCCTCCGGGTACGCGCGGAGGCATGCGGTTCCAGCACAACTTCCCTGCAGACGGCGAGTATCGCATCAACGTCCTCGACCTTGGGTTGGGTCTGTACACCAGCGTACTGGAGAATGAAAGCGCCCTCGTCATCATGATCGACGGCAAGGTCGTGTTTCGCAAACCGGTGGGTGGATTTGAGGATCAGACTCTGGTGGATAAGAAGGGCGCTGCGGGCCGTGACGAGATCATGTCTCGCTTTGCGAAAATTCCCGTGCAGGTTGCAGCCGGTGTGCACGACATGGTTGTGGCATTTGTCGATCGTTCCCATGTGGAGACCGACGACAACGTCGCCGCAGGGTTCAACGGCATTGGCGCTCTCGGGTTCGGCGCCGGCAACGGCCGCATGCCGAATCTCCGCAACGGCATCGAAGTCATCGGACCTTACAATCCGACCGGCGTTTCAAAAACTCCGAGCCGCGATCTGATCTTTGTCTGCGATCCCGCGAAGCGCAAGCCCGATAGGGCGCAGCCTCAAGAAAATGCGGCCGGCGAATCCGCGTGTGCGCAGAAAATCACCGAAAACCTGGCGCGCCGCGCCTTCCGCCGTCCGGTAACCTCGGAAGACGTGAATCGCCTCATGCCGTTCTATGAACTCGGACGCGAAGCGCAAGCCCGACAGGGCGAAGCCTCAAGTAAAGACATCAACGGCAGCTTCGATCTGGGAATCGAGCAGGTGGTGATGGCGGTCCTGGCCAGTCCCGAGTTCCTTTACCGGTCGATTCATTCTGCCGATACGGAGGTGACTCTTAGCGATCTTGAACTGGCTTCGCGGCTTTCCTTCCTTATATGGAATACGGGGCCCGACGACCAGTTGCTGGTGCTTGCCGCTGCAGGCGGATTAACGAAGCCCGGAGTTTTAGACAAGCAGGTGACGCGCATGATGGCCGATCCAAAAGCGTCGAGTCTCGTCATCAGCTTTGCCGTGAAGTGGCTGAACATCGCCGATCTCGATGCGGTCAAACCCGACCCGGCGTTGTTTCCAGATTTCACCGAGGCTCTGCGTCGCGATTTTTCGACAGAGGCCCGGGATTTCCTGAGCAGCATTCTTCTCGAAGACCGAAGCGTTCTGGATCTGCTGAATGCCGACTACACATTCCTGAACGAACGGCTGGCGCGCCACTATGGAATTTCCGGAGTTTATGGATCACAATTCCGCAAGGTCGTGTTGACCGGGACGGAACGCCGGGGCCTGCTGGGCAAGGGCGCGGTGCTGTTGAGAACATCTTATGGCGACCGCACGTCTCCGGTTTTGCGTGGCGCGTGGGTGCTCGACAAGCTGATGGGCACGCCTCCAGCTCCGCCGCCGCCCAATACGGCGACGGATCTGTCCGTCAAGACGGGCGAGAAGCCAACGACAATACGTGCCCGGCTTGAGCAGCACCGCGAACAACGAGTTTGCATGCAGTGCCACGGCGTGATCGATCCCTCTGGTCTTCCTCTGGAAAGTTTCGATGCGATCGGCCGATGGAGAACCACAGATCGTCAGGCGGATCACGCGACGATCGATACACGCTCCGTGCTGCCGAACGGTATCGCGATCAACGGTCCGGGGGAACTGGCGGCCCAATTGTCCACCCGTCCGGCAGTGTTCGCCGAGGCTCTCGCGGAAAAGCTGCTGACGTACGCGCTCAATCGGGAGCTGGAGTATTTCGATATGCCTCAAGTGCGCGCAGTGGTTCGTGCGGCCGCAAAGGACAATTACAAATTTTCTTCAATCGTTAGGGGTATCGTCAACAGCGATGCTTTCCGCAAACAGGGTGCGGCGAAATGATAAGGAGATAACGCATGTTCATCACAAAGAAACATCTTTCCCGAAGAACATTGCTGAAGGGCGCCGGCGTGAGCATGGCGTTGCCGCTGCTGGACGCCATGGTGCCCGCCGCCACGGCGCTCGCTCAAACTGCTGCCGCTCCGAAGCTGCGTACAGGCTTCTTCTATATTCCCCACGGCGCGATCATGTACAACACCCCGCATGGCCCCGCCATGGACAAATGGACGCCCAGCGGCGCCGGCTCCGATTTCAAACTCAGCACGATTCTTGCCCCGTTGGAGCCGTACAAGAAGTATGTGACCTCCTTCGGCAACCTTGAGAACAGAGCCAGCGCGGGTTCCGTCCACACGCTGAATCCTGCGACGTGGCTCAGCGCCACGCGTCCGGATGGGATCGGTTCCCATCCGCACATGACGGCGACGCTCGATCAGGTGATCGCGAAGTCGATCGGTCAGGACACTCCACTTCCGTCGCTGGAAGTCGCATCCGAGACTACCGCCCAGCAGGCCGCCGGTGGCGGAGGTTCCTACACCACGTTGTCCTTCCGAGATCCGGAATCGCCGCTGCCGATGGAATACAATCCGCGAAAAATTTTCATCGCACTGTTTGGAGAGGGAGACAACCCGGAAGAGCGCGCATTCATCAGCCGTCAGACCAAGAGCGTCCTGGATCTTATTTCGGACCGCACGAAACAACTCCAGTCCCAGCTCGGCAACAGCGATCGCACTGTTCTGGACGGCTATCTGGAAACCGTCCGAGAGATCGAGCGGCGTGCGCAAAAAGCCGGAGCTTCGAATCTTTCCAGCCTGAAGCTTCCCAATGCTCCCGTCGGGGAACTCGAAGACTTTCCCGAACAGGTGAAATTGATGTTCGACCTGCTCGCTCTCGCGTTCCAGGCCGACCTCACGCGCGTGGTGTCCTACATCATGGTTTCGGAGGGAACGAACCGGACTTACAACCATATCGGCGTTCCGGATGCGTTCCATCCAGTGTCCCATCACGCCAACGATCTGGAAAGACTCAACAAGCTGGTGAAGATCCAGACCTGGCACGTACAGATGTTCTCTCAGTTTGTCGCGAAGATGGAAGCAACGCCGGACGGAGATGGAACGCTGCTCGACCACTCGATCTTCATGTACGGATCGAACATGAGCAACAGCGACCTGCATAACAACTATCCGGTGCCGAACATTCTTGTGGGCGGCGGCAATGGAAGAGTGAAGCTCGGCGGCCAGCACATCCTGCTGCCGGAGCGCACGCCGATCGCGAATCTTCACCTGACGCTGCTGCACAAGGCTGGCATCGAGCGCGACAAGTGGTCCGACAGCACGGGCATCATCGAAAAGGTATGAATAAAGGAGGAAAAGAG
>JBGPBY010000604.1:0-4163 GCA_041481485.1 Terriglobia bacterium
CAGCGGCCGGTGAGGGGTACCACAGGTAAAAATTTATACGTGCGGTACCCCTCACTCGGCCTCCGGCCACCCTCTCCCGTTGGGAGAGGGATCTCTTGATAGATCGTCTCTACCGTTTCCTCCACAAAATGCGCCCCCAACCCCTATGCTATAATTCGCACCATGCTTGCACTGCTGAGACTCGCACTGGGCCTGTATTTCCTTGGTCTTGTGCACTCCGTGCTGACGGTATTGCGCAAAAAAGAAACATTCTTCAAGCCGGCTGCGGCCGCCATGATTGCGGGATTTATTCTCCACGCCATATCCATCACCATGAAGGCGATCGAACTGCATTCGTTTTCCATCAGGGGACTTTACGAAGGCTTTTCGTTCTTTGCCGCTCTTGCCGTTCCCGGATTCTTCATTGTGTATGCCAAGTACCGGATACCATCCCTGGGCGTTTTTGCATTTCCGATGATTTTCGTGATGACGTTCATGGCCTATATGGGATACGACCAGTCGGATTTCATCCCTTCACAACTGATGAGCAACTGGCGCTATATTCACATTCCACTGGTCATCCTCGGCTATGTTGCGCTGTTTATCGCGTTTTCCGCCGCCACTCTTTATTTGATACAGGAGCATGAATTAAAGTCCAAAAGTCCGCGCATGTTTTATAACCGCTTCCCATCGCTGGAAATCTGCGACGATCTCGCATACAAATCCCTGGCGATTGGCTTTCCTCTCATGACGCTCGGTATGATTTCCGGCGTGCTCTGGGCACACATGGTGAACTGGACCAAGTGGGAACTTGACCCCAAAATCCTGTTGTCGTTCGTCACCTGGTTGATCTATTTGCTGCTGATTCACTACCGTCTCATTGCAGGATGGCGCGGGAAGAAGGCCGCATACCTGGCCGTTGCCGGATTTGTAGGGGTGCTGGTGACCTTTGTCGGTGCAAGCTATTTCGGCAGCATTCACGCATTCACTCAATAATGCAACTCGCGATCGTCGGCGTCAGTCACAAAACAGCCCCCGTTGAAATCCGGGAACGGCTCGCATTTCCAACCGAGAAGATAAGGGCGGCCCTGGAGTCCCTTCGCGAACGCGCGAAGGCCGGCGAAGCGATGATCCTGTCCACCTGCAATCGAGTGGAAATTGTCGCGGACAGCCCGAGCGACGAACTAGTCCGCCAGTTTCTGTGCGACTTCCATCGCATTCCGGCCGATAGCATTTCTGAACACCTTTATTCCCTGCAGAACGCCGACGCCATCCGTCACATGTTTCGCGTCACCGCCAGTCTCGATTCCATGATGATCGGTGAACCTCAGATTCTCGGTCAGGTCAAAGAGGCATACCGGATTGCCAATGACGCCGGTACCATCGGCTCCAATCTCACCGCCCTGATGGACAAAGCCTTTGCCGTGGCGAAGCGAGTGCGCTCGGAAACCGGAATTGCCCAGTCCGCGGTTTCCATCAGCTACGCGGCCGTGGAACTCGCGCGACAGATTTTCGGCGATCTTACCGGAAAGACGGTGATGATCATCGGTGCCAGCAAGATGGGCGAGCTCGCCGCAAAGCATCTCAAACGCAACGGCGTTTCTTCCGTTTTGGTGACAAACCGCACCTTTGAAAAAGCGGTCGAAGTGGCCAAGGTATTTGAAGGCGCCGCTATTCCATTCGAACACTTCACCGATCACATTGATCACGCCGACATCGTGATCAGTTCCACCGGTGCTCCGCACCATGTGATCACAAAGGGAATGGCCGAACGAATTATCCGGCATCGCAAAAACAAGCCCGTATTCCTCATCGATATCGCGGTGCCGCGCGACATCGATCCGGACGTCAATGAAATCGACAATGTCTTTCTCTATGACATTGATGATCTGCAACAAGTCATCGACGCCAACCTCAAGGAGAGGTTGAAGGAGGCGCACCGCGCCGAAGAGATCATCGACGTCGAAGTTCGTGCCTTCTGCTCGCGCATGCAGAGCCGCGACGTCGTTCCCACAATTGTCGAATTACGCGCGAACATCGACAAAATACGTCACGACGAAATTGAGCGCTACCGCAGGAGGCTGAAAGACTTCACTCCGGAGCAACTGGCGATCCTCGACCAGCTGACCGAGTCCCTGACCAACAAGTTTCTTCACGCCCCAATGACCCAGCTAAAACTGATGGCGCACGATCCGAATGGCGCGGAGTTCGCCGAAACAGTCCGAAAGCTCTTCAATATCAAGTCCACCTCTGGAGAAAATGGAAACGGCGAACCTCCGCTCTGAGACTGTGATCCTGGGCACCCGAGGAAGCGCCCTGGCGCTGTGGCAGGCCAATTGGGTGCGTTCGGCTCTGGAAAAGCAGTGGCCGGGCCTTCATGTGGACATTCAGGTCATCAAGACGACGGGAGACAAGATTCAGAATGTCCCTCTCGCGGAAGTTGGCGGAAAGGGCCTGTTCACAAAGGAAATTGACGAAGCTCTTCTGGCGCGCCGAATCGACATTGCCGTTCACAGCATGAAGGACGTCCCATTTCAACTGCCCAACGGTATTGAATTTGGAGCGATCCCTGAGCGAGAAGATCCGCGTGACGCATTGATTTCCAGAGGCCGGAAACTCGGAGATCTCCCTCCCGCGGCGGTAATCGGAACCAGCAGCCTGCGTCGTCAAGTACAGCTACGACACTGGTATCCTTCGATTCGCATCCTTCCCCTGCGGGGAAACGTCGACACCAGGCTGAAGAAACTTGCCGATGGAGAGTTCGATGGGATCGTACTGGCACTGGCCGGACTGAAGCGGCTGCAACGCGAAAACGCCGTGACGCAAATCCTCGACGAGAATGTCATGCTGCCGGCGGTCGGTCAGGGCGCATTGGGTATCGCATGCCGCTGCAAGGATGAACGAATTCAAAATTTTCTCATGCCGCTCAATCATCAGCCGTCCTGGTTGGCCGTGACGGCCGAACGCGGTCTTCTCGGCGTTCTGGAAGGCAGCTGCAAAGTTCCGATCGCAGGCCATGCCACCCTCGATGGAAACCAAATTACCTTGCGCGGACTGGTGGCTAACCTTTCCGGAACCACGCTGGTGACGGATACGATCCGTGGCGAATCGAGCGCGGCGCTGGAACTTGGAATCCAACTCGGAAGGCAGCTGGTCGAAAGCGGCGCCGGCCGGATTCTCGCGGAGATCAGCCAAAGTGGAAGCGGCTCTCCGCGGTAAAACGATCCTCACGACACGAGCTGCCGCACAGTCCGGAGAACTCACAGAATATTTGACCCGGCTTGGAGCCCGTGTTCTGGAGTGTCCTGCAATCGAATTGGAACCGGTGGAAAACCTCTCTGCAGTCGACGATGCGATTTCCCGTGTGTCCACTTACCAGTGGCTGATCTTCACCAGCGCCAATGCCGTGGAATACTTCATGAAACGGCTCGTTGAAGGGAATGGTGAGATACCTCAGACCCCGATTGCCGTGGTGGGAACGGCAACCGCTGAAAAGCTGAAGCAGTGGAAGCTTTCCCCTTCTTTGATGCCCGAACGGTTCAATGCAGAAGGCTTGCTCGAATTGTTTTCCCACGACTTGCATGGCATGCGAATACTCTTCCCTCGCGCCGCAGTAGCACGAGAGATACTTCCAGAGGAACTCCGGCGCCGCGGCGCGATTGTGGACGTACTGCCGGTTTATCGGACAAAAAAGACCCCTGAAGGCAGTCTCGACATTGCCAGGATTCTTCACACAGAACCGGTCGACTGCGTCGTGTTTACCAGTTCGTCAGCCGTTCAGGCGATCGCGGAATCCCTGGGCGATCAACTACAACCGGCGCTTCAAAAAGTGCCAATCGCCGTTATTGGACCGGTAACAGCCAGTTCATGTGAAGCACTTGGTCTCCACGCGGCGATCCAACCGTCCAAAGCCACAATTCCTGATCTTGTTGCTTCTATTCGCGATTATTTCAATCCCCAGAAATCGATCTGACGCTTCGCTCGGCTTCGCCCCTACAACCTTTCACAATGTTTACCCCCTCATCTGGCCTCTTGTTGACATCAAACCACAGGAACAGCAACGTTCCCAGCCGCGTTAGCGGCGGCAGGCCCCCTTAGCCACCGGCTGACGCCGGTGGCTAAGCGGCTGTTCCATAAATACGCACACGTATTCAGGCCGGCACAATAGCTGTAATCGCGATTCC
>JBGPBY010000605.1:0-4133 GCA_041481485.1 Terriglobia bacterium
ATAGCATTTTCCCGGCATAACTTTAACGATTGCGACTCCCCAGTGTTGGGGCGGTCTATGGCCGCCAAAAATTGTGAAGAATGCAATCGTCCGATTTGTGGGCGGTCATACACCGCCCCTACAGTGGGGAGTCGCATTCGTTCACGTTATGCCGGGAAATTGCTCTCTGTCCCCCGTTTATTTGCCTGGGGCGCGACTGAGCGTGATGTCGAATGAAGTATCCTCGAAGCCAACAGTGATGGTCTGAGTCTTTGACTGGTAACCAAAGCCGTCGGCTGTCAGCAAGTATTCACCCGGCAGCAGGCGGGGAATCTTACCAATGGGATTGCTGGTTCCAATATAAATTTGTGTGGGGGATCCCACGCCGGAAAGCGTGATGTGCCCGGAGGCAATCGGCTGATGCGTGGTGTCATCCAGGGCTCGCACGGTCATCGCCGGCAGGGGCAGCACCGATGCAGCCGGAACTGTCAACGGTAGTTTTTGAGGTGACGAATTGTTATTAGGTAATACCGGTACTACCTGAAGCGGGACGCCCTCGACGTTCCGGTCTCGTACGATGACTTCCGCCGCAGCAATTTTTTGTGCAGTTCCACCCTTAGCCGAAATGAGGGTAATCGAGTGTGGACCGGGTGAAACTCCAAAAAACTCGAATGTCCCATTGTCGTAGAGTATTCCGGGCTTACCCGAAATATTGACTCTGGTGTCCGGATCGTCGGTGGACGTTAGACTTCCCCCCACAACAGGAATTTGCGGCATGACGAACAATCCGTCGCTTGTTCCGGAAACTCGAATGCCGGAGGGCGCCGGCGCCGTTGTCCGCGTCAATGTGATCGCAATGGGTAAATCCGGAGCTCCCACCGTTTTAGTACTCCCAGCGCCCCTCGAATAAATGGCCCGTGACGAGATCCGAAGTGTCTGAGTACTCACGTCGACAAAGCGCAGGCCGGATTCGTCGGCTGGATACATGATTTTCTTCACCGCGTATCCGTCTGGCAGGTCTTCCACCGAAACCCTGTATTCATCGGGTACGGCCCCATATTCGAAATTCACCGGCACATTGATGACTACGTTGGAAAAAGGCATCTCGTAAGGGATGTTGGTATCGAGCTTCGTCAACCGGAGTTTCGGAAAACGGCCATTGGCGAAAATGGGTATCCGCCCGCCACCCTCCATCTGAACGGATACGAACAACATCAGTGTCCCCGTCTTCGCCGCGGCCGGATTTGGGGGAATTGGGGGAGATTGAACGGTGACCGTCTGCGCAGTCGCGATTGCCGCGATTGCATGGACCGCTCCGGCCACGCCCCCAAGCGTATCTTCGGAATTCACGACGGTCTGCTCTGGTGCAGGTGAAGGCGCCAATTCTGCTTTGATTGTGCTGCCGGGAGTTCGGATTTCGGAATTCACCACGATTTGCGACGGAGCCGAAAGAGGTGTCTTCGATTTCGCAATAAGCGTGCCGTCGAACTGCCAGGCGCCAACAATCACCCAGACGACAACAAATGTCAGCGCGGCGATGGCGGATTGCAAGTCGGAGTTGACTACCCTGTATCCAAGAAGCCGGTGGATGCGCTGAGTTAGAATGCCACCCGTTGCCGCAAGAGCCGGCTCCGGATCCGCGGTACGGACACGTTCCAGTTCCATCAGGGCTTCGGCGTACATCGACGGGTTGCCGGAGATTTGTATGGCAAGATCATCGCAGCAATGCTCACGTTCCGCGCGAATCCTCGCCGAAATCCACCACACACCTGGATGATAAAAGAGAATGGATTCCACGCCGCGTTGCACGAGGTTCACCAGAAAATCGTGCCTTCGAATGTGTGCCAGCTCGTGGCAGAGCACCGCACGCAACTGTAATTCATTCAGTCCGGTTAACGCAGTAACGGGAAGCAGTATTGCCGGTCGCAGCCAGCCAATAGCCACAGGCGTGTCGATGCGAAGGCTGACGAGCAGTCGAACTGGTCTGGTCATCGCCAGCCGTCCCTTGATCTCGTGGAAGGTGTGTTGGATATTGGATGGTGCACCGGAAGTCCCAACTTTAATAAGGGAGAGCGACATCCGCCATCCGGCAATCAGCCGAACAGAACAAATGAGCACGCCGGTGAACCAGAACAGGACAATCCACTGCGTCCATGTTGCCGTGGTTGCGGCCTGCGCTGCCGGCTGGGCAGAACCTTGCACGGAGTCCGTGATCCATTGAAGGATCAGCAGCGTGATCCTGCCGGTTTGCATATAGAACATGAAGGTAACGATGGGGGCCGCCAGCATCAGAAAAAGTGCGGCAACCGATACCGTATAGCGCCACTCCGCGGAACGATTCGAAAGCAATCTCAGGATCACCGCTGAAACCATCGCGATGACTGCGCCCTGCCAGACGAAATGAAGCAGAGAACCTGCAAGACGCTGCATGAGATCGGGATTCATTCCCTGATGGATTAGATGCTGAATGACGGACTCGCTCATCGTCTGCTCCATTTCTCGTGGGGGTCTCGTCAGGTTTTACTACGAAGCTTTACGTAGTGTCAATCGGAATGATGTTCTGCTGAAACAGCGGCCTATATCAGTGCTTTGAGGAGCGGATCGATCTTCTCTTTTTCCGGCTTCTTTCCATCGAGAATGCAACTCACATTCATATCGCCCATCACATTGATAGCGGTGCGGCAGCGATCGAGAAACCAGTCTACGGGCAGCAGGAGCGCAATATAGCCTGCCGGGAGGTGAACGGCCGAGAACACGAGCGTCATCGTGACAAGGCCGGCTTCCGGTATCCCCGCCGCGCCTACCGACGCGACAATACTCGTCAGCACCACCATGGCCTGCTGAGTCAGAGAAAGATCGGTCCCGGTCATCTGCGCAATGAACAGCGCCGCCATGGCTTCGTAGAGTGCGGTCCCGTCGTTATTGAAGTTGGAACCGACCAGTGCGCCGAGACTTGCGGACTCCTCCCGCAGGCCGACCTTCTGGCGGAGGCAGGCATAGGTCACGGGCATCGTTGCCGTCGAACTCGCCGTGGAGAATGCCATTGCCAGCGCGTCTCTCGTCCCCTTCAGCAGATTCAAGGGCCGCACCCACGAAGCCGTTCGAATCCGCACCAGGTAGTACATCGCCTGGAGAGCCAGCGCCACAAGCACCGCGACAATGAACCAGCCTAGCGCGACGAATGGCTTAAATCCCTGAGAGCCGACGACGAACGCAACCTTGCAGAAGACGGCCAGTGGGACAAGTGCAATGATCCAATGCAGAACAATGAGAATGAGATCAAACGCGGTTTCGAGCACGCGAAGGATTTCTTCCTTCCGCGGGCCGCCCAGCTTCCGCGCCGCGAGACTTAAGGCGACAGCAATGATGATGACACCGATCACGTTGTTCTCGACCAGCGGGCGGACCACACTCGACGGGATGTTGTCGAGAAGTTGCGTCAAAGGACTGCCGGAAATGTTCGGGGCCTCGCCCGGCGGAAGTGAGGCGTGACGACCAGGCCGGATCGCATTGGCCACGAAGAGCCCGATAAGGATGGCGACCACGGTGTTGATCACCAGCAAAAGGAACATCTTGCCTGCAAGCCTTCCCTGAACGCTCGCGCCAATCAGAGCCCGCGAAACCGCAACAAGGATCAGCGGCGGCGCGATCGCGCCAAGCAGCCGAAGAATGATTCGCGCCGGGATGTCAAAGGATGCGGCCCATGCTGAAGGAAGAAGGAGTCCGGCGATCACGCCAAGAACCAGCGCACAGGCAATCTTCAGGTACAACGGCATCCGGAGAAGTTTCAACGTTGGCTATTTCTTCTCTGGAAACAGTGAGACACGCACTCTTCTGTCCATATCGAGAAACGTCCTGGCGGCCTGCTGAATCGCCGGACCATCCAGCTTCCGATAGTAATCGGGCAGCGTCAGGATGATGGCCGGATCTTCGTTGATCTGATACTCCGTCAAAAGTTGCGAAGCATAAAAAGTGTTCAGTTTGGTGCTGGCCTCGAAATCCCGCTGCAACGCTTCCTTTTCGTCGCTCAATTCCTTTTCGCTCGGGCCTTCTTTCTTGAACTTATCGATTTCGGCATAAACGCGCTTGATGAGGTCCTCGGTACGTTGAGGATCGGAACCGAAGCGGATTGAAATCGAGTATTCGGGATGAGG
>JBGPBY010000606.1:0-4128 GCA_041481485.1 Terriglobia bacterium
CTGGATTCGTTCTACCCTTCGAAGGAACGCTTTGCCCTCGCCATGCAGTTAAATAACTTATTAGCTGCGCCGGGATTTTCAGCCTGGTTGGAAGGCGAAGCGCTCGATGTCGGCCAAATGCTCCATTCGCCAGGGGGTAAGCCGAGGCTCGCCATTTTCTCGATCGCGCATCTCAACGACGCGGAGCGCATGTTTTTTGTCACCTTGCTGCTGAGTCAAACGCTCGGCTGGGTCCGCGCGCAATCCGGTACGACCAGCCTCCGCGCTATTCTCTACATGGACGAAATCTTCGGCTATTTCCCTCCGGTCGCCAATCCGCCGTCGAAGCAACCGTTGCTGACGTTGTTGAAGCAAGCCCGCGCGTTCGGTCTTGGCGTGGTGTTGGCGACACAGAACCCCGTCGATCTGGATTACAAAGGCTTGGCAAATACCGGCACCTGGTTCATCGGGCGGCTGCAAACCGAACGAGACAAGGCTCGAGTGCTAGAAGGATTGGAAGGCGCATCGGCAAGCTCCGGGAAAAAGTTCGATAAACAGGGGATGGAACAGCTTCTCGCCGGCCTGGGTAATCGTGTCTTTCTCATGAACAATGTCCACGAGGATGCACCGGAGGTTTTTCAGACACGATGGACGCTGTCCTACCTGCGAGGGCCACTGACGCGGACGCAGATCAAGTCCCTGATGGAGCCCGTGAGGGGTAAGGCGTCAGGCGTAAGGGGTGAGGGGAAGGACAGGCCCGTTTCTTCTCCGGCCGCCTCACACCTCACACCTCACGCCTCACGTCCCGTGCTCCCTCCCGATGTGCCGCAACAGTTCATTCCTATTCGTGGCGTGCAGCCGAGCGGCAGCATGTTGGTTTATCAGCCGATGCTGCTCGGCACCTCGCAGGTGCGGGTATCAGACAGCAAGGCCGGTGTGGATGTGACACAGGACGTGACCGTGCTTGCGCCGATCTCAGATGGTGCGGTGGCAGTGGATTGGGATCGTGCCGTGGAAGCGGGTTTGACCGTCGCTGATCTGGAATCATCACCTTCCGATGGCGCACAGTTCGGAGAAGTCCCCAGCTCGGCGAGCAAAGCCAAAAGTTATGAAGCTTGGAATAAGGACTTTGCTGGGTGGCTATTCCGCACCCAGAAAGTCGATCTATTGAAGAGCCCTAGTGCGAAAGAACTCTCGAAGCCTGGCGAATCAGAGAGGGACTTCCGTGTGCGGCTGCAACAATCCGGTCGTGAAACACGAGACAAACAATCGGACAGTCTGCGTCGTAAGTACGCCCCGAAGATTGCCGCCTTACAAGATCGGATCAGGCGTGCAGGACAAATGGTCGAACGGCAGCAAGCAGAGTCTCGGTCGAGTCAAATGCAGGCGGCCATTTCGGTCGGTGCATCAATCCTGGGCGCATTCCTTGGGCGGAAAACGATCAGCGCGGCGAACATCGGCCGGGCGACAACGGCAATTCGTGGTGCCGGACGCGCCATCAAGGAATCGCAGGACGTGAGCCAAGCCGAAGAGAACGTCTCGGCATTACAGCAACAATTGGCCGACCTCGAAGCGCAGTTCAAAACAGAAACTGATGCGCTTGCTGCCGCAACCGATCCCCTCAACGAAAGACTCGAAACCGTGTCTCTCAAACCCACCAAAGCGAACATCACCGTGAAACTCGTGGCCCTAGCCTGGGCGCCGCACTGGCGTGATGAGAAGGGAGTTCTGACCCAATCATGGCAGTGAGGTGGCCTGACGTCCTGAAGTTGGCGCAGAGTGGCCTTCTTATGGAGTCGTGACGGATCCAGTCGGAACCGGTGCAGTCCTTGTCTCATTCGGGTCACCCGAGGCGTTGATCGGCTCACCCTCAGTTACCTGGAAGTAGCAGAACCCTTCGTGCTCGACGAGTTTCTTCACCATCACCCCTGCAGCTGTTTCAAGCGTGGCGGCAAGCGTCTCGTTCTGGGTACCGAAGACACTTCCGCCACGAACCGTTTTCCCCACGAGCGATGTCACGGCAGCTTCGGCACGCATGGAGTCACGCGCTATTCGGGCCAAGGCCTCAAGGGGGATTATGGGATGATCGGCATCGTATTCAGGATAGGGCGACTCCTGGGACTTCGGTCCCACTCGCAATGCGGTCGCCCCATGTACGGCCGGTACTCGAAAGGCCGTGTCGAAGAAGGCTTCGAGGAAAACACGTATCAGGTCGGCGCTGATACGTTGAGAGTCGACTGCCGTGGCCGACAGGCGAACTGAATTGGCAGGGCTCACCTCAATTTCCGCCGAGATTCCCGGAAACAGCAGGGCGTTGCCGCTTCGATCGACGAACCCTTTCGAGGTCACTGTGACGACCCCCCGAAGGCCGGCTCCCGCGGAAATCTGATTTGCCTTGAAACTGAGATCCCAAAAATAGGCCTTGTTGTATCCCAAAAGCATCCGAGCGAAGCGAGAGGAATCCTGCTCGAGTTGATCCTCATCAAGGCCGAGACTCCCTTGCCATCGCCCGGCCGATTCGATGACTTGTGTGAGCTTGTCTAAATCGATTCGCGCGGTCGCGTCATTGGCCACGTCATTGAGGACGTTGGCGAGGATAGCGAGGGAGGCCTCCTTGTCGGGATGCCGCTTGCGAATCGTATCAATGACGGCTGCCAAGGGACGGACGCTCGTCGCTTGTCCCTCTGGAGTTTGCAGGGACAGGAGCTCGGGGGAGGTGCCAGCGTCACGGTGCTCATTCAGTGGTTCGTCGTGGGCTTGCCCGGTACAAGCTAGGAACTTCGTCGCGAGCTCTTTGTTGTCGGCCAATTTTTGGCGGAACTTTCCGTGATACAGATCCGGTTGATCGCGTAGTTGCAACACCGAAGAACTACAGCCTGCGTGCACGAGCAGGATGACAAGCAGCGCGAACAGAAAATGTGGCAATCGCTTCATCGTTGCCTCGTGCAGGTAGGTAGGCTGAAGGCTGTTAGGGGCAGAAACCAACTTCAGCCTGAACACCTGGGCATGGGCACATTGGGTCAGTGCTTGCGGTCTTTCTGCATGATCTTGTCGGTCCAGGCCAACAGGATGGCGGAACCAAGAAACGTCATGTGGATAAAGATCTTCCATTTGATGTGTTCAGGGTCTTCATGTTCGATATTGACGAACGATTTAAGAAGATGAATGCTGGAGATGCCGATCAGGGAGGCTGCAAGTTTAATCTTGATGGTACCGGGATCGATGTGGGTCAGCCAATCCGGTCGATCGGCATGCCCCTCCAAATCCAATTTGCTCACGAAGGTGGCATACCCCCCGATGATCACCATCGTGAGCAAGTTCGCCACCATCGTGACGTCGATCAGCCCCAGGACGCCCAGCATAAAGACGGTCTCTTGCTGCTGATTGATGTGCCAGATCATCTCCCATAGTTCAATGAGAAATTTGTACGCGTACAGCAGCTCGGCTATGATGAGGCCCCCATAGAGTGGGGCTTGGATCCACCGGCTGGCGAACACGACGGTTTCAAACAGGTGTTCAACGCGATTGATGGGCGCGGGAGCGTGCCCGGCTGCGGCTGATTCTGAAGGATCGGAATGACTCACGGCGCGCTATCCTAGTCGGCGAGGGGGGGAGCTGTCAATTTGAACGACACGACAGAGATGACTGGCAGAAAAATGCTGGCGCGAAGTCACGCTGATCACTCATCGAGCGTGGCAATGGGGAAGTCCGACGCCTCGACCCGTCCGTGAGGCACATACAGAAGGCGAACGGTGTTAATCATTTTGTGACCTTCCGTGCCCTTCTCAAAAAAGAAGTCGGCCCCGGCGAGAAAGCAGGCGGTCTTATCGTCGCGCGATGGATCGTCCGTGACGATGATGATGATCGGCGGGAGCATCAATCGCTTAATGTGTCGGAGGGCTTCGATCCCACGCCCATCTCGTAGCGAGGAATTCAGGATCGCGATATCCGGTTTCCGATTCAGAATTATCGCGGTGGTTTCTTCCGAATCCGATGATTCTCCCACCACGTGCACGCCGGCAATTTTCTCAAGGCGCTTCTTGAGTCTGTCGCGAAAGTGAGCATCTGCGTCGGCTAGAACAATGGTCATGCGATGGTTCCAACTGGTGTCACTGTCTCTCGAGTCATACATGATCTTTAAAGTCGATC
>JBGPBY010000607.1:0-4124 GCA_041481485.1 Terriglobia bacterium
CCTGGCTCGATCAACAAATCGAAGGCGACCGAGTCGGCTTGGGTCTGCGCGGATTTGGCGCCGAGGCACGCACTGCGCTCGAGCAGCGGGAGGCCTTTCTGATCGAGCAAGGGCTGGCACAGAGGCAGGGCGGACGCACGATCCTCGCTCGAAACCTATACGCCGTCCTGCGGGCGCGAGAGCTCGAGACCGCAGCCGGTGCGCTGGCGAAGGAAACGGGACTGGAGTACCAGCCCGCGGTCGATGGCGACCGCATCTCAGGCACCTACCGGCGCAACGTGACCCTCGCCAGTGGACGCTTCGCGATGCTCGAGAACAGCCTGGGGTTTGCGCTCGTGCCCTGGCGGCCCGTCATCGAGCCGCGGCGGGGACAGTCAATGACGGCTCTCGTTCGCGGGAATGGCGTCTCGTGGGAGTTTGGACGGCAGCGCGGACTCTTAAGATGAGCCGGAGCTCGTTGACACAGGGTCCGTTCAGGCGGTACTGAAACTGGCGCGATTATAATAGTATAAATCACGAGTTCGTCAATCAGCTCCGAGGTTGGTTTGGACCTCGGCGATCGCGCCAGGTGGCCGCGATCAACCGTATAGTTTGCACGGCCGGTCGGAGGCATGGCTCCGTCAGAAGATACGGGCAGAAAACACCGATTACGGCGAAACCATAATCAAGCGCTGGCGTGGCGCTCTAACGCGGCTGAAAGGGAGCGCGCCATCGCATAGCTAGAGATGTGCAGCGAATGGAACTACGTGCAAGCGCCGCCGATGTGATTACTACGACCGATTGCCGCGCTCTCGTGTAGATGTCCAGTGGTGGCATCGCGTTGACAGTCTCTGATGGCACTGACCAAGACACAAAGGTTGCTGCTGAAGGAAGCCAGAAGCATAGCTTCCCTGGTGAAACTGGATATCTGGGATATTGAGAACAAAGAGAAGGAAGCGCGAACACCACTACTGCGGATTGCGATCAGTCAAATGGTCATAGCCGAGGTTGTCATCCAATATACACTTCTTGACGAAATTCTGACGGATCTCGCCTGTCGGTATTACTTCAAGAAAAAAGGCAAGCGATTCATCCTTTGGCGTCAAAAAAAGTTTCGAGTCTTTGTCAACTACGTCATGGACGAAATGTTCCTAATCAAGAAGATGGAACTGGTGCAGGCAATTAGACCGTTGCCGCGAGAGGTACGAAGCACCGTTCACCGCGTAAACTCCATAAGGAACGCGATGGCTCATAGCTTCTTTCCCGAGAACAGGAAAGAGCATAGGAAAGTCGGCAAGGTGTTGTATCTAGAAAAGATATCCGAACGAGTGAAGGTTTGGAGGGATTCCAGGAAGATTGCCATGCTGCATGGGTCTATCTGGCAAGAAGAGCCTACGGAACGTGGCATGAAGACTGAAGGAGAATCCGAGTCGTTCGTCGCGTAATGTTAGATTCGACACAAGCCAAGCAGGAGCGGGTATGCAGTGGTTTGTGAGGTCAGTCAAGTAGCGCTTAATTGCAATGGAGGTGTTCTCCGAACCGGTATCGGCGTGTCATGCGGCGACCCGCGACGGTTCATGTGCAACCTTCTCCGGCCAATGTTCCGAGCACTTTCCGGCGGCGCACGATCCCTGTGGGATTGAACTGCTCAGTCACAGACGTGAGCGGATGAATTTCGCCCGCTCTCTCCGACTTGATTGGCCTCCTTTCCAATCCAAGCGAATCCGGTCGCGACAACGTGCCGTCGCTCTGTCCGACCCCGGTCCCGAAACTGCCCGTTCGCAAATTTGTCCTCGCAGCTTAGGTGGTATTGCGCGAGCACCTCGGCATAGGTCTTCAGCTGATCGGGGCTTACGGACCTCCCTGTCACCCGGTCGAAGACTTTCGCAAGAGCCCGCGTGGGATCTGGCGTAACGCTAGCGCCGCGCGATGCCGAGGAAAGCGAGCTTATGAAACGCCCCGAAGTCCGCGCTCACATCGAACAGCTCCAGCGACGCCACTACGAAAACTGGCGATTGGGCGGCAAGACTGAAGAAGATGTGCGTTTGCGCACGCTTTTGTTCGGCAAAGGACCGCGTGCGCGCCAAATGCGGCAAGCACCTGGCGAAAAAAAGCGACCGGTTCGCAAAACGCGGGCGGAGTGCGGCCCCTGCGTTTTACATCACAGAGGGCGAGCGGACAGTCTGTTCTAATTGCACTCAGCAGAGCGATCCGCATGCGCATAGGCCACCGGTCGGCGCGGCAGTTAGGAAGGAATAGAAATCGTGCGCAGTTTGTCACCCCGCATCCGACGGGTTCCGAAAGGTTGGGGCGCTTTCGCCCTGGTGGCAGTCGTTGTGCCTTTCCTTGCGCGTGGAAATCCGACAGGGGGGACGGTCGTGGCCGGGTCGGCCAATATCGCCGCGCCGAACTCGGCAACAGTGGTGGTTACACAGTCTTCAAGCCGCGCAATCGTAGACTGGAGTTCGTTTTCCATCGGTGCGGGAGAACTCACCAAATTCATTCAGCCGTCCGCGGCGTCAGCCATTCTCAACCGCGTCGTTGGATCCGACCCCTCAGCGCTGCTCGGCAATCTCCAATCCAACGGCCAGGTATACCTTATCAACCCCAATGGCATCGTCGTAGGGCACGGAGCCCGGATTGACGCGGGTGGGTTTACTGCCTCGACCCTTGACATGTCGAATCCTGAATTCCTTTCCGGCAAGGATCTTCATCTTTCCGGACATTCCACGGCCGCGATTGCCAATCTCGGTGCGATCGAGGCCTCGCAGGGCAACGTGTACCTCCTCGCGCAGCAAGTGACCAACGCAGGCTCGATCAAGGCGACGAATGGAACGGTGGGCTTGGCCGCGGGCACTCAGTTCACAGTGACGCAGAATGGTACTGAACACGTGTTGGTGGACGCGGCCGTTGCCTCCCGCGCGGGCGGTGCCGGCGCCGCGGTGTTGAATAGCGGGGCAATTCAGGCCCTGCAGGTGGAATTGAAGGCCAAGGACGGAAACCTGTATGCCCTCGCGATCAACAACACCGGCGTGGTGCGTGCCACTGGCGCGCAGAACATCGGCGGCCGTGTTTTCCTTACTGCCGATGGCACCGTGAATGTGAGCGGGACCGTTGATGCGGACGCTAAAGCGACGGGCGGTCAGGTCAGCATTACGGGGGCCAACGTCAATGTCGAGTCTGGGGCGGTAGTCTCGGCGAACGGTGGAAGTCAGGGCGGCACGGTGTTGATCGGCGGCGATCGCGGCGGGGGTTCGAATGCGTCGCTCGCTCTCTCCTCGATCCCGGTTGGCAATGCCGAACATACGACCGTGAAGACGGGAGCGAGCATCTCGGCGAACGGTGGGAGCGGCAGGGGCGGCAACGTGGTCGTTTGGTCCGACAGCACCACCGATTTCGAAGGCGCAATCTCAGCACGCGGAGGCGAGGGCGCTTCGGGCGGCTTCGCCGAGGTATCGAGTCGCGGGGTGCTGAACTTTGCGGGTACCGCGGATCTGAGGGCATCGGGTGGCCTCATGGGCAACCTGCTGCTCGATCCGGAGAATGTCACGATCTCCAATGGGGCCACGTCCAACGGCTCACTTGCGGGAGGAGTATTTACGCCCACGGGCAACAATTCGGTCCTCAACGTCGCTAATCTCGCGACGGCGCTGGGTATGAGCAACGTTACCGTGACGACCGGCGCGGTGGGAGCCCAAGCGGGCAATATCACCCTTGCAAATGCGCTAACTTGGGTCCCTCCGGGCGCCGGAAGCACTCTCTCACTGAACGCCGCGGGCGGTGTTTTCTTTAATGCCGCGTTGGTCATTCCGACGAATGGCAGCCTGAGCGTAACCTCGGGGACGGGGGCCATTACCCAGACTGCTCCGATCACCCAGACGGGTGCGGGGACGGTATCGTTCAATGCCGGCGCACATGCGATCTCGCTTAATCAGAATAATCTTTTCACCGGAGCAGTGTCGCTGAGCAACAGCGGGGCGAACAACGTATCGCTCACCAATTCGGGACCGACGCTGCTTGGAGCCTCGAATGTTGGCAGCGGGACGCTGACCATCAATTCGACCGGGGCGATCACCCAGACGGGAGCGATCACCCAGGCCGCGGGTGCGGGTGCTGCATCCTTCAGCGCGGGTGCGAACGCAATC
>JBGPBY010000608.1:0-4109 GCA_041481485.1 Terriglobia bacterium
ATGGGCGCGCGCTTCGAGAATAGTGAACGCAATGGCTGCAATCGATACTACAAGCGAAACTCTGGATTTCATATGTCTCCCCGTGGGTCGGAGTATTGCAATTGTAGGCTAAGGGGAGCACTAAGGCGATTAAAGTCTCAATGGAAATCGCCGAGGGTGATGTGGCCTGCATGGGCGTCTGTAACGCTGTGAAAGAATGCGCCTCCCCAATGTAGGGGCGGTCTATGACCGCCCGCAATCTGGAGAGATGCAGGCCTCTCAGCACGGATCCCTCAACAGTGCGGATTCGCCCATATGATCGCTATCGAAGCAGCTGTTTGGCTTTGGCGCGTTCCACGGACACTTCATCGATAAGACTGTAAGCGACGTAGTACTTCAGGATGTTTCTGACGTATTGAACGGGCTCCCGTCCCACGCGGTCCGCAACCACGAGTTCGACGTTTCCGAACCAGACATTCGGATCCAGGCCCAGCCCTGCCGTCTCGATGCGCAATCTCTGGATGCGGTTCGGTCCGGCATTATAAGAAGCGAAGGCGAACATCATGCGATTCAATGTCGTGAGGCGTGACTCGTTAAAATAGATATCGACCACCTGGCGCAAATACCGGGTACCGGCATGAACGTTGGGTTCAGCTATTCGGATGTCGCCCACTCCCATCTCCCGTCCAGTGTCCGGCATGACCTGCATCAATCCGATCGCACCTGCCGGGCTCACGTGGGATTGATTCAGACGGGATTCCTGGAATCCCTGGGCCAGCACCAGCAGATAATCGAAACGGTATTTAGAGGAATATCGCCGGAAATAATCCACCGTCTCTTCATAGCGTGCGAGTTCCCGCCGGCCGTCAACCGGTTTCGCCCACTTTGTGGATTTCAAATAGCGGGACAGAATCATCGCGCGGGCAGCGGAACTCGGGCCATATTCGGAGGAGATGAACTGATTAAGGGCCGCGCGCAATTTCGGGTTTCCTTTGCGGACCGCCCACGCAATGCTGGCTCCCCGGCGCAACACAAGACCGGGGGACCGAATGTGCGGGAACACCTGTTTCCAGAATTCGAAAAGTGGTTCTTCGATTACCGCCAGCTTGATCAGTCCGGCGTTGAGCATCTCGAGCTTGTCTTCATTCTCGATTTCGTCAGGCAAAAGCATAAGACGCATCATGGGTTTCCCGTCGGCTACAAAGCGTTCATTCAGGGCCGTCAGGCTTTCGTAGTAGCTGGTGGCGCGGCGGACATGTATCGTCTGGCCGGCGAGATCATCGAGTGTTTGCAGTGCCGGCGCCCCCGGTCCTGTCACAACGATTTCGTTCACGTTCGTAGCCACTGGCTCCGTGAACGCGACCTGTTGGGTTCGAGACGGCGTTATCGTCAGGTTGGCGCCGGCAATATCTCCGCGTCCTTCATTGAGTGCCTTAAAAATCTCGTCTCGCGCCACTGGAATGAAGACGACCTGAATTTTTGTCGGTGCTTCACGCTTTGGCCGCCGCGAGATGGGCGGACTCTGTGCGTTCCAGCTGGTGCGTTCGAGAAAATTACCGAACAGAGTAAACGAATCGTAAGTCAATCCGCGCTCGGTGCCGCGATCGATGAAGTAGTTTGTCAGGTTTGGCACAACCAGAACCCGGACTGTGTGCCTTGCCAGCAGACCATCCAGATCGTCCGTGTATTTCACGGTGGAGGGAGGCCGGAGCGCGCCTCGAGTGATTTCAGTCAAATGCGCGCCGGCATCCTGAGCGTGCGCCGGAATTGGCGTCATATAAATCATGAAGGCCAGGGCGAGTAACGGTCCGAACCACTGTCGTAATGCTTCTGCTCTTCGAATCATGGCATCCTCCCTGCTCGCCAACCCGCAAGTTCATGTCAGATGATCCTGGAATCCTGCCACACTTCGAATCACAATTCGTGTGATCGAAATCGAGCGGCAGGAAGCCTTTCAGGAGTCCTGTTGAAACCCGGCAAGAGTCACCATGCGTTTCATGTTGTAGTCCTTTCGACCAGGTGTCGGTTGAGGGATGCGACTAAGCTGGGAATGGAACTCCGGGCTCTGGATGACGAAGCTTGCAGGAGACCCTCTGGTCCAGGGCCCGCCAGTGCCATCCGACAGCTCAGGCGATTCCCACGAACCCAAGTCCTGACTTCCACTTTAGCTGCCTGGGCGTTCCACGGCCATCAAGTAGACCCAACATTTACCGGCGCGGGTTTGCTGTAGACCGCGAAGTATAGGAGGGCGCAAACTGCCTGAATCTATTTGAGAAATACCGAAAAGGCGTCTGCTATGATCCGGCTTGATGTCCCGAATCAAACTGGAAGTGTTTACCGATTTTGTTTGTCCCTGGTGTTACCTGAACACTCCGCGAGTCGAGAAAGTACGGCAAAATTTCGACGTCGATGTGGAATGGCTGTACTTCCCGCTGCACCCGGATACTCCCTCCAACGGCCTTCTGTTGACCGAGCTGTTTGCCGGACGTGCAATCAATATCGATGCCATTCACGCGCGCTTAAAGCTCTTGATGGATGCGGAAGGACTTCCTTTCAATGAGCGCACGCACACTTACAACAGCCGTCTTGCACAGGAACTGGTGAAAGCTTTTGACACTCTGCGCGAACCGCTCTACAGGGCATATTTTGAGCACGCAAAGAATATCGGCAATGTCGATGTTCTGATGAATATCGCGCAGTCCGCTGGTATTCCCGCAAATGACGCCCGGGAGGTTCTGGCGGAACGAACATTCAGAGCCGCAGTCGACGCCGATTGGGAGAAAGCGCGCCGGCACGGCATCACCGGCGTTCCCACTTTTATCGCAGGAAACCAGAAACTCTCCGGGGCGCAGCCGTATGAAATTCTCGAGAAATTTCTGGACACCGCGGGTGCCGGGCGGAAATTAGAAAATCGCTGACGCGGCCGTAGTCGTCCCGCTCACACGGCTTTCGGCAAGCCTCGTACATTTGGAATGGCGTTGGGCAGTTTTCGCATTCGAGCGACAACCGATCCGACTTGGAGCGACGCATTATAGATCGTTCCGGCTTTAATGCCGAAAAGAGGCAAGCGAACGTCTCCTACGGCTTTCAAACCCGCGGACGCCATGCATCCGCATTGCGTGCAGTCGGGTGTACCCCCGAACTGGCACGGTGTAATTCGGCTGGTGAGATCCGCTGTTACCGTGGTTGTGGTTTTGGCGAATATGCAGTTTTGCGGATTGGAAGGCGGATCGGCAAGCGCCTTGAGGACACCGGGCGGCATCGCCAGTTTGGGAAATTTGTCGCGCAATTCCAGAAGTTCTCGGATGACCTGCATCCTGCTGTCTCGCGGCAGGATTTCATAGCTATTCTCGCCAATCTGAGGAGTGAACAGACTCATCCATATTTTTTCCACGTTGGGCACGGAGCTCCAGAACTGAATGAACTCCGGCAAATAACCTGAACGCTCCGTCATCTGCCGGGTGATTGTGCAGTGAACGGTGATGCGTTGCCCCTCGATATTCTTGAGAATTCTTTCATACGTTGCAGGTTTTCGGCGGGCATCATGTTCCGGGGCGAGGCCATCGATGGACACGGCAATCGTCATGCGATTGATGTCACTCCATCCAGCCGGGATTGGCCGGACGGCGCTGGTGACCAGTTGAATGTGGATACCCCGTGCCTCGACAATCGGGAAAATCTTTTCGAGCTCACGGAAGCGCACCAACGGTTCGCCGCCCACAAACGACACATGCAGCGGACGGTATGCATCGATAAGTTCGATGACACGATCGACCAGCTCTTGTCCTTGAAAATCGCTGACCTGACGCAGAACGGTGTCGCCTCCCAGGTGGTCGGTGCCATAGGCATAGCATCCGGGACATGTCAGAGGGCACTCTTTTGTAATCTCGATTGAAAGAAATGGTGTGCGACCCGCAAGAATAGCTTTCCACCCGCGCAGAACATCCGCCGCATTTATCATGAATAAAATTAGAGCACGAAGGGGAGCAAAGAAACGGATACAAAATTAAATTAATATAATCTTCACTGCAATTTCCGGGCGCCACGCCGGCCTGAAATCTGCGACGGCAGCCAGATCTGAAGTAATGCGGTTCCGACTGTAGGGGCGGTCTATGACCGCCCACAATCTG
>JBGPBY010000609.1:0-4100 GCA_041481485.1 Terriglobia bacterium
CTCTAACCTGGATGACCGCACCGCAGGTAATCGCACCTCCAGATCCTTCAGTATCCATGCCCAATCCAGCGAGTCTGCCGCCGGTACCGGACACCGAAACAGTTCAAAAGACCACGACTCAGAACGCGATCTTCGAAACTCCAACTCTGGACTCCAATGCAGTGCCTGAGTCAGCTCTGCCAGTGGCGCCGGAAACACCGCTTCCAACACCGGTGGTCTCCGTTCCGGATCCTCAAGTTCCGGACGCGGCTCCAGAGCGTGCAATTTCTTTCGAAAGCAGCGTGACTGAAGTCGCACCTTTGATTCCTGAAGCAGGCGAAGCCCGAGTTGAACCGAGTACCTTCGAGAAGCCCAGCAATCTACGTATGCCCAACGAAGGCCGTTTGACCGTGAAGGAAGAAAGAAGGGCGCCGGTCCCTGCTGAGAAAGCCGCAGCGACTCGAGAGCATGAAGTCACTCCGGCACCCGAGGCGAGTAACCAACCGGCGCCTGTCCAAAGCGTTCCAGTGATAATGCCGGTTCAGACTCTCGCGCAAACCTCTGAATTGGAAACGACGACTGATGTGGTTGCTATGCAGTCCGTCTATGAAATGGAAGTTCGGGATCTCGATGCGTCTTCAAGTGCCGCAAAATCCATCGCTCCGGAAGTTCAGCAGAATACGCAGGTTCCGGAAGCGTTGAACGAAATGCAAACCGTCAGGGGCCAGCATCCAGCGGCGGTGCCACTGCAGCAACCGCACCAGCCTGAGGTTGTTCCTGGCCAGGCCCCTGGTCTAGAAGCTGCAGACGAACCGTCTCCGCATCGCGTCCCTCCGGATCATGGTGGCGGCTCACCGCGTAAGGAAAAATCCACGAAATCCGCTCGGCTGGAAAACGGAAATCTCGTTCCTGAACGCAATGAAAAGCAGGCGGCAGTCGTTTCGGTTCAAAGTGAAGTGGAGAACAAGAACACGACGAGCTCTCACCAGGACAAGCCCCAGAAGCAGGACCCCGAACCAGTAGTGTTCGAGAATGCAATTCACCGGGCTCTTGCGAGCCCCGGCGCACCGGTGGGTGAAGAGGCAAAACCGGTTCAGGTGACGTCGCAGCCAGCCATCGAACCCGCGGTGATCCATCGGGCCGCGACGAACCTGTCTGGTTACACAAGCGCCCCGACCGCATCGGAAATACTGACGGAACCACAGAAGGCGAGCGTGATCTCGCAGATAGTCGACAAGGCGCACCTCCTGGTGAAAGACAACAATGCGGAAATTGTCATCGCGCTCAAGCCGGATTCACTCGGACGTATCACGCTGCGTGCATCGATGGTAGACAACGAACTTGTCACGACGATCGTGACAGAGTCCCACGCCGCAAAGTCGGTTTTGGAGGCGGATTTGCCTGCGCTTCACGCGGTACTGCAGGAAGCTGGTGTGGATTCGGCACATGTCATTGTCACCAGGGAGACCGATATGAATTTTGGGGGCGCACCATCGAACAATTCCTTCGGCTTTCAGCATCCGCATCACTCCAATCATCAACAGGGTGCGCCTTCGCATTCGCGCTGGTACGAGGAATTCCCATGGATAACCACGGAGTCATCGAACCCGGACGTGGCTACTGTGCCAGTGTCACTGGATTCCCGGTATTCCGCTCGTTCCATTCACTACATTGCCTAGTACTACCGGTGAACTGGACGAAATTGCCGATGCGAATCTGCCGCCACTGCTACTGATGTTTCCGGAATGAATTTGTAACTGAAGAAAACGCGAAGTCTTACGTTTGGTATGACATTTGCCAAGAGTCACATGATTGGAGAATAAACAGTGAGCACAATCGATCCGTTATCCACTACAGGAACCAGCACTCAAAACAGTCCAGCCACTTCGCAGGTCAAGCCCGGCGGGGAACTCGGAAAAGATCAATTCATGACGTTGCTGGTGACGCAATTGAAGAATCAGGATCCGCTTCAGCCGGAGTCCAATTCGGAGTTCGTTTCACAGTTGGCGACCTTCAGCTCATTGGAAAAGCTGACATCCATCGAGACCATTTTAAATAAACGGCTGCCGGAATAAGGCAGTTTTAGAGGAGATTATCGAATATGGGACTGACATCGCTTTATGCAGGATTGTCCGGGCTCAACGCGCATGCGTTTCAATTGAGCGTGATCGGCAATAATCTGGCGAACATCAACACTCCGGGGTACAAGGCCAGCAATGCCGCGTTTGAAGATCTGCTGAGCCAGACTCTGACCGGAGGAAGTTCGGCGGGCACGATCAATTTTCTCCAGGTTGGTCTCGGTGTTCAGGTAGGCGGAACGAATCAGAACTTCTCACAGGGCAGTCTGCAGACGACGGGCAACATGTCGGACGTGGCGATTCAGGGGAACGGTTTTTTTATTGTGCAGGGTGACCAGGGCTTAAATTACACAAGGGCTGGGAATTTTCACGTCGACGCCAATGGAAATCTTGTGACAACGGAAGGCGCCCATGTGCAAGGCTATACGCAGAGAGATCCTGTGACGAATACCATCATTACAACCGGTGCACTCGACAATATCAATATTCATCCAGGAGCCCTGTATCCTCCGCTGGCCACATCGACCGCGAAAATGGTTGCGAATCTGGATTCCGACGCGGTAAACGGATCCACCTTTACGAGCAGCAGCCGTGTATTCGATTCCCTGGGCAGCGCACATGAACTCGACTTTACGTGGACCAAGACGGGAACGGGTCAGTACAGCTATGACGTTACTGTCGACGGCGGGGATGTCGCCGGCGGAACGGCGGGAACGCCCACAAGCTTGTTAGCGAGTCCGGGAACGATGACTTTCGATACAAGCGGCACATTGACTCAGGTCAATGGCGCTGCCGCTGCGAACGTAAGCATCACCTCTCCGGCTTTTACCAATGGCGCCGCCCCGTTGACGTTTGCATGGGAGCTACTGGACGCGAACGGAGACGGCAACATCAGCAACTACGCCACCCCCTCTGCGACCGCGTCGAGCTCGCAAAACGGATTTGCGGCCGGAACACTGAATTCCTTCATCATCGGAGCCGATGGAGCCGTACAGGGATTGTTCTCCAACGGCAAGACTGCCGAGCTGGCCCGCCTTGCATTGGCATCTTTTAACAATCCAGCCGGTCTTTTGAAAGTCGGCGGCAACAAATTCAATCTGTCCAGCGCTTCGGGTGAGGCCAGCGTCGGAGTACCTGGCGAAGGCGGGAGGGGAACCACTACCGGCAGCACACTGGAATTGTCGAATGTGGACATGGCGGCCGAGTTTATCAATATGATCGTCGCTCAGCGGGGATACCAGGCCAACTCGCGGGTGATCACCACAACGGACGAAATTCTGCAGGAGTCGCTGAACCTGAAGCGATAGTTTGAAAATAGTACCGTGAATCGAGAAGGAGCGAAGGCGGGATGAAGGACGATGAGCTGATCGAATTGGGATTGTCCAGGAGAACTGCGGTACTTCAACAGGACAGTCTCAACGGATCCATGATGCTTGCGGAAGGCTTGCTTTCTCTGCTGGCGGAAATGATCTCGCCTGTCAAGGAACTCAATCCGGATGTGTTCCGCGAGGCCCTCAATGGATATCGGGAAAAGGTTTCGGATTCGGCAGATGTCAATTCTCAAATCGCAAAATCGTGCATCGACGATTGCGAAACCTACTTCCGCGAGCTCCGAAACTACGGCGTCCGCCGTGAGGAAGAAATCGCACAGATCATCGAAATGCTGTATTCCGCTCTGGCCGAAGAGACCAAAGACGCGGATTCCTTTAACGAACGCATGTATGTCACCTCGGATCGCTTCAAGCGCATGGCCGACATTGAGGACATTCGGGATCTGAAACGAATGGTCTCTCAGGAAGTTCGGGAATTTCGAAGGATTGTGCTGGAAAAGCAGGAACAGGATGAGAAACGCCACTCGGAATTTTCCAGACAGATTGGCGATTTGAAGGCCCGCCTGCAGATCGCGACGGTCGAAGCGTCCAACGATCCGTTGACCAGCGTGGCCAATCGCGGAACTTTTGATCGCAACATACGCCGGCTGGTTGAACAGAAAAAAACCTTTGTGCTTGCGATGATGGATATCGACCACTTCAAGGAGATCAA
>JBGPBY010000610.1:0-4100 GCA_041481485.1 Terriglobia bacterium
AACGATATTTACTTGTGGTACCCCTCACCCGGCCTTCGGCCGCCCTCTCCCGTTGGGAGAGGGATTTCTTGATTCGCATCCCTTCACACCGGAGTTAATCGTCAGGTCCGTCCGCGTGTATACTCGTCGCGTAACGAACTGCGGGTCCTGGAGGTGTGTGGTGAACACTTTTCCCGTCTTATTGATGGCGTTGGCTATCCTTGCCATCGGCTACCGCTATTACAGCAAGTTCCTTGCGACGAAAGTATTCCAGCTGGATGACAGCCGAGTCACACCGGCACACACCAATTTCGACGGTCAGAATTTCTATCCCATGAGCAAGTGGGTCCTGTTTGGACATCACTTCGCCGGCATTGCCGGATCCGGTCCCCTGATCGGTCCTGTTCTGGCAGCTCAGTTCGGATTTCTTCCCGGTCTGATCTGGCTGGTTTTTGGCGTCGTGCTGGCCGGTGCTGTTCAGGACTTTGTCATCCTGGTGGCATCGATTCGAAGCGGCGGAAAGTCACTTGCCGAAATCGCGCGAAAGGAAATCAACAACGCGTCCGGTTTTGCGGCAGCAATTGCCATTTTGTTTGTCGTTGTGATTGCAATGGCGGGTCTCGGGCTTGCGGTGGTCAATGCACTGGCAGAGAGTCCGTGGGGGACCTTCACCATCATGATGACGATACCGCTGGCTCTGATCATGGGTGTCTGGATGTACAAACTCCAGCCTGGAACCGGGATTCGAGCGGCAACGATTTTTGGCATTCTCGCGCTCATTGCTGCAGTCGTTTTCGGAAAAGACATCGCGGAGTCCGCTCTGGCTTCGTACTTCACGTTTACCAGAACTCAACTGACGATCGGACTCGGTATTTACGCACTCGCAGCTTCCGTTCTGCCAGTCTGGCTGCTTCTGGCGCCGCGCGATTATCTGAGTTCCTTCATGAAAATCGGGACCATCGCCGCACTGATCATCGGAGTGCTGTGGGTACGTCCGAATTTTCAGATGCCGGCGTTGACCCAATACATTCACGGCGGCGGCCCCATCGTTCCCGGGCCGCTGTTTCCGTTTGCGTTCATCACCATTGCCTGCGGCGCCATATCGGGATTTCATTCTCTGATTTCATCGGGGACCACGCCGAAGATGATCTCCAAGGAATCTCACGCGCGGCCGATCGGTTATGGCGCCATGCTCGTGGAGGGCATGGTGGGGATTATGGCGCTGGTGGCGGCAACCTCGATGGCTCCGGGCGACTACTTTGCGATCAATACAGCGCCGGCCGTCTATGAATCGAGGGTTCAGAAGGACTTCCCAATCGTCAATCTGCCGACGCTTTCGGAGGAGGTTGGAGAAAAGATTCAGGGACGCCCGGGCGGTGCAGTTTCACTTGCTGTGGGTATGGCACAGATCTTTACATCGATTCCAGGGATGAAGAGCCTGATTTCGTACTGGTACCACTTTGCCATCATGTTCGAGGCCCTCTTCATATTGACGACAATTGATGCCGGGACACGTGTGTCCCGATTCATCGTTCAGGAGTTTGCCGGACGGTTTCACGCCCCCTTTGGGCGGCCCGACAATCTGTTTGCAAATATCGGAGCAAGCGCGCTTGTCGTTGCCGGTTGGAGTTACTTTCTCCTGAGCGGCGATGTGTCGACAATCTGGCCGATGTTCGGAATCGCCAATCAGTTGCTGGGATGCATCGCGTTATGCGTGGGAACTTCAGTGATCATCAACATGGGTAAAGCGAAATATGCCTGGGTGACTCTTCTTCCGGTCATATTCCTGGCGGTCAATACGCTTGTTGGCGGATACATGAGCGTTCGAGATAATTACTGGCCGCTGGCACAAAACCTGGATCCGTCGAAATCTGTCCAGGGCTACGTGGATACGGTGTGTACGGCCATCATTATGGGGCTCGTCGTGTTCATCATTTTCAATTCCGTCTCCAGGTGGGTAAAAGCGTTCGCGCAGAGAACTCCGGCCGTGGAGTTCAGCACAGGCGACTGATATTTCGTGGCAATTTCCGGTAAAAACAAAGTCCGCATTGGACTCATTCAGACCAGTGTGGGAAATGACCCCTCAGCGAATCTGAAGAAGACCGTCAAGCGCATCGAAACGGCTGCGCAACAAGGGGCCCGCGTCATCTGTCTTCAGGAAATCTTCAACACGAAGTATTTTCCAGCGGATGACCGCAAGGATGTTGCGCATTTGGCCGAGCCCATTCCCGGAAAAACGACCTCGGTCCTTGCCGATATCGCAAAGAAACTGGAAGTGGTCATCGTTGTTCCGATCTTTGAAGAGTCGAATGGAAAATTTTTCAACTCCGCTGCTGTTCTGGATGCGGACGGAACGATGCTCGGCGTTTACCGGAAAATCCATATTCCGCACGATCCATTTTTCTACGAGCAAAGTTACTTCCTGCCCGGAGATTCGGGTTACAAGGTTTTTGAAACGCGTTATCTGAAACTGGGCGTGCTGATCTGCTACGACCAGTGGTTTCCGGAAGCGGCGCGGTCCGCCGCTCTGCTCGGAGCCGAGGTTTTGTTTTATCCCACCGCGATTGGATATCTCAAAGACGATCCGCTGTCGTATTCCGACTGGCTGACCGCATGGACAACGATCCAGCGCGGACATGCAATCGCCAACTCCGTTCATGTTGCCGCAGTCAACCGCGTGGGAACCGAAGGCAAGGTGCAATTCTGGGGATCTTCGTTTGTCTGCGATGCTTTCGGAAAAGTGATACGTAAAGCGGGTAAGACCGAGTCTGTGCTCATTGCCGACATCGACATCAGTCAGAATGCGCGGATGATGGAAGGCTGGAGATTTCGGAAAAATCGCAGGCCGGATACTTATGCCTCCCTGTTGGAACCCGTGGATCCCGGCTATCCCGGCACGCTTGGATACCGCATGCCCGCTGAATGGGAACCTCACGAAGCCACATGGCTCGCCTGGCCCAAAGATCCTGTGACCTTTCCAAAATCGTTGAACGACGTCCGGCGGCAGTTTTTGAAAATTATCGAAATCCTTCTCGTTGGAGAGGACGTTCATCTGGCGGTGCCGGACCGCACCACTCGGGACCGTATTCAGAAGATATTGAAAAGCTCAGGCGTTTCGTTTCGACGTCTCCATTTTCACATATGGGATTACGCGGACGTGTGGTTTCGAGACTATGGTCCGACTTTCCTCGTCAGTTCGAACCGGGAACGTTCGGCTGTCGTGCAGTGGCAATTCAACGCATGGGGTGGGAAGTACGAATCGCTGCTGAAAGATGGCGGGATCCCGTATTTCATCAGCGAACGCCTTGGGTTGCCTCTCTTCCGGCCAGGCTTTGTGATGGAGGGCGGCGCCATCGAAGTAAACGGACGGGGAACGCTGTTGACCACCGAGCAGTGCCTTTTGAATCCCAATCGCAATCCGGGAATGACGAAAACCGATCTGGAGAAGCACTTCCAGAATTATCTGGGTGTCTCCAACGTGATCTGGCTGCCGGGGGGGATTGCCGGAGATGATACGGATGGACACATCGATAACCTTGCACGCTTTATCGATGCGGGAACGGTGGTTTGCGCTTTCGAAGAGAATGAAAGCGACGAGAACCACGCTCCGCTCAAAGCCAATTTTGAAGTTTTGAAAAAATCGCGAGACCAGGACGGGAATCCGTTGAGGGTCATCCGCATTCCAATGCCACCGGCCAGGCATGACGTCGTTCGAGGAGAAAAAACAAGGCTTCCCGAAAGTCATCTCAACTTCTACATCGGCAACTACGCCGTTCTGTTACCGGCCTTCCGAAGCGACACCGACGAAATTGCCGCCAGAACTCTGCAGGAATTCTTTCCGAACCGCAGCGTCATCGGAATCGATTGCCATAATATGATCTACGGTGCCGGTTCACTTCACTGCATTTCCCAGCAACAACCTCAGATTCTCGACAAGCCGTAGCCGCGGTCATACAGGGCGTGAATAAACTGCAGATAAAGGGGGGAGGAAGGTCAGCCCATCCCCTCCTCAGCTCTTAAGGAACTTGATTTTGAGTCACGGGAACTAACTGAAATCCCATGTCTTTGGCTTTGCGCGCCAAATACTTAAGTGCTCGTTGTTTGAATTGCTCCTCGTATCG
>JBGPBY010000611.1:0-4089 GCA_041481485.1 Terriglobia bacterium
AAAAAACAAAACCCAAAGAGAAAAACAAAGAAACAAGAACGGCGGTGACAACGGCGGTGATGACAATCGCCCACCTGGTGCTCCGGTTTCGCATGTGCGAAGTCTCCTTCAATGGGATCCCAATTGAACAGAAGTCTGAACGTGGGAATCATAGTCGCAGCACTGCAGGTTTCCAACTTCTATGTGGGAGATTCTATGCGGAAGATTTTTGGCGTGAAATCCAGGGAACCCGGTCTCCTGAGCATCCATGCTCAGGCGTCCCAGACCGGGCCTTGGCACATTTCCGATTTGGAAGACTGACGACGCGCTGTTCGTGAAGCGAACCTCAGAACTGTACTCGTACTGCGCGCTGCTTCCCTGCAGAAATTACTTGCCGAGTCATTCGGCTGATCCTGTTAATGCAATCGGGTGGCCAATGAGAAGTTCAAGAATCCATTGGAGGTTTTCAGGAAGTGACTCGCCGGATTAACAAAATTTGTAAGTTGGAGTTACGTAATACGTCACATCCGCACGCGCTCCCATTTTGATTGGCTTGATCTGCCGCGCCTCCGGCGCTGGAATCGCTTTTTTAACTTCAACCCCCGGCTCACGCCGGGGGCTACGGAACTGCCGCCGCTCCGCGGCTGCGACAGCTTTCCGCGGCTAAGAACGTGCGGCGCCGCTGCGCCCTCCCGTAGCCCATAGCCGCGTTAGCGGCGACACTTCGCTAGCCACGGGCGTCAGCCCGTGGAAATGATTGGCACAACTATTCTTGAAGCGCCGCAGGCGCGACAGATCTAAGATCACCATCTCACAGGCGGGTCGATGACTGAGGAGATGGGCGTTGTTCTGAATCAGATTTCGGATTTGTTGAAGCGCATGCTGGATCGTCAGGACGAAATGCGAAGGCATTTCGAAGAATCGAAACACATCATACGGCCCGTTGAAAGACCAGACTTCAAGGCCATGCGTGAGGAATCCGAAAGCCGAATGGAAGAAGGGCGAAAACGGGCAGCCAGGAATCGCGAAGAAGATGTTCAATTCCGCGAGCGATTGCTGTCGGAATTGGAACGGCACAATCGCCTACTCGAAACCTTGATCGAGAGGATCGGCAGTTCCCGCAATCCCTGATTCATTTCCCCTCATGATATTGTCAGTTTCGCAATTTCCGGTGGAGGCTTGAACCATGGCAGAACTGAAGGTTCGCGTGAATGAGCAGGAACGAATCATCCGATCCGCTCCGGATACGCCACTGCTTTATGTTCTTCTGGACGAACTCGAACTCAAGGGAGCCCGCTTTGGCTGCGGACTCGGACAGTGCGGTTCCTGCTCCGTTCTCGTCAATGGTGTCGAAGCGCGATCATGTCTGACAAAAGTAGCTGACGTCGGCGGGAAATCCGTGACGACACTTGAAGGCCTGCCGGCATGGTACGCCGTTCAGAAGAAACTTCCGAAAGCACCGGATCTTCATCCGCTCCAACAGGCCCTGCTCGACGAACAGGCACTCCAGTGCGGCTATTGTTACAACGGCATGATCGTTAAAGGCTCCGAACTGCTTGCGAAAAACTCCCAGCCGACCGATGCACAAGTCCGCACAGCCATGAATGGACATCTATGCCGTTGCGGAACATATCCTCGAATACTCAAGGCCATTCAGCGAGCGGCGGCAGCGATGAAAGGGGTGACAAAATGAGCACCCGAAGAGAGTTTTTGAAAACCGGCGGCGCACTCGTCATTGGTTTCGGATTGTCCGAAAACATTCTTGGCCAGTCCTCCGCGCAGCCACCCACCCCACGCGGTTCCGTGCCCGGCCCGCCGGATGCCCGGCAGATCGACACCTGGCTCGCGATTCATTCGGACAACACGACAACTCTCTATATCGGTTATGCGGAACTCGGACAGGGCAATTCCACCGCACTGACGCAGATTGCGGCCGAAGAACTGGATCTCGATCTCTCTCAAATCAAACTCGTGGGGCTCGACACCAATGTCACTCCGAATCAGGGCGGCACCTATTCCAGTGCGTCGATCGCGCGCGGTGGTCCGCAAGTGCGGACTGCGGCAGCAGAAGCGCGCTTCGCACTGTTGAAGATGGCGGCATCCAGGTTTGGCGTGCCTCAGGAAAACCTTTCGGTGGTGAAAGGCGTCGTGACTTCGGGCAGCGGTGCAGCATCGCGTTCGGTGACATACGGTGAACTGATTGGCGGAAAATTGTTCAACCTTCCTTTCGCGAATTCCGCACCCGTCAAAGCAACCGCCGATTACAAAATCGTGGGCAAGCCTGCCGTCCGCAGAGATATGACGGAAAAAATTTCCGGAAATTACACGTACATTCAATACGTGCGCGTTCCCGGCATGTTGCATGGACGAGTCGTCCGGCCCCGCGGCCAGGGCGCATATGGAACCGTAGCCAAAGTTTTGAGTGTGGATGAATCTTCGATCGCGGGAATCGGCGGCGCACGTGTCATCCGCAATGGCGACTTCATTGGAGTTGTAGCGGAGACGGAATGGGATGCGGTGCGGGCGGCGCAGCAATTAAAAGTGACGTGGGACATCAAGCCATCGTTGCCAACGAGCGAGGACCTTTACGCCCGCATGCGCGGAGCGCAAACCCAGGACAGTTTCGTGCGCCAGAGCAATACGCTGGATGCGGCTTTCAAGAGTGCGGCACATGTCGCCAGTCAAATCTGTCATGGACCGTATCAGTCGCATGCCCCGTTCGGGCCCAATTGCGCCATCGCGGACGTGAAGCCGGATTCCGCACTGGTGATGAGTTCCACTCAGGATATTTACAATCTGCGTACGGGCCTCGCGCGAATACTCAAGCTCAATGCCAATCAGGTTCGCGTTCAATATGTCGAAGGATCCGGCACGTACGGTCACAGCTGCCACGATGATGCGGCTCAGGCGGCAGTCATTCTGTCGCAGTCAGCGGGCCGTCCGGTACGTCTGCAATTCATGCGATGGGATGAGCACGGCTGGGATAATTACGGCCCTGCCCATGTTGGTGAAGCGCGCGTGGGCGCCGATGCAAACGGTAGGATCGTCGCATACGAGTATCACGGTTGGCAGCACAGCTGGTGCACGACGGAAACATCGGATCAGCTCGCTTTCGGAACGGCAGCCGCGGAACGGCCTGGTGTCGGCGCACAGGGAATCAATCCGCTGACGCTGGGCTCCATGTACGACGTGCCGAATTACCAGTTGGTGAACCACAAACTTCCAGGACTGGAATATCTCAAAGGAGCTTGGCTCCGCTCGCCGCTGGATCTTTCACTGTCGTTTGCTTCGGAGCAGGCGGTGGATCAATTGGCATATCTGATGAAGATCGATCCCTGGGAATTTCGCCAGCGCAATATCAAGGACCCGCGCTGGCTCGGCGTCCTGAATGCGACAGCACAAGCCGCAAACTGGAAGCCGCGGCCGGCAGCGGCGAATCTCTCGACGGCGAAGATCGTTACGGGACGCGGCATTGGCGTGGGAACTCATCTGGCGTCGTACGGGGGAGCGGTTGCGGAAATTGAAGTGAACCGGGAAACCGGCCGGGTGGTGGCGAAGCATCTTTACGGAGCAATCGATGCGGGACTCGTCGTGAATCCCGGTATTGTGGAAGCGCAGATCACCGGGCAGCTGATTCAGACGGCGAGCCGCATGTTCAAAGAAGAAGTGACTTTCAATACGACAAACGTAACGAGCCTGGACTGGAACAGCTATCCGATTCTGCGATTCGAAGAAGCGCCGGAGGTCACACCGATTGTGGTGCAACGGCTGAATGAACGGTCGTCAGGGGCAGGCGAAGAAGTGATGGCTGCGGCGGCCGCCGCCATTGCGAACGCATTTTTCGACGCGACCAGAGTGCGCATGCAACGTTTTCCGTTCACTCCGGCGCGCGTGCTCGCCGCGCTGAAGTAGGGCGGTCTGGAATTCATGATTGCGCTTCTTCTCACGCTACTGTTCGCTGCCCAGGGGGTCCCAACATTGCCTGGTGCTGGTGGCACAATCACGGGAACTTTGAAAATGGCCGATGGTTCTCCGGCGGTGCACATTCGCGTGGCGGCGTCAACGCGCCCGGATTCGTTAGTGGATGCAGCGTCGGAAACGGCGGCCGCG
>JBGPBY010000612.1:0-4088 GCA_041481485.1 Terriglobia bacterium
CAAATAGTCTGTTGAACGTTGATTAATGGCCCTGGTGACATTGATCCCATGGTCCATTGGATCAATGTCACCAGGGCCATTAATCAACGTTCAACAGACTATTTGACAACTCACAACTCGGGACCAGCAACTCGTCAGGCGATGGTGATTTCCTTGTTCAGATAGACATCCTGGATCGCATTCAGCAAGGCGATACCTTCAGTCATCGGACGCTGGAATGCTTTACGGCCGGAGATCAGGCCCATCCCGCCTGCCCTCTTGTTGATTACGGCGGTTCGGACGGCATCTTTCAGATCGCTCTCTCCTGTGGATTCCCCACCCGAGTTGATCAATCCGGCGCGGCCGAGAAAACAATTGATCACCTGATATCGCGTCAAATCGATCGGATGGTCGGTAGTAAGTTCGGAATAAACTTTCTTGTTGGTCTTTCCAAATTTGATCGCGTTGTAGCCACCGTTGTTGCTCGGCAGCTTTTGTTTGATGATGTCGGCCTGGATCGTCACGCCGAGATGATTCGCCTGCCCGGTAAGATCCGCAGAAGCGTGAAAATCAGTTTCACTGGTTTTGAACGCGGAATTTCGCAGATAGCACCAAAGTACGGTGTACATGCCCAGGTCATGAGCCTGACTGAACATTTCGGTGACTTCCTGAATTTGACGCTTGGATTCCTCCGAACCGAAATAGATGGTCGCGCCGACGCCGGTAGATCCCATATCAAATGCCTGCTTGATGCTGGCAAACATGATCTGATCGTACGTGTTCGGATAGGAAAGAAATTCGTTGTGATTGAACTTCATCAGAAACGGAATCTTGTGGGCGTATTTCCGGGCTACGGCGCCGAGAACGCCCAAGGTCGAGGCAACTGCATTGCATCCGCCTTCGATCGCCAGCTTCACGATATTCTCCGGATCGAAGTACAGCGGATTGGGCGCAAAGGACGCACCGGCTGAGTGTTCGATTCCTTGGTCCACCGGAAGGATGGAAACGTATCCGGTCTTAGCCAGGCGGCCGGAGCCAATCAACTGTTGAAGATTGACCAGCACGCGTGTGGGGCGGTCCGAAACCGAAACCACGCGATCGATGAAATCGGGCCCGGGCAAATGCAGGCTTTCTTTGGGAAGGGTCTTGCACTGATGGGAAAGCAGCCCGTCTGCATCGCTGCCGAGTATGGTTTGAACCACTGCGCTCATGAATTCCTCCAACCTACCTTTTCATTAAGAACCGCAAAACAATGGTAAGGATAACGCTGATGACAATCGAAGTGCCGAGGGGAAAATAAAAACTGAAATTGTCGCGTTCGAAGTGGAAGTCCAGCGGCAGGCGTCCAATTCGAAAAGGCAATCTGGGGCCAAATGCCAGAAGCAATCCCACCAGCACGATGATTCCGCCGGTAACGATGAGGGTTCGGCCCAACTGGTCCATGCAAAGACCTTACTTCAAATCTTAAACGATTTCCAACTGACTGAAGAAGTAAGCCATCTCGTAAGCGAATGTTTCCGGGCCATCGGAGCCGTGAATGGCATTGCGTTCGATATTGGATCCGAACTGTTTGCGGATGCTTCCCGCCTCGGCCTTTCCGGGATCGGTGGCGCCCATGAGCTTGCGAAGTTTCTCGATGGCTCCTTCGGCCTCGAGAATCATCAGAATAATCGGGCCCTCGGTCATGAACTTCACCAGATCATTAAAGAATGGGCGCTCCTTGTGGACGTAGTAGAACCCTTCCGCCTGAGCCTTCGTCAGGTGCATCATTTTCGCTGCACGAATCTGAAAACCTTCTTTGATCAGACGATCGATGACGAGACCGGAATTCCCTGCTTTGACCGTATCGGGCTTGAGTATCGTAAAAGTTCGTTGCATGTTTCCTCTGTTGTTATCGAAGCGCGGCCTGCATGGCCTCGCCCATATCTGCGGGACTCTTCACGACGTGGATTCCGGCAGCTTCCATGGCCGCCATTTTCTCTTTTGCCGTCCCTTTGCCGCCCGCGACGATTGCGCCGGCGTGACCCATCCGGCGTCCGGGGGGCGCGGTCTGACCGCAAATAAATCCGACCACGGGTTTTTTCACATTGACCTTGATGTACGCGGCAGCTTCCTCTTCGGCATTGCCGCCGATCTCACCGATCATGACGATGCCGTGAGTCTCCGGGTCTTCATTGAACAGCCGGATGCAGTCGATGAAGTTTGTCCCGATGATCGGATCGCCTCCAATTCCGATGCAGGTGGACTGTCCCAGCTTGCGTTTTGTCAGTTGTCCGACGGCTTCGTATGTCAGTGTGCCGCTGCGAGAGACAACACCTACATTCCCTTCAAGATGAATGTGGCCCGGCATGATTCCGATTTTGCATTTGCCCGGCGAAATGATTCCTGGACAATTCGGTCCGATCAGACGCGTGTTGCGTCCCATCAAAAACGAACTGGCTTTGATCATGTCGAAGGTGGGAACGCCTTCCGTGATGCACACCACGAGTTCAATTCCCGCGTCCGCCGCTTCCATGATCGCGTCGGCCGCATAGGGAGGCGGAACAAAAATGACGGATGCATTCGCTCCCGTTTTGCGGCGCGCTTCGCTGACGGTGTTAAAGACGTCAACGCCTTCGTGTTTGGTTCCGCCTTTACCCGGCGTGACGCCCGCGACAACGTTCGTTCCGTACTTCATGGCCTGAAGCGCGTGAAACGTGCCTTCTTTGCCAGTAAAGCCTTGAACCAGGAGGCGGGTATTCTTATCGACCAGTACGCTCATTGTGCACCCTGCTTCTTTCCAATGGACGCGACGACTTTCTCAGCCGCATCCTTCATTCCCTCGGCGACAATAAAATTGAGTCCGGAAGTCCGCAGGATTTCCTGTCCCTGCTCGACATTGGTTCCTTCAAGACGAACGACAATCGGAACCTTCACGCCGATATTTTTTGCGGCCTGAACCACGCCGGATGCCACGACATCACACCGCATGATTCCGCCAAAGATGTTGATAAGGACAGCCTTCACGCTGGGGTCGGAAAGAAGAATTCGAAATGCGTTTTCCACCTGTTGGGCCGAAGCACCGCCGCCAACGTCGAGAAAGTTCGCCGGACTGGCTCCGGCAAGCTTGATGATATCCATCGTCGCCATGGCGAGCCCTGCTCCGTTGACCATGCAGGCGACCGAGCCATCGAGCTTGATGTAATTCAGGCCGAACTTACTGGCTTCGATTTCGAGCGGCTCTTCCTCATTGAGATCGCGAAGTTCCTTCAGGTCTTTGTGGCGGAAAAGCGCATTGTCATCGAACGTCATCTTCGCATCCAGCGCGTAAACCTTGTTGTCACCCGTCACCAGGAATGGATTGATTTCGGCGAGGCTTGCGTCTGTGTCTTCAAACGCACGATACAGCGCCATCATGAATTGAGCGGCGTCGTTCACAAGTTCCGGCGCCAGCCCAAGACCGAACGCCAGCTTTCTGGCTTGAAAAGGCTGAAGGCCAAGTCCAGGCTGAATATATTCCTTGAGAATGGCGTCTGGATTCTTCGCTGCAACTTCTTCGATTTCCATACCGCCGGATTTCGATGCCATGAATACCGGCCGCCCTACAGCACGATCGACAACGATGCCAAGATAGAGTTCCTGGCGAATGTCGAGTCCTTCCTCAACGAGTACCTTCTGCACCTTTCGGCCTTCCGGGCCGGTTTGTGCAGTGACCAGCGTCATGCCCAGAATTTCGCCGGCGATTCGCTCTGCATCATCCGGCGTTTTCGCAACTTTAACTCCGCCTCCCTTGCCTCGTCCGCCGGCATGAATTTGCGCCTTGACGACAACAAGGCCGCCCAGCCGCTCCGCGATGGCTCGCGCTTCCGACTGCGTATTGGCGACTTCACCGCGCGGAATGCGCACGCCGTAGCGCGCCAGAATCTGCTTTCCCTGATACTCGTGAATTTTCATTTCCGTTCCTCAGCGTCCACCAAACTCGATCATGCAAACTGACTAATTTACAGGGATGCCAAGGAATGTGTCAATCGGAGGACTGTAGGCGAGGTCTATGTAGCTGTGGAGGTGGTCGATCAAGAAATCCCTCTCCCAACGGGAGAGGGGGCCGCACAGCGGCCGGTGAGGGGTAC
>JBGPBY010000613.1:0-4072 GCA_041481485.1 Terriglobia bacterium
CGCACATTCTCGAATTGAGAGATCGCGCGCGGTCATAGACCGCGCCTACAGTGGGACAGGAGTTCCTCATCTGAAACTGGTCGCACCGCGGCTCCGCCGCTGAGGAGGGGACTTTTCTCCGTAACCTGCAATTTATTCACACGCCCTGCAGTGGGTTCCAAATTGTCGGGTCTTCTTTCGCTTTGCGACAAAAACGCGGGTTGACTCCTCGTACCGGTGATTCGAATAATGTCCTCGCCGAATATCAACGGCGTTCGGCATAGAGTCTCGATTTTGGACATTGGCGTCCAGAGCGCTCGGTGAAGCGAGCGTTTTGGACGCCTTTTTTTATTGCGATGAAACGTTACGTACAAGCCGATCCGTATTCCTGGCCTTTTGATGGCGACCTGCGTCCGCAAAACACGGCTCTGATTGTCATCGATATGCAGACGGACTTCTGCGGAAAGGGAGGATACGTCGACAAAATGGGCTACGACCTTTCACTGACCCGTGCACCCATCGAACCCATCCGGGCTGTTCTGTCGAGCGCCCGGAAGCTGGGCTACGCCGTGATTCACACGCGCGAGGGGCACCGCTCCGATCTTTCCGATTTGCCGGAAAACAAACGCTGGCGGAGCCAGCGGATCGGCGCAGGGATTGGCGACCCCGGTCCATGCGGCAAGATTCTGGTGCGTGGCGAGGCGGGATGGGAAATCATTCCGGAACTTGCGCCACTTCCGAATGAGACTGTAATCGATAAGCCGGGAAAAGGTTCCTTCTACGCCACCGATCTCGACCTGATCCTTCGCCGCCGGGGCGTACGCAACATTGCGCTGACCGGCATCACGACAGATGTCTGCGTACATACGACGATGCGGGACGCCAACGATCGCGGCTACGAATGTCTGATGCTGTCGGATTGCACCGGAGCCACGGACTACGGCAATTACGAAGCCGCACTCAAGATGATCAAGATGCAGGGCGGAGTGTTCGGAGCCGTCGCCGATTCCAATGCGTTCATCGAGGGAATTTCATGAAAGCTGCCATGCTTGCGATCGCTGCGGAACCTTACGAGTTTGAATTCTTCCCGGAAGCCTGCGCGCTCGTGATTATCGACATGCAGCGGGATTTTCTCGAACCGGGTGGATTTGGCGAGATGCTGGGGAACGATGTGTCCCAGCTACGGCGAACCATCGAACCCAATCAAATGCTATTGGCTACATGGCGTGCACAGGGACTGCAGGTGATTCACACACGCGAAGGTCATCGCCCGGACCTTACGGATTTGCCGCCGGCGAAGAAGTTGCGCGGCCGCGCCAAGACCACTATCGGCGACCGCGGACCCATGGGACGCATTCTGGTTCGCGGCGAGGCAGGACACGACATCATTCCGGAACTCTATCCGCTGCCGTCTGAACCGGTGATCGATAAGCCGGGAAAGGGCGCGTTTTTTGCCACCGACCTGCATGCCATTCTGCAGAACCGCGGAATCCGTCAGCTCATTGTGACCGGCGTCACCACGGAAGTTTGTGTTCACACCACCGTGCGTGAAGCCAATGACCGCGGATACGACTGCCTGGTTCCGGAAGACTGCGTGGGTTCGTACTTTCCGGAATTCCAGCAGATGGGTCTGAAGATGATCAAAGCCCAGGGAGGGATCTTCGGCTGGGTGTCGCATTCGGAAAGGATCTTGTCCGTGTTCGCCTGATTGATTGAATTTCGAAAGGAGACCACTATGTCCACGAAGCCGCGGCTTTGGGTGCCCGGAGACTGGAATGCATTTTTTGGATTCGGCACCAACATCCTTGTCAATCTGCTTACGCTGACAGCGCTTCTGCGTTTCGTGCTCAAAATGCCCGACAGTCTGGTCTTCGGACGAATTCTTCCAGCAACCGGCCTGATGCTGTGCCTGTCGACGTTTTACTATGCATGGCTCGCTTACCGCATGGCGAAAAAGACCGGACGCACGGACATATGCGCGCTTCCGTCCGGAATTAGCGTGCCGCATATGTTCATCGTGACACTCGTCATCATGTTGCCCATCGCTGCCAAGACCGGCGATCCCATCAAAGGCTGGGAAGCGGGACTGACCTGGGTCTTCATTCAGAGCTTCGTATTGATGATTGGCGGATTCATCGGTCCGATCATTCGCAAGATCACGCCACGAGCGGCGCTGCTGGGCACATTGGCCGGCGTCTCTGTCACTTTCATTTCCATGGCGCCGGCGCTTCAGACATTCATGACGCCTGCGATCGGACTGACCTGCTTTGCCATCATTCTGCTCAGTTGGTTCGGCGGCATTCGCTACGGCGGCATTCCAGCAGGTCTGATTGCCATTGCGGTGGGAACCGCGATCGCATGGGGATCGACGGCACTGGGTCTTCATTTCGGAGACATGACATTGCAGGGGCTGACGGCGTCTGTCAGCGATTTTGGCTTTCACATTCCTATCCCCGCGTTCGGCCATGTGTTTTCCGGCTTTCAGTTTCTCGGAACAATTCTGGTAACGGCCATACCGTTTGGCATATACGACCTTGTTGAAGCGATCGACAACGTCGAAAGTGCGGCAGTGGCCGGCGACAGCTTCCCGACCACACGCGTATTGACGGCAGACGGCGTCGTCAGCCTGATTGGCGCGATGATGGGAAATCCGTTTATCAATGCGGTCTACATTGGCCATCCTGGCTGGAAGGCAATGGGTGGAAGGATCGGCTACTCCGCTGGCACTGGCATCATGGTGATTCTTCTCTGCTGGTTTGGCACCATTTCGGTCATGCTGGCATTGATTCCGAGCGTCGCCATTCTGCCAATCCTTCTCTATATCGGCATGCTCATTGGATCGCAGGCCTTTCAGGAAACGCCGAGAAGTCACGCGCCTGCAATTATTCTTGCCCTGGTTCCGCATCTCGCCAACTGGGGTTTGACCATGATCAACAGTTCGCTTCAAGCCGCCGGCACCGTCGTCGCTGCGCTGACTCCGGCGCAGATGACCGATCTTGTGGCGAAGATGAAAGATCAGGGCGTGCTTTACGACGGCCTTCGGATTCTTGGCGGCGGTTCGATTCTCGGTGGGCTGATCCTGGGAGCCATTGCCGTCTTCGTGATCGACCGCAATTTCATGAAGGCCGCCGGCTTCGCGCTTGCCGGGTCGATCATGACGTTCTTCGGATTTATGCACGGTGAAAGAATCGGCATCGCACAGACTCCGACGGTCGCTGTGAGTTATCTCGCCATTGCGATTGTCTTTGCCTGCTGTGCCAAATTCGCAACCGTGACGGCGAAACCGCCGCTGGAAGTTCACGAACTGCAGGGAGAAAAAGTGCCGGCGTGAACTTGTAATGTCCACGCACACAGAATCCGTTCTGAAACTGGGAAACATTTTTCAAATCGAGACATGGCAGGAGAAACTCGACTGGAAACATTTTCGCAAGGGAGTCGACGTCTACCGCCTGTATGAAGTCCGGAACGGTCCCAAAGCGGTTCTCCTGCGATTTCATCCCGGCGCCGCGGTCGCGATCCATGACCATGACAGCTATGAGCACATTCTCGTGTTGTCGGGTCACCAGCTGGATGAGAACAGCCACGCCGAAGCCGGGACTCTGATCATCAATCCGCCAGGCACCTTTCACAGTGTTTCCAGCGAATCCGGCTGCATCGTCCTTGCGATTTACGAAAGACCGGTGCGATTTCGAAATGTTGACGCTGGCGTTCGGTTGGCTGTTAACGGAACACTTATGCGTGGACTCGAGTTGAATTCGAATCTCATTTCGGCTGGTGGAAAGTTTGTATGCGAGTCTATAACAGCACCGGTCTATCGCTTGTTTTCCATCGAGGATCGTCACCCTGCAATGTTGCGCGTCAATACCGGCGGAGTGTCGGTCGCCGTCGAAATCTGGTCGGTTTCTGCAGATGGCCTCGGTAGTTTACTGATGAAGGAGCCGCCGGGGTTGAGCATCGGCAAAGTCCTTCTTTCCGACGGGACGGAAGTGCTTGGAGTCCTCGGGGAACCGGTTCGCTGTGAAGGTCAGAAGGACATCAGCGAATTCGGCGGCTGGCGGGCATACTGTAGGTCTGGTCTATGAAGGTGTGAAGA
>JBGPBY010000614.1:0-4072 GCA_041481485.1 Terriglobia bacterium
AGGGATTTCTTGAACGCCTGTCCTTACAGTTCGAACTGCTCATCTCACAACTCGCCAATAATCCATCGCACCAACTACATTAGACATTGGACATCAAATCAACTGACATTTGACAACGAACCCCTCCCCCAACTGCGCCCTGTTGCCCTTATTCACATTGTGTTATCTTCCCTCGCGCACTATGAAAACATTACTTGAACTCATCCAACAGGCCTCGGGATCGCGTACAGCCGTGATACTTCCGGATTCGGGAATCCAGGTTTCCTATGACAGCCTGCGCGCCCAGGTGACGTCGGTTGCCAACATATTTGCCAGTGCGGGAATCCAGCCCGGCGACCGAGTCGCGATGGCTCTTCCCAACGGACTCGACACGATTGTCTGCTTTCTCGCGGCATCGGTTGCAGGAACTGCAGCTCCACTCAATCCCGGTTATCGTTTCGACGAGTTTGCCTTCTACATGGAGGATACGAACGCGAAACTTCTGGTTATTCCGCCGCAAGGCGCCGACGACGCGCGCCGCGCTGCGGAACAAGCCAGGATACCGGTCCTCGTGGCAACCGTGGATAACACCGGCACCGTACAGATCTCTCCTTCGGCAAGTGGAAAAATCGCGGCGCCTCCGGATCCCGATGCCATCGCGCTGGTATTGCATACCAGCGGCAGCACCGGTCGGCCTAAGCGCGTTCCACTGAAGCATCGCAATCTGGCCGTGTCTGCGAAGAACATCATCGCGACATACCAATTGGGTCCGGACGACGTTGCTCTGATTGCCATGCCGTTGTTCCATGTGCACGGCCTGGTGGCGTCTACCCTGGCAACGCTGGCTTCCGGAGGAACGGTGCTGGTTCCGTCGAAGTTCAATCCGCTTTCGTTCTGGCGCATCGTACGCGACTACAAAGCCACGTGGTACTCGGCCGTGCCGACCATTCATTCGCTGCTGCTGGCGCGCGCGGGAAGCGAACGCCCGCAAGGCGCCGAGAATCTGCGCTTCATTCGATCCTGCAGCGCGCCGCTTTCGCCGGAGATGATGCAGCAGCTGGAAACGGCATTTGGCGCTCCGGTGCTCGAAGCGTACGGCATGACGGAAGCATCACATCAAATGTCTTCGAATCCACTGCCTCCCGCCGCACGAAAACCGGGCAGCGTCGGCAAGGGAACCGGCGTGAAAATCAGCATCATGAACGCGGAAGGAAAGCATCTTCCGACTGGAACTGCAGGAGAAGTGGTCATTCAAGGCCCGAACGTCATTGAAGGATACGAAAATAATCCCGAAGCCAACGCCAGCTCGTTTACCGATGGCTGGTTCCGCACCGGCGATCAGGGCATTCTGGATTCCGAAGGATACCTTCAGCTGGTTGCCCGCATTAAGGAACTGATCAATCGCGGCGGTGAGAAGATTTCGCCGCGCGAAATTGACGAGCTGCTGATTACGCATCCGGCGATATCCGAAGCGGTCTGTTTCGGCGTTCCACATCAGACCTGGGGCGAAGAGGTGGCCGCTGCGTTCGTATTGAAGGAAACTGCGACGGAGGCGGAACTGTTGTCGTTCTGCAAAGAGCGTCTCGCCGAATTCAAACGCCCGAAGAAAATTCATATCGTCGAGACCATTCCGCGCACCGCCACCGGCAAGATTCAGCGCCGGGCCGTGGCGGCCGCATTCGTGGAGAAGAAATAAGCGTGAGATTCGTCATCGCCGGCGCCGGAGCGATCGGCGCCACGATTGGCGCACGCATGTCGCGCGATAGCCAGGACGTGGTGTTGTTTGCCCGCGGTCCACACTATCGCGCCATGAAAGAAAAGGGCGTGCGCGTTTTCGGCACCGGAGAAGGCGCGGAAGAATTTACGGCGCATCCAGAAGTCGTCGACGATCTTGAAAAGGCGGGAAAGGCCGACGTTGTTTTTCTTGGCGTGAAGGCGCACAGCCTGACGGACCTGGCGCCAAAACTCAAATCCGTCACGGGACCGTCGACTGTTTTCGTCAGCACGCAGAATGGAATTCCCTGGTGGTATTTCCAGCGGCATGGCGGAGAACTCGAAGGCACCCGCCTGGAAAGCATCGATCCCGGCGGAGTGATTGCATCGGCGATTGAAGCGGAAGGTGTCATCGGATCGATCGCTTATTTCTCTTCGGAAATCAGCGAACCCGGCGTCATCAGACTTATCGAGGGCAACCGCATTTCGCTCGGAGAACCGGATGGATCGCGATCCGATCGAATCCGGGCTATCGCGGAAGCTCTGGTTCATGCGGGTTTGCGCGCGCCGGTCACGGTTCGGATCCGGCAGGAAATCTGGGTGAAAATTCTCGGAAACATGTCCTTCAACCCCATCAGCGCGCTGACCGGCGCCACGCTGGTGCAAATGGCGCGCGATCCGGATGTTGCCGCTCTGGTTCGGAGTGAGATGCAGGAAGCGACTGCCGTCGCCTCGAAGCTCGGAATGGAACTGCCGGTCACCATCGAACAGCGGATGGCAGGCGCGGAGAAGGTGGGCGAGCATAAGACGTCGATGCTGCAGGATCTCGAAATGGGACGTCCGATCGAACTTGAGCCGATCGTCGGTGCGGTGATCGAACTGGGGGAGCGGCTGGGTGTGGATATGCCGTCCACCCGGGCCATATATGCTTCCACCAAACTTTTGGCGAAAATCAAAAGGAACCTGATGTGAAGAATCCCAAATTCCAGCTTTTCGCATCCTTCATCGCAATGATGATGATCGGAAATCTTCAGTACACCTGGACGCTGTTCGTCGAGCCTTTACGCAAAGGCACCCACTGGGAGCGCCCGCAGATTACATACGCCTATACGATTTACATTGCGCTCCAGACCTGGGTTCAACCGTTGACCGGATGGTTCATCGAACGTGTTGGACAGCGGCCATTTGTTACCGTCGCGGGAGTTCTTTGCGGCATTGGCTGGAGCATGATGGGACGCGCGACTTCTCTGCCGGAGCTCTATTTCTATTATGCTCTGGCGGGCGTCGGTGCGGCATTTGTGTACAGCGGTTCCATGGGATCGGCGCTGAAATGGTTTCCGAACCGCCGTGGGTTTGCGTCGGGCGTAATCGCCGCAGGATACGGCGGGGGCAGCGCCCTTTCCGTTTGGGTCGTTCGGTATCTGATTCAACACTACAACTATCAGACAGCGTTCCTTGCTTCCGGTATCGTCCAGGGAATTGTGATTGCTGTGGTCGCTCAGTTTCTCCTCTATCCGGACAAGGATTTTGTTCCGGCCAAGGCAGCCGCTTCCGCTACACCTTTGAAGTTCCAGCCAAAGTCCCGCCGCGGCACGGATAATTTTACGAGCGTGGAGATGCTGCGCACCCCTCAGTTTTACATGTTGTTCTTCATGTTCGTTTCAGTGGGAATCGGAGGATTATTTTTGACCGCAAGCTCCGGCTCAATCGCCTCCGATTGGGGATTGTCGGCCACGCTGACAGCTGCCGCATCATTCGGCTTGCTGGCCAATGCCGGAAGCCGTCCATTCTGGGGTTGGGTTTCCGATCATTGGGGACGCGAAAACACGATGGTCGTCGCCTTTTTTCTGCAGGCTGTCTTTCTCGCGGCCTTCGCCACAATCGGCCATAACTCCGGCATCTTGTTCGCGGCGACATTAATTCTGACCTACTTTACGTGGGGTGAAATCTACGCCCTGTTTCCGGCGACCGTCGGCGACTACTTTGGCCAGAAGCACGCGACATCCAACAACTCCTTTCTCTATTCGGCAAAGGGTGTCGCTGCCTTTGCTATTTCGTATTTGGCTCTGCTTCAGAGACATTTGGAGAGCTGGACGATTCCGCTTTACTGCTGCGCGATTCTGGCATTTCTCACATGCCTGGCCGCATTCGGCATTCGCAAACTGCCGCTTCCCAAAAAACGAAGCGCACAGGGTTTCGCGGCAACATCGTCGTAGTCTAAACTGCCGGGAGAGGTGTGATTCATGGGTTCGCGATATTTTCAAATCCGACGCAATTTGGAATCGGTTTATCCCGACGTTTATACGAAAGAAGCTCTCGACGCTCTCGACGCCCTTTCCGGACTCGATGCCGACCGCAAAGCGCTGATGGCGGCGCGCAC
>JBGPBY010000615.1:0-4058 GCA_041481485.1 Terriglobia bacterium
AAATTGTGGGCGGTCATAGACCGCCCCTACAGTGGGAATCGATCCGATTGGCAAAATCATTCAGGCATGAACAACGATGACCGAGCGCAATCCATGTCTGGCACATCGTGCGCGGTCATAGACCGCGCCTACAGTCCGCTGTCCGTCGAGTATGTCAATGCCCTGATCAGGTCTATACTGCGCAAGTTGCCAACTATTACTCCCATGGAGGTTCGAATATGAAATTCACCATTTCCACAGGCCTTGTTCTGTTGGTTCTTTCGTTCGGTTTGCTTGCGCAGGCGCCAGATCCTGCGATTGAGAAAGCGGTGCTTGCCGCCCCGCGTCAATTGCAGGCGGGTGCAACGGTCATCAAATGGAAGAGTGATTTTACCTACGACACGCTGCGGAAAGGCACGAATCGCCTGGTCTGCTACGAACGTCCGATCCAGCCGGGTCAGGCACCGTTTTCCGTGGAGTGCACCAGCATTGCGAATCTCCTGCGGGTTTCTCAGAGCCTCAAGACCGAAACCATCCAGGATGCCAAGGAAAGACAGGCAGCATTCGAAGCTATGGAGCGAGCTGGCAAGTGGGCGCAGCCGGAATTTGGATCGGTCTTTTACAACATGACCGGAAACGATCAGGCAACGGCGCGAATGCATGCCACCATCTGTGTTCCGGGCGCGACATCGAAGACGATGGGGCTGCCCGAAGACGGCAATCAGGGCGGCGCATGGATCATGAACGCCGGCACCACTGCCGCGCACATCATGACTCCTGGACACTGACGCCACGGTGAAGCCACTCTTAATTGGCCTTCTGATCCTGTCCGCGCTGGAACCGCGACAACAAAAGCAGACGTTTGCCGGAACGATTACCGACAGCATGTGCGCCAACGGCGATCACTCTCGAATGAAGATGGGGCCGACGAGCGCAGAATGCACGATCGCGTGCGTCGATGCGCACGGCGCGTCATTCGTTTTGTACGACGGGAAGGACGTATTCGCCCTTAGCGATCAGAAAACACCGGAGAAGTTTGCGGGACAGCGTGTGATCGTGTCTGGCACATTGAGCGCGGACAAGAAGACAATTCAAGTCGACATGATGGCTGCGGCAAAGTGAACTTCTTCGCAGCCATCATTGCAGAATCCAGCCGCCGTCGATCACGAGATTGACGCCGTTCACTCCTTTGTTGTTGAACAGGAACTTCACGGCGTCCACAACATCCTCGGTCGTTGCGAGTCTGCCGCCCGGCGTGCGCGCACGTACCGCTTCCAGCGCTTCCGGTTTGTCCTTCCAGGCGGGTGTATCGCCGATGATCCCCGGATGTATGGCGTTGAAGCGGATCGGTGCGAGTTCGACCGCCATGGTTTTGATCATGCTCCGGACGGCGCCATTCACCATCGTGACCGTAGTAGACCCGGGATACGGCCGTTCGCCGGCCAGTCCGCCGAATATGACGACCGAGGCATCCTTATTCATACGATCGAGCATCGTATGAACAACTTCCGTATATCCCACGAGCTTAACGGTCACGGCTCGACGCGCTTTGGCGATGTCATAGTTCCGCACCGTATTGGAATCGCGCTCAATCGCAACGATCAGGAGCCTGTCAATGTGGCCAACGCCTGCGAGCATCCCGGCAATCTTCTCAGGCTCGGCAATGTCGAGCGCGATGCCTCGGACATTTAGCCCGATTTCGGCAGCGGTCTTCGCGGCTCGGCCTGCATCGCGGCTGGTAATCACCACATCGCTGCCCAGAGAGGCGTATCTCTCCGCCAATGCGCGGCCGATTCCGCCGGTGCCACCGACGATCAAAACGCGTGCGTCCAGTCTGTCATTCATCGATCGATTCCCTTCAATGCTGGCGCTTCAGCAGAATTCCTGTTCTTCAATTGTTCCGCAAAGTATTCCCAGTCGCGGCTGAACCGATAGGAGTGCCGCGCAGGCGGCTGCGGAGACTGCGTCTCCAGCCAGCGTACAGTCGTGTTACTCCGGTTGTAAAACGCGTGCGTGCAACCGACTCCGGCCCACAGAAAATCACCGCGCTTCATGAGGTATTTCTTGTCATCGGCCCATGCCTCCACTTCGCCATCGACGATGTAGTAAGCCTCTTCGAGCGGGTGATCGTGCGGATGGGCGTTGCCTCCAGGCTCGTACTCGACCATGAACATCGTGTGCAGCGCTGCGTCGAGACGCTGGTCGACGAGCATTTTCAGCGAAATGCCGCTATAGACCAGCAATGCCGTCGCCATGCTGGCTGAGACTTTCGGCGCGTCTTTTCTCAAGCCCGTGCGCAGCGCATCGACCTTGATGTCATCGTCGGCCATCCGGAACAGGTGCCGCGAGGTGGGGTCGCGTATATCGAGTTCTGCAATGGAGACGTCCGGCGGCGGTCCGAGAAAATACGTATCGTCCGCGAAGTTCACTCCTTTGGGGACCGGTGTATTCATGTCGACCCATTTGGCCGTTCCGCTTTGAGACCCCAGCCATGCCTGCTTCATGCCCACCGGGATCAAGCCGCAAGCGCCCGGAGCCAGGCGAAACGCGCGCTCATCCAAAATCAGAACCGGGTTGCCCTCTAGCACAAAAAAGCTCTTCTCGAATGACTGCAAATGCTGATTCACACGGCCCCTCGCATCGAGTTCGCAAAGTCCCCAGCCCGAATGGACCGCGCCGCAATCGTGGTCGGATAAAGACGCCCGCCGATATCCCGAGGCTTCCACAGGAAAAGCCTCCTTCGGCCGAACATCCGACGCTCTGATGAAATGATGCATATCGATCTCCCTCAATCTGAGGATACTACGGGACTGCTCCGCTTCGGGCGGCCCGGAGCAGGGTCACGCCAAAACTGTAGGCGCGGTCTATGACCGCGCACAATTGAGAGGCCTGCATTCCTCCAAATTGCGGGCGGTCATAGACCGCCTCTACAGTCGGAATCGCATTCATTCACCTGGCCACATGGCCATTTGGTCAGTCGGTAATCGCACCAACTACATTAGACATCGGACAACAAATCATTGGACAGCTCACGTTTGAAAACCGCAGGGTGGACTCACGCCCATAAAATTCCTAACATCTTTCTACAGAGCTCCCGCCGAGGTGCGCATCATGCAGAAACTCTCAAAGCATGTTTCCATCATTCCAACCATCGGCGTAATTCTTCTGATCCCTCTGTGCGCTGTCCCTGCTTTTTCTTATTCGGTACTGACGCATGAAGAAATTGTCGACTTGCTGTGGACAGACGGAATCCAACCCAATCTGCTGGCACGCTTTCCTGCGCTAACTGAAGAACAGCTCCGCGAGGCCCATGCTTACGCTTATGGCGGTTCTGTGATTCAGGACCTCGGCTACTACCCGTTCGGCAATAAGGAATTCACCAATCTGGTGCACTACGTTCGAAGCGGCGTATTCGTCCGCGAATTGCTGCGGCAGAGTCAGAACGCGAATGAATACGCATTCGCCATGGGAGCCCTGGCGCACTACACATCCGATTACTCAGGGCATCCTGCCGTGAATCGGGCTGTGGCAATGCAGTATCCAAAATTGCGGCAGAAATTCGGGGATTCCGTCACCTTTGCGCAAGGCAAGACCGCTCACGTGAAAACTGAATTTAGCTTTGACGTCCTGCAGGTCGCGAAACAGCGTTATGTGTCGGAGAAATTCCACAATTTCATAGGTTTTGAAGTTTCGAAAGAGCTGCTGGAGCGGGTTTTCCCGGTAGTATACGGCCGAACACTCGATGATGTTCTGCCGCATCTGGACCTGACCATCAGAACATACCGTTATGCGGCTTCCCAGTTCATACCGCAACTGACCAAGGTTGCGGCTCAAATGCATAAGGACGATTTGCCTGCCGACCCGGGAAGCAAACCCCACCAACTCTACGCGACGATATCCTCACATTCTTTTCCGGATATGCGCCATCGACGAAAAAGCATAGTGACCGCAAACAATGGCAGAAGACACAGAAGAGCCTGAATCAATTGAAATCCCTTGTGTTGTAAATGAATGGCGGTCGATCAAGAAATCCCTCTCCCAACGGGAGAGGGTGGCCGAAGGCCGGGTGAGGGGTACCG
>JBGPBY010000616.1:0-4045 GCA_041481485.1 Terriglobia bacterium
CGGCTACAAGGTGCTGCTTGCCGACAAATCGGATTTTGCGGGTGGCACCAGCCAGGCTTCCGCCATGATGCTGTGGGGCGGCCTGGCGTACCTGCGCAGTCTGGATCTTGCGACGGTTTTCCGGCTCTGTTCCTCGCGCGAGGCCATGGTCGCCGGTATGCAGGAATGTGTTCAGCCTCGCCTCTTCCGCTACATCGTCCCGTCACCGAAACGGGGCAATCGCGTTACTGTTCAATCCGCGCTCTACCTCTACTGGCTGCTGGGGCGGCGCCGCCGGACAAGGCCTCGATATGTCCACAACTTCAACCATCCCCCATTGCTTAAGCCTCAACCGCGAAATTGTTTCGAATATGAAGAAGCCTATCTGCCGGACTCGGATTCGCGATTCGTGATTCAGTGGATTCTGCGTGCCCGTGACTGGTGCAATCCGGCGCTGAACTACTGCCGGATTCACGGTGGGCAATTCGATTCGGCAGCCAGGCAATGGGTTCTGGAAGCGGAAGATCTCGTGCTGAGGCGTCAGTTCAGAATTCGCGCAAGACTTGTCGTCAACGCTGCAGGGGTGTGGACCGATTCCCTCAATCGTCAGTTTGGAATTCAAACCCCGTACAAACACATCCTGAGCAAGGGAGTCTTTATTGGAATTCCGCGGCATCCCGAACACGACACGCCATTGATCGTCGAAAAGGAAGATCGTGACTGTTATGCACTCATTCCATGGGGACCGATTTCTCTGTGGGGACCGACGGAGACCATTACTTCCAATCCTATGGATGGATTTGCGGTAACGGCCGAGGATATCGGCGATCTGACCCGCGAATATGACCGGCACTTCTCTTCCCCGCTTCAGATTCAAGACATCGTTTCATTCCGCTGCGGAGTTCGCGGTCTGGCCGTCCCTAGATCGGCACAAGCCGTCGGGCGTTCCCAGGATCTGTCGCGTAAATTCACCGTCCACCATGATTCGGAAAAGCCGTGGGTCAGTATTCACGGCGGCAAACTGACCAGTTGTCTTCAAACGGCAAACGCGGCGATAGACACCATTCGGCGGTCTGTGCGTCCGCGGCACAATATTCCACTCTCATTCAAGGGAGGCTGGACCTCGCCAGCTAATGAGCATTTCCCGGGATTGAATGAAAGAGTTCCCTCAGCCATGGCCTGCGCGCTCGAAAGCTGCTGGTCGCTCAAAGATTACCTGCGTCGAAGAACCAACATTGCGCAGTGGGTACCGCGAGGAGGGCTTGGAAGGTTCGACGAAAATCTCGCGCACCTGAAGCAACTGGCTGGCGCATTTGCGTCCAGTACTAACTTTGATGCCAGCCTCGCGGTCTCGGAATACAGAAAAGACATCGAGACTCAGTTTGATCGTGTTCTTGATGCATGTTTGCCAACGCCTGTGATGGAGGTTTTATGAGTCTGTCCATTCAAACCAAACCTGCGATTCTCGGTGGTATGCCATCGGTAACCCTGGATCAATCCGAGGCGCTGCGCTGGCCGTTATTGACGCCGGAAGATGAAGCGTCTGTTCTCCGTGTCCTCCGCGATGGCGATCTTTCGACGCATCCGGTGACACGCGAACTGGAATTACAGTACCGAAATTACTTCGGGGTGAAACACGCGCTGGCGCACTGCAACGGAACCGCAGCGCTGCTGGCCGCATTCTGGGCGATCGATTTGAAGCCTGGCGATGAAGTACTGGTTCCCTCGGCAACGTTCTGGGCTTCCGTTGTTCCCATGCTGTGGCTCGGTGCGGTACCCGTATTCTGCGAAAGCGAATTTGAAAGGCAGGGGCTCGATCCCGTCGATGCAGAAAAGAAAATCACATCGCGCACACGGGCACTGGTCGTGACACATCTGTGGGGCATGCCGGCAAAAATGACGGAGTTGATGAATCTGGCCAGAAGGCACAAACTTCGAATCATTGAAGACGCATCGCACGCTCAGGGCGCCATCTGGCGGGAGCGTCCATGCGGTACTCTGGGCGATATCGCAGTGTTCAGCCTGCAGACCAGCAAACTGGCCCCCGCCGGCGAAGGCGGCATCCTGCTCACCAACGAAGACTCGCTGATGGAGCGTGCGATTTGCCTCGGAGACATCGAGCGGATCCGTGAGCTGGATACGCCGTCGGCGCGGTTTGCCGCAACGAGCTTCGGCATCAAAACCCGGATGGCGCCGCTTTCCGCGGCCGTTGCGCAGGTACAGTTGCGCCGGCTGGAAGAACGCAATGCGCAGCGTAACGACGCACTCTGCTGGCTTTCCGAACGCCTGGAACAACTGGGATTCACGACCTTCCTCCCACCGGCTCATATTCGCCGCGTCTACTTTGAGTTTCCCATTCGCTTTCGGCCAGGGTACTTACCGCTAAGCCGGCAGCAGATGGTCGAAGCGCTGAGAGCTGAAGGATGCGAAGTCTCCTTGCCGCGTTATCCGCTGCTTCACCAGCAACCGATCTTTACCGAAGGAGAGTTCGACAAGATTTCGCGGCTCGGCGGTACAGGCATGTCGGTGCCCGTTTACTCTCCGGATGACCTTCCGCGAACCGTTGCCGCCAATCAGGAATTGCTGCGGCTGCCCGCATTTCCCCGCGCGAGCCGCGCATTGATGAAGCAATATGCAGAGGCGTTCGAAAAAATAATCAATAATCAATATTCAATTTTCAATTCTCAACCGGTTGAGAATTGAAAATTGATTATTGATTATTACTTCTTGCGCCTTAATTCAGCAGGTTGTCCGAGATCTTTCGCGACCAGGCCACGGCTTCCCAGTATTTCCCTCGAATCATGTCGGAAGCCACCCCTGAAAACTCGACATGGTCCCAGTCTGCCCGCTCGTATGCGACGGTGCAGACGAGTGCTTTACCGATGGGGCCGGTCCGGTGAATCAGAGCATCATTGATTTCCTGGGAAAGTGGAAGTTCGGCGAGGACGGTTTCCATGTCGGTATCCATAATCGCGTCCAGAACGGACAGCAATCCTGCGGTGTGGAATGAATCCCTGTTCGCATTCGCAATGGATTGTCCAAGCAATTCGCACATTCGCGCACGAATGAGGGCGACCGTCATCAGCTCACGAGGTTTGCTGTCCACCGCCGATAACAGCAACGCACTGGACCACGAACGCAATGTGTTCAGTCCAACCAGACGTACGGCATGGCCCACGGAAGTTACCGATCGGGGCAGCGACACTGCCGCGGAATTTGCATACCGGAGCAGTTTGTAGCTGAGAGAAACATCTTGAGCAGCGAGTTTCTCAATCTCCGGTATTTCGACTTCCGAATCGTGAAGTTTGGACAACAGCCGCATCATGGCCAGACGATTGACGGGAATCTCCTTATGCTGCGATGCGGGTCGTGACAGGAAGTCTCCCTGATACCAATCGAAGCCCAGAGACTTGCAGAATTCCAGGTCGTCGTAGGTATCGACCCGGTCAGCCAGGATCTTCGATTTAAGTTTGCGAAGCTGTCGCACACGCTTTGCCAGTTGATCCGGAGGGAACCTGGTGACGTCCACCTTCACCGCGTGTTTGCCGCTGTTGAGAAGCGACCCACAATCCGACGCCTGACTTTCATCGATCACCAGACCGTAGCCTTCCGCCGCAATTGCCAATAATTGATCGGCTGAACTTTCGGGCGCGATCAACGGAGAAAGTCCGATCATCACGCGGTCGGGAGGAATGTATTTCCACAGGCCGGCTGCGAGCGCCGGCGGCGTGATCGTTACGAGTCCGGTGCAGTCGCCGATGACCAGATCCAGCCCGGGATCCGAAAACATCTCGAACAGTGCGCGAATCGAGTCCTGGTCCGGATCGCCATTGCGGCCCGGGTTTTCAGCCGAAGCGTAATTGGATTGAAGGTCATATGCGGCTACATTCATGGACGGATTGAAGATGGCCTGACGACTGACAAAACACGTACTGCTCAGCATTTGCCTAGTATCGGATGAGGTCATCGAATCTCCATACGGATTCGAGCGGACTGTGGCCGCCGATTCCGACCGTAGGGGGCGGGAATCAAGAAATCCCTCTCCCAACGGGAGAGGGTGGCCGAA
>JBGPBY010000617.1:0-4037 GCA_041481485.1 Terriglobia bacterium
ATAGACCGCCCCTACAGTCGAAATCGCATTCCTTCACAGCATGTATGACCGCGCCTACAGCTGTCGTGCTGCTGAATACGTGCGCCAGGATAGCCCCAGGCATTACTGACCTGCCACGCCTTACAGTTTCGCCAATAGTGAATGCTTACAAACTCGTAGAGGATGGACTCCTCGCACTGGATACGCTCACGGACCTGGGACAGCTTCTGGATCATGTCGGGGTTCTGGATTCCGACACTGTTTCTGTTGCTGCCAGCGAACCGAGTGAAACCCCTGACGGTCGCCGTCACTTTGCTCTTCTGGATGAGTCATCGAATCGCGAGCCTGTATCTCGGATTCTGCGTGGGAGAATATCGCGCGGTCCTGCAGGCCAGAAGGCGATACTTTCTGGGGTTCCCGCTCTGCCTACTTTGCCTCCTCGCAGGGTTCTTGCTGATTCCCGAAAGCGTACTGGGGCTCTCCGTGATCCGCCGTTTTATCCTGCTCGCTTTTCTCGATTACTTCCTTTCGTTGTATCACTTCTCGGTCCAGCATTACGGCGTCCTATCGCTGTATCGCGGCCGACTGGTTCACGGACAAAGGGACCGCGGGCTGCTTCGCTGGGACTGGTGGGTCTGCATCTGTGTATCGGGGATTTTCAGCATCGCGATGGACTATCTCAATGGGGAGTTCAATGATTATGGGATCTTCGATCACCAGCCGCTCCTGTCGCAGTCCGCAATGACGGAACTGAAGCTGGGGCTGACGGTGCTGGTCCTGCTGGCATGGGGCGTGACGATACGAAAGTATGTTCAAAAAAGTCAGGGGATTGCGCGGATTCTTTATTTCTCGACGCTATGCTACCTCACGATTGTCTCCTTTTACCTCGCGCCGCTCTTGTATTTCTTCGCAGTTCAGATGCAGCACTGGTTTGTTTCCCTTGGTCTGACGACACACATGGCGGCCAACTCACGGTTCGAACTTCGCGCGGATAAAAATGCCTCCTGGTACCGGCCCTGGGTATGGCTCAATGCCAGAGCTTTTGGCCCTCTGCTCGTTCTGGCTGTGATGTCCGTCTGCCTGACGCCAATGCTGGAAGCGGACTACTTCATCATTCACAATTTCGATACGGAGGCGGTGACCATCCAAGGTCTCCTTGTACAAATACAGGACTCCGCCTGGATATATGTCTTTGGCTATCTCGCGATCTTCAGCTCCTTCCTGCATTACATTTATGATCGTGGTGTCTTCCGCTTGTCCGACCCTCTGACGCGCAAAACCGCTCTGCCGCTGCTGATGCCGGTTGGAAGCAAAGAATAGAAACGTTGTATGCTCACCGCACCGCCAGGCCAGGAGGTGCAGATGAACCTACGGACTGCCTTTGTTGCCGCCGCCGTTGCCGCAGTTGTCGCCGCATCGTGCGGAACCCAAGCTTATGCGCAGGACGGACGCAGCGTCACAGAACCGCGAATCCCTCAGTCTTGCTCCACACTGACAGCAGCGCTGCACAGTTCTGACGGGAAACTCGCTGAAGCTGATGAGGCAAAACTCGACACGCAGAGGATTCAGACAGCGCTCGACGGTTGTGCGCCAGGAAAGACAGTTGTACTTAATGCGGCACCAGGCCGGGACTCCTTCCTTTCGGGACCGTTGCAATTGCGAGCCGGTATCACACTGCTCGTGGATGCGGGCGCCATTCTGTTCGCCTCTCGAAATCCGCGCGACTACGATACTCGACCCGATTCCTGCGGTGTGATCAGTGCGGGTGGAGGCGGATGCAAGCCGTTGATTGGCGGGACCCGCGTGGAAGGCGCCGGCGTCATGGGAGAGGGCGTCATCGACGGACGCGGGGGCGAACGCATGCTCGGCTCGACCACGACGTGGTGGGAACTGGCGGATCAAGCGCGTGCGGGCGGCACTCAGAATAATCCGCGCCTTCTGGTTCTCTCCGGCTGCGACAACTTTACGCTCTACAGAATTACCCTGCGCAACTCGCCGAACTTTCATGTGTCCTACAACGGCGGGAATGGTTTCACCGTCTGGGGAGTCAAGGTGTATTCACCGAAGAACGCGCGCAATACCGACGGCATCGATCCCGGCAATTCCACCAACGTGACGATTGCGTATTCCTGGATCGATACCGGTGACGATAACGTCGCGATCAAAGCTGGAGCCGGACTGCCGACAACCCACATGACAATTGCGCACAACCACTTCTATTCCGGCCACGGAATGTCGATTGGAAGCGAAACCAACGGCGGAGCCAATGCCATCCGCGTCATCGACCTTTCGATTGACGGAGCCGACAACGGTATTCGCATCAAGTCCAACTCCACGCGAGGCGGACTGGTGCACGACGTGGTGTATGAGGATGTCTGTATCCGCAATACAAAAAACCCGATCTATATGGATACTCACTACACGGCGACGGTTGGCCCAGAGCAAGGGAGAATCCCGGTTTTCCAGGACATTACGCTGCGTAACGTTCGCATTGCCGGGGAAGGCCGATTGGTGCTCGATGGCTTTGATGCCGAACACCCGTTGAAAATGACATTTGACAATGTGATCCTGGACACGCCGGCCTCCATCAAGACTGCGGCTTCACATGCAAGCTTCACCCTCGGCCCTGGCTCCGTGAATTTTCAGCCTCAGGGTGATGACGTTTCTGTGAGTGGAAACCCCACAGGCGGGAGCCCCAACGCCTGCGCCGGAAAGTTCGTTCCGTTTCCGCGCTGAAAGCGTGCGGACTATGCCCCCCAAATGACAATTGAACATTGAACATTGAACAATGAACATTTCTTCGGGGAAATGTTCATTGTTCAATGTTCAATGTTCAATTGTCATTTGAAGCTTCACAGTCCTCCCCTGCGGTGGGGATAGAATTCCCTTTTCCATTCCGCTGCCTTCGCAAATCTGCGATTGAGTCCATTGCGCATCGGCCGCTCAAACAAATAAAACGAGCTAATGCCGGCTAGTACTGCAATCAAGAGTGCAAAGGCAGGTGTGAAGAAATGCTGCCGGAATTCGTAGAACGGCTCCTGCCAAAGGTAGATAGAAAAGGACCATATTCCCAGCAGTCTCAGCGGCGCCCAGGATAGAAAATCACGCACCAGTGGTCTGGTTTCCGGCAGGTGATTCACCGCAAAAGCCAGAAGACACGGGGTCCACGCAATCGTCCACTTTGGCAGATGGGGACTGTACAAGACCGCAGCGGCGAAGAATGCGGCCAGCGGCATCCATGGCCGAACGAATTTCCGGAGACGATCTCGTAAGAGAAAATATCCCGCGGATAACAGGACATAGGCTCCAGCAGTCTCCGTTCGGATTTGAAATTCGATCGGTGCTATTGACGGGTTGTGGATATAGAACAAATTCGTTCCTATAAAGATCAATCCGATCAGGCAAAGTCCCACTCCCAGCTTTGTTCGCGATGTCATGGACAGAGCAGCGAACAAGCTGAGGATGACATAGCAATGCTCTTCGACATTCAATGACCACAAATGACCGATGGGATAACCCGCATGCCAGATGTGCTCATCGATGGGATAGTAAGTTCTCAGAAAAATCAACGTCGACGCGAGTCCCCGAAAACCAAATCCATCTCCCAGCGCCAGGCACCGTGAAACGATGAAAATTATGATTGTGAACAAGTAAAACGCCGGAATGATCCGGCTGATTCTCCGCAGATAAAACGTGAATAACGAGGTATTTTCTACAAAGAGAATTCCGCTGATCAGCATTCCGGAAAGAACAAAAAAGATATCGACCCCGAACCGGCCAGCATCGATGACGTGACCTGTGCCCAAAAAATGAGCCACCAGTACCAGCACGATGGCCATTCCGCGCCAGCCATCCAGATACGCAATGTGAGCCGGATTGCCGCCGGATTTGCGAGTCACTTTTACGGAGCTTTTCTTTTCCATGCTAGAAGCGCCGACTCAAAGTGTAAGTAGAGGGCCTCGATTGCGGGGTACGAATTTCACTGTAGGCGCAGTCTGTGAAGTTGTGGAGGAATGTCGATCAAGAAATCCCTCTCCCAACGGGAGAGGGTTGGGTGA
>JBGPBY010000618.1:0-4035 GCA_041481485.1 Terriglobia bacterium
CGGCCGCTACGTGGCCCCCTCTCCCGTTGGGAGAGGGATTTCTTGATCGCATTCCTGCGAGTCTTCAAAAACCCGGCCAACCAATTAACATAAAATTCGTCATACTACGCGTTACTTTTCTGAACGAAATCCCGCTTTAACCCGTATTAGTACTATTAACCGGCAAGGGGACCCAGTGAGACACCGTTTCGTGACCATCTTTTTACTCCTGGCACTGTATGCGGCCACACCGATCCGAGGTTCGCAGAACCCGGTTCCCGCGCCCGCGGCTCCGCCGGTGATGACGGCTTCAATCGAGGGAATCGTGCTGAAGCAGGGAACGCGCGAACCGATTTCCGGCGCGGAAGTTGAATTGACTCGAGTGGAAGGGACCACGGCATCTCCGCTGAATCCCGGTTTTCTTGAAGTGTATAACGCGTTGATGTCGGGCGGCGGCAATGGCGATTCCAAACCTCCGGCTGCAGTGGCCCCTGAAGTCCAATTCTCCAATACGGGCGCCGATGGGAAGTTCGCATTTCGGAATCTCAAAGCTGGAAAATACAAACTGGTCACGCTGAAAGTGGGCGGCACGTTTTATCCCGCAGAATACGGCCAGTATGATCCACGCCAGCGGGGTCTTGCCTTTCCGGTTGCAGATGGAGAGGCTGTTAAAGATCTCCGGATTGAAATGGTCCAGCCCGCGGCCATAACCGGCCGCGTTCTCGATGCCGATGGCGAGCCGCTCGGACACGTTCTTGTCATTGCTCTGGATCCCCAATACCGCGCCGGCGGCCGCCGCATTCTGAACGTCGAAGAAGTGATGTCGACGGATGAGCGCGGCGAATACCGTCTGCACTGGCTGGTTCCGGGGCCGCACTACGTGGCCGCGCTGCTCGAAGATCCGCGCCGGCGGACCATTGCGCTCGATCCAATTCCACCGGGGCGCCGTGGTCCGACCGAACGCGCAGAAAATCCGTATGTGGTGCGGCGGACACTGCCCACCGGCGAAATCGAGGAAGAAGTCTACAGCCTGGTGTATTTCGGCGGCACCACCGACCTCGCGCTCGCAAAACAAATCGATGCGGTTGCCGGCGGGACATTTCCTTCGGCAGACATCAATCTTGGCGTGGGTAAATTCCGGTCGTGGCATATCCGCGGCGTCGTGATCGATGGAACCACGGGCATGCCCGCCGGCGGTGCGGCCGTGCGCGGGATCCCTCGCGACTGGAGCCCGGAAACGCTCATTCTCAATGCGACCGCCGATATGGAGGGTTCGTTTGATTTGTCGGGCGCGACGCCAGGGGGCTACTTTGTTGTTGCAACCTCAACATCCACGTCCACCGCAACTGCGGCGAATATCCCACCGGAACTGGCAGCAGCAGCAGCAGCGGCCGGCGTTTCCCTGGCGTCGTTGGTTGGCGGCGGCACCACCAGCGGGGTCGTGGCAATCCCGATTGATGTCGCCAATGGCAACGTCGAAAAACTGCGGATGGTCACGGGCGGAGGATTCCCGGTCCCTGGAAGAGTATTGATTGAAGGGCGGGCACCTTCAGATAACGATCCCGATCTTGCGAAGATTCGCATCAATCTCACGCGCGATCCGGACATCATTGGCACCCCGTCGGCTATGGCGCCGCTTCCCCCGCTCCCTGCCGGGACGCCCCAGACAGCACCCAGACCCGCCAACGGACAGGTCCTGGCCAACGGAACGTTCACTTTGCAGACATGGCCCGGAGACAGCCGTATGAGCATCACGGGAATTCCATCGGGCACTTACGTGAAATCGATCCGCATGGGCCCGTTCGACGTCATGAGCGATGGCTTGCATCTGGCCTCACCGCCGCAGAATCCCATCGAGGTGATTCTTGGGAGCGACGGAGGAACTGTCAGTGGGAAGGTGATTCAAGGACAACAGGACCTGTTTCCGAATGTGGTCGTTGCACTGGTTCCGGAATCGCCGGTGTTGCGGAGGCGTGCGGAGTTCTATCAGTCAGCAACCACGGACGCGAAAGGCGCGTTCCAATTTCAGAATATCCCGCCGGGACAATACAAAGTGTTCGCCTGGGAATTCGCGCAGGACGCTTCATGGCAACATCCGGAATTCATCCGTGTATTTGAAAGTTTCGGGAAATCCATTCGCGTCGATGAACGTAGCAAACAAGACGTCACTTTGACGGCCATACCGAAATGAAGGTGAAAATGCGAATCTTGAAACTCCGATTCATCAAGCTTCGCGGGATTTTGGGGCTGACCCTCCTCCTGCTGGCCTCTCTGCTTTCTGCAACACAGGCCGCGCCAGGTTTCATTCAGGGAATCGTGACCGATTCCGTCAGCAACATGCCGCTGTCCAAAGTGACCGTCGAACTTCGTGCTCCCGGTGCGGCGCCGGCTCTGGCGTCGACAATTACGGACAGTGAAGGACGCTTCTATTTGACCAACGTCAAGCCCAGTGCCTACCGTATGGTCGCCATGCGTTCGGGTTATGCCAACACCGAATACGGGCAGCGCCGTCCCGGCGGTCCTTCGCAAAATCTTGCGGTGGCTGCCGGCCAGCGTATTACGGATGTGCGATTGTCGATGATTCAGGCTGGAGCCATTTCAGGACACGTGTTTGACAACGGAGTTCCTGTCGGAATTGCGGATGTGGTGGCGATCAAAGTGACCTACATCGAAGGTCAGCCCAGTTTTAATCTGATCCTGACTTCCCGGACCAATGATCTCGGCGAATACCATATCTTCTGGCTGCCCCCGGGAAAATACATGGTCATGGCCATTGTGTGGGACGTCGCGTCCAATGCGCCGTATTTCATGACTCCGGAGGGCTCCAACGACAACACGTTTCTCACGTCCCGGCGCAGCCTGCGGTCGGTATTCACCCGCGCCAGCGGCAGCGGCGCAGGGGAAAATGAGGCGCATGTTCCGTTCTTCTTTCCGGGAACACCGGATCCCCAGAATGCCACCGTTCTCGAAATACGCCCGGGAGCAGATCTCCGAAACGTGGATATCCATGAAAACGTACTTCCGACGCGTCACGTCCGGGGCGCCATCAGCGGCACCTTTCTCCCACCCAATCCCGCGGCAGTGCGGGCAGGACTGCCGGGCGGGCCGTCGGTACAATTGGTTCCGCTACAGTCGGTCCTCAATACCAATGACGCACAATCGCCGTTCACCAATGCACAGGCGAACGGTAGCTTTGAATTCACCAATGTGATTGCAGGGCGTTATATGTTGATTGCAAGTTCAGGGGCGGTGAGCGGCAGCATTCCGGTGGAGGTGCGGGATCGCGACATCGACGGAATAGGAATTACATTGTCCCCCGGTCTCTCAGTTTCCGGCCAGGCCATCATAGAGGGCTCTGCTCCCGGCACTCCCATTCCACCCGGATTGAGAGTGATGTTGCGTTCGGAACCATTGCTCTCCAACGCCAACACCTATGGAAATGTGATCACTCCCGCCGGCACGTTTACCATCCCGACGCCACCTGCAAACCCTGCGGCGACGCCACCGGCGGCGCCACCTTCGGGACTGTATCGTGTATTGGTCACTCCGATTCTGGTGGCCCCCTCAGCGAATGCCACGCTTCCAACATTGCCGCAGGCTCTACAAAAAGCGTACGTCAAATCCATCCGGCTTGGGGATATTGATGTCATGAGGGACGGGTTGCGCATCGATCATGCGATCGAGGATTTGAAAATCGTGATCGGAACTAATCCAGGCAGTTTGACCGGCCATGTAACGAACGATCAAATGCAACCGGTCGCCAGCGCCGTCGTGGCGCTTGTTCCGGACAATCATCTGAAATATCGAGTGACTCACCGATGGGTTTCTGCCGATATTTCTGGTGCGTTTCAGTTTCCAGTGGTCCCGCCAGGAGACTACTTGCTGTTCGCATGGGAATCCATTGAGACCGGCGGCTGGCAGGACGCTGGCGTTCTGCGCGATTACGAAGCTCAGGGCAAAGCCATCCACGTGGACGAAGGCGGTCGCCTAACCATGGACCTGCCGGCAATTCCCGCCCGGAACTGACGGACATTGGACTGTAGGCGCGGTCGATGA
>JBGPBY010000619.1:0-4027 GCA_041481485.1 Terriglobia bacterium
ATTGGTTCAGTATAATGTCGGCCCCATGCCTTCCCAGGAGACACGGAATCAAAGAAGACTCGCGGCTCGCAAGCTGGCCAAGCGCCAGCCGGAAGGCCCCGCCAAGACGGCCGCACCTGGCAGTGCGTTCATGTCGTGGCTCAAGCGCCATGCAGCACTGCTGTGCGTTTTGGTCGTAATCGCATTTGCTGTTGCAGTTCGATTGCGGGTAGCGGATGTGCCGCTCGAACGAGACGAAGGAGAGTACGCCTACGCAGGACAGTTGATCCTGCAAGGAATCCCGCCTTACAAGCTTGCGTACAACATGAAGTTCCCGGGTACCTATTACGCCTATAGCGTGATCCTCGCGTTGTTCGGGCAAACGCCGTGGGGAATTCATTTCGGCCTGTTGCTCATCAATGCCGCGACGAGTCTTCTTCTTTTCCACCTTGCCAGGAGATTGCTGGGCGATTCTTTGGGCGCTGCTGTGGCGGCGGTAGCGTTCACTGTGCTGTCCCTTGATCGCGGGATGATGGGCGTCTTCGCCCATGCCACTCACTTCGTTCTGCTTCCGGCGCTCGCCGGTTTCATTGCTTTGCTCAACGCGATCGATTCGAAGAAGTTAAACCGCTTTCTCATCGCTGGAGCGCTCCTGGGCCTGGCCGTTCTTATGAAGCAGCAGGCAATTTTTCTCCTGGCGTTCGGAATGGGTCTCGAAGTTTGGCGCGAGATGCGGGAAACGCCGCGGGACGTCCGGGGCATGGTGCTGCGCAGTTCCCTTGTGGCCCTGGGCAGCATAGTCCCGTTCGCTGTCCTCTCGATTGCGTTGGCCGCCCAAGGTGTTTTGGGGAAATTCTGGTTCTGGACGTTTCAATATGCGAAAGAGTATGTCTCAGAGATTCCGCTGTCGGACGCTCTGGCGAATCTAATTTCGGCGGGCAACGACATTACACAAGCGAACTCCGCGATCTGGATTCTAAGTGGACTGGGTGTCCTGGCGCTCTGCTTTAAACCGTGGGAACGAAGAGTGCGCGCATTCCTGTTCGGGTTTCTGGCGGCGTCATTTCTCGCCGTTTGTCCGGGCTTCTATTTCCGCGGGCATTATTTCATCCTGCTGATTCCGGTGGCAGCTCTGATGGTGGGTGTCGCGGTTATTTCAATCTCACGCCTGCTTGGACAATTTCTGTCGAGTACAATCGCCAGGACTCTGGCATTGGCTACGTTCACCGGAGCGGTGGGACTCTATGTATCCAACGAACGGGAGTATTTGTTTTCGATGCCGATGCCGCAATTGAGCCGGTTGATCTATGGCGGCAACCCATTCATCGAAGCGCTCGAGATCGCGCGTTATATTCGAGACAAGACGAAGCCGGAGGACCGAATCGCGATCCTGGGATCGGAACCTGAAATTTACTTTTACGCGGACCGGAAATCTGCGACGGGATACATCTACACCTATGCCCTGATGGAGAAGCAGAAATATGCGGCCCAAATGCAGAACGAGATGATCGACGAAATCGAGAAGGAGCATCCAACCTACGTGGTGTTCGTGGCCGTTTCTACATCGTGGCTTGCGAGGAGCCGGGAAGATAAGATTCTGACCTGGAGTTCGCGTTACCTGAAACAGTGTTACAACGTGGCCGGAATTGCGGATATCGTCTCGCAGAACGAAACCAGGATGGTCTGGGATGCGGCTGCTGCGTCGTATCAGCCCCGGGCGAACAACATCGTGTTTACGTTCCAAAGAAAGTCCGACGCGCCCTGTATGGTCCCGCGTTAGGTAAAAGTCGGACAAGACACTCGGTTCCCAACCAGCGCAGTAATTCGGCGACGTTATCAAGTCAGACGGGAAGTCCCATTTCCTTTGCGGCATTTTCCTGAGCGGCGTCCAGCGTGACAAAGCGATCAATTTTCGTATCGGTATGGAACCATAGTGCTGTTCTCAGATGTGCGAGATCGAGCGATCGGGGAATAGCAACGGCAGGGAAAATATTGGATTGGCAAAGGTCGAGAGTGAGATCACGGAGGAGAAAGAGGTTCATATCCTGTTCCAGGCGGTCGATGCAGGCCTTGAATTGCTCTGGTTGCAGTCGGCCTTCGCGCGCCAAGCGAACCAAATTGCGCCTCGTTTCAAGCACAAGAAGTACGCTGGATAGCAGTTCGGCGCTGGCCACTTCCCGCGAAAGTCGCTCTGATCCTTCCTCACCGAGCAGCATGCAAAGATAGGCAGAGCTGTCGAGGTAGAACCTGCGCACTCGTCGGTCGTCCTCCGTTTCCGTTCTCAACGGTCACCCCGGTCTTCCAATAGTATGGAGAGATAGCGGCCTTTTGTTGCGCGTTTTAATACCGGCTTAATGCTGCCTTGACCCACTTTCAAACCCCGATGAACGTGTTGCGGGACAGCAGGGATCAGTTGCGCAACCGGCTGATTATGCCTTGTGATGACGATCGCTGTGCCCGACTCGGCTTCGGAAATCGCGGTGGACAGGTTTGCTTTAAGGTCCTGTATTGAGATCGTTTTCATATTTAAATAGTACTACATTATGGACCAAATAATGGGCCGAATATCTCGGACTGAAACAGGCATGGTCTTCACACACCCCAAGAAGGCGAACAATGCATCATCGCCCCTTAGACCAAATCCCTAATTGAATTGTTGCGGCTCTGATAAGATTTTCCCGCTTACTTCTATCTCAACATGATCGGAACAAAACTCGCACATTACGAAATCACCGGCCATTTGGGCTCAGGCGGCATGGGTGAGGTGTATCAGGCCGCCGACTCCAAATGGAGCTGAAAGGGCAGCCTGAGCCGCTGGCCGAGAAGGTTATGCAGGAGCGGACCAGCGGAGGCACGTTCTTGCCCATCTCCGCATCAACAGATATGGTTGCATTTCCGCGGGTTAACCCGTCCGTCAGCCAACTCACCTGGTTCGACCGTCAGGGCAAGCTCCTGGGAACCGTTGGAGAGCCGACCACTTCCAGCGGCCTCCTCAGGCTTTCACCGGACGGAACCCAGTTAGCTTGGACTAATCGTAGCGGCGGGACGGATGCGACCAGCATCTGGCTGCTGGACATCTCTCGTGGCGGAACGGGCGATCGGTTCACGTTTGGTTCTCCCATTGACAACAATCCGGTTTGGGCACCAGACGGAAGCCGAATTATCTTCAGTTCCAACCGGACGGGCACACTCAATCTGTATGAAAAGTCAGTGACCGGCGCGAAAGGCGAATATCTACTGTTCAAGTCCAGCGAGGACATAGTGGCTACCAGTTGGTCGCGCGATGGACGTTTCCTGTTGTGTAACGTGCTTCAACCCAAAACGAAGGAGGATATCTGGGTATTCCCATTAGACAATGTCAAGAAGCCGCTGCTCTTCCTGAGCACTGAGTTCACGGAGAGAGGGGCGCGCTTTTCTCCTGAAGGGCATTGGGTCGCCTACAGTTCAGATGTATCCGGCAAAGCCGAGGTTTACATACGGTCGATTTCCATAAATTCCGCTGGAACGGCTGTGGAAGCAGGCCGCCAGTGGCGTATTTCCAGCGGGGGCGGCTCCGAGCCGCGCTGGCGTGGTGACGGCCAGGAACTTTACTTTCGAGCTCCGGATGGAAGCCTGCTGGCTGTCGAAATTACGACCAGTCCAGTGTTCCGAGCCAGCAGCCCCAAACCCATTGGATCTTTTCGTGCTTCATCTTGGGATGCCACGATGGACGGTAAGCGTTTTCTTGCCAGCGTGACCACCGGTGGAGCGCCCACGTATACAGTGGAGCTGAACTGGCAGGCCGGCCTGAAGAAGCAGCCCTGAACCCGAGACTGTAGGGCAGATCGGCGTCCGCAATAGTCGAAAGCGTCAATGCGCCAGATTGCACAAATTTATGCCGCGCGGACTTCACGAGAGTTGTCGCCCACCAGATGAAATAGCTCCGTAAGTACGGCCTAGTCATAAGGGCTTGCGCAAAAATAACTTGGCAGTATCTGTTCGGCATTAGAGTGAGGATCTGACCAATGTTCAATTCCCGATGCTCAATTGTCATCCGAAGTGGAAGCCG
>JBGPBY010000620.1:0-4013 GCA_041481485.1 Terriglobia bacterium
AGCCTTAAAGACTCGCCGAGAACGCGCGGACGCAATTCTTTGACGATCGTTTGGATTGGTACAGCGCCTGATCCGCTTCCGCAACCAGTGTTTCGAAATGCGTGCCGGGCTTGTATTCGGCGACGCCAATACTCACCGTCAGCGGGAAGTTATAGCCGAGCGATGTCAGGATCTGACTGGACTGCACCTTTTGCAGGATCTTATCCGCGGTTCGCATGGCGCCGATCATGGTAGTTCCGGGAAGCACCACGCCAAACTCGTCCCCGCCACAGCGGAAAACAAGGTCTGTATTACGGACGGTATGTTCAAGTACGCGGCTGAGTTGAGTCAGGACTTTGTTCCCCACAACATGCCCATACGTGTCGTTGACGATTTTGAAACCGTCGACATCGATCATCAGGAGAGCCAGAGGCGACTGATAACGTTCTGCCCGGGCGGCCTCACGATTGAGCACTTCGTTGAAGAACCGTGTATTGTAAACACCGGTCAATGAATCCGTAATGGCAGATCGCTGCAGTTCGCTCACCAGGCGCGCATTTTCAACAGCCAGTCCGGTGAACTCGGCAAGGTCTGCGGCCGTGGCAAGATCTTCTTCTCCAAGCATCCGCGGAGCGGCAGACAACGACAGGAACGCGCCGATAATTCCATCCTTGGTTCGGATGGGAGTGGCAATCAGAGAAATCAGACCAAACTCATCGATAAACCGGCGGATCTCCGGTACCGCAGAAGTATGGTGAAGGTTTTCCACAACTATGGACGTGCCGTCTTCAATCACTGCCCGCAGCAAATTGCTTGCCGTCGCTTCAAGCGATCCGTTCAGCGCCGCCATCAGCATGCGAACGAGGCGATGGTTGTCTGTGGAGTGGGCGGCCTCCAGTCGCAGCTTGGATTCACCTTTGGTAATGATGAAAGCCGTATCGCCGAGAACCTCGGTCGACTTTCGAACCACCTTCTCGAGGACTTCTTCAATCTGAAGCGACGAGGAGAACAAACGCATCAGTTCGCTCAGGAACTGAGCGCGATGAACTTGCCCTTCCATTTTGTCCAGGAGGTTCCGGTAAAGCACACCGGTGTTCTTTTCTTCCGAGGCAATGACAACAATGTCTGAGTCTTTCAGGCGCGGTAAGTCACCCTTCGCAGCGGTGGTGACGACGGCGTCGGGGTTCCGCTCCTGTAATGTCTCACGCAATTGCTTGCAGTGCTCGGTATCCGTTCCGAGTATGAAAATCGTGTGCGGCATGAGAGTTTTTGACTATACGGAATCTATCTTCCGGTCCCAAGAAAAATCATCAGGCGAAATATCGGATTTCACTTTAAGCGCCTCGAGTACTCGAGTTCGCCACGAAACCGGCAACGCCTTAATGTGTAATACATTCATCAGCACACCGTTCGGCAACTCGCCACCATTATACAGTCTCATGGCATCGTCAATCGCGAATTGGTTTGGATCGCGGTAAATGCACTCGATCGCGTCGCCGGCCTGCAGTTCTCCTTCGCGTTCGACGGCGAAGTAGATCCCGCTGCGGCGGGATTCTGTGAACGCTTTCAGGATGCTTTTATCCTGAAATTTTCCCGCGAGCTTGTAACAGGGAAGCCGCGGCTGGACTGCGACGAAAACGGCCGTGCCGATCTGGAATTTGTCTCCGACGTGAACCGTGGTTTCAAGAATTCCTTCGGTGGTTAAATTTTCGCCAAACTCGCCCCAGCCAAACTGGCGCTTCGGATAGCGCTTTTCCCAGAATGAATAATGCTCAGACGGGTACGCATAAACCGCTTTATTGATGCCGCCATGCACCGTGAGATCGGCCTGCTCGTCGCCTTCGAGGTTCATCGAATGCACACGCACGGGACCCTGAACGGGCTTTTTGAAAATGCCCGTTAGCGTCACCCGGCCGTCCCATTCCAGCGGACGAGGGCGTGAAACATTGACGGATAAAACTTTCATGAGTGATGCGGCGGTTCAAGGAATCGGCGGTAGGCCTCGTCATTGTCTTCGAGTTGGTATTCGTAACCCAGATCGGCAAGAAAGCCTTTAAACGCCGCATCGTCGGATCGTGGCACTTCGAACGCGGCAAGAACGCGGCCGAAATCGGAACCATGATTTCGATAATGGAAGAGGCTGATGTTCCAGCGGCCGCCGAGCGTGTCCAGAAACTGCAGCAATGCGCCGGGACGTTCGGGAAATTCGAACCGGCAAACTCGCTCGCCTTCCACGAATTGAGCGCGTCCTCCCACCATGTAGCGGATGTGCAGCTTTGCCATTTCGCTGTCGGTGAGGTCGGCGGTTTCGTAGCCCTGTGCATTCAGTTTTGCCTGCACTTCATGTGCATCCTCGCGGCTCTGGATGGTCATGCCGACGAATATTTCCGCTCGATCTCGCTGACTCAAACGGTAATTGAATTCGGTGATGACCCGCTTCCCCAGCGTCGCGCAAAACTGGCGGAATGCTCCGGCACGTTCCGGAATGGTGACGGCAAAGAGCGCTTCGCGCGATTCGCCGAGTTCGGCACGTTCGGCCACAAATCGAAGCCGGTCGAAATTCATGTTTGCGCCGCTGAGGACGGCAGCGAAATGTTGAGACTGGATGTGCGTTCGATCAACAAAAGCTTTCAAGCCGGCCACGGCAAGGGCTCCAGCCGGCTCGACGATTGCTCTTGTGTCGTCAAAGACGTCCTTGATTGCGGCGCAGATTTCGTCATTGCTGACGAGAACGATTTCATCAACGGTCGCCTGAACGATGGGAAGCGTGTACCGCCCTACCTTGCGGACCGCGACTCCGTCGACGAATAATCCGACGTGGTTCAGAGTCACGGCGTGTCCTGCGGCAACCGACTGGAACATGGCATCGGAGTCCAGGGGTTGAACTCCGATGACTTTCACTTCGGGTAAAACCGATTTGACGTACGCACCGATTCCTGCGATCAATCCGCCTCCGCCGATGGGAACGAATATTCCGGCAAGCCCCTCCGGCCGCTGGCGAAGGATCTCATCGGCGACGGTGCCCTGCCCGGCGATCACCAACGGATCGTCAAAGGGATGGACAAACGTCATTCCGGATTGCGCGGCGAGTTCATCGCAGTGCGCCTGCGCTTCGGCGTAGTGATCGCCTTCAAGTACCACTTCCGCGCCCATGGCCCGAACGGCATTGACCTTGATGTCCGGTGTAGTCTTCGGCATCACAATCACAGCTCGCAAGCCAAGTTTTTTTGCGGCCAACGCCACTCCCTGCGCATGATTGCCGGCGCTTGCGGTGATGACGCCACGGGCCTTTTCGGCTTCCGTCAATCGGGAAATGCGGTTGTATGCCCCGCGAAGCTTGAAACTGAAGACCGGTTGCTGATCTTCGCGCTTCAACCACACGCTGTTGTTCAGCCGATGAGAGAGCCTCGGCGCGAAATCCAGGCTGGTTTCTTTCGCGACATCGTAGACACGGCTACGTAATGTTTCGCGGAACAGTTCGCCAAGACTTTGTGCAGTCGCAGTGTTCACGCTGGTCATTGTATCGCGGAATCCCCTACTGTAATGCGGGACTCTGACTGTAGGGGCGGTCTATGACCGCCCACAATCTGGGGGATTGCATTACTGCAAATTGTGGGCGGAAATTTCTTGACGGCTGCGCCCGCGGGCTTGCATTCGCTCCGCTCATGGACCGCCCCTACAGTGGGAACATGAAATCCCAGCCGCGTTAGCGGCGGCAGTCCTATAGCCACCGGCGTCAGCCGGTGGAAGAAAAGGGGCAAGGAAATAGAGCTGCGGAGCAGCGACAGATCATGAAACAACGATCGCGGTTGCAAAGACTGCTTTCATAATCCCCTTGGCGGACAGCGGACTGCAGGCGCGGTCTGTGAAGTTGTGAAATGTAGAGGCGATCAATCAAGAAATCCCTCTCCCAACGGGAGAGGGGGCCGCGCAGCGGCCGGTGAGGGGTACCGCAAGGAAATAGTGTTGCTTGCGGTACACCTCACCCGGCCTTAGGCCGCCCTCTCCCGTTTGGAGAGGGATTTCATGATCGC
>JBGPBY010000621.1:0-4008 GCA_041481485.1 Terriglobia bacterium
ACGTGCGCGAGAAGATCGCCCTGGCGTCGATCCGTGACATAGCAGCGGATCATGGAGTCGGCCGATTGGCGATTTTGAAGGACCTGAAGAAATTGCGAAGTTCAACCAGCCCGATGAGGACGTCGACGAATCCAAGCAGAGCAACGCCGGCACGAAATAACGTATGAAGCACCACGGGACGAAGATACCCGACATAGTCGAGGAGCATGTTGTCGTCCCACATGCCGGTCCATGGCACGATAATCAGAAACAGGCCGACTTCAAAACAAAAGAGAATGAAAGCAATTGCCAAAAGCCGGCTCAATGGGCGTCCTCTAATCCGCTAGTGCGCAATCGCCTTGCGATTCTCCCGGGTTTCTTTGACTTCCTTGATACGCGCAGACTTGCCGCGAAGATCGCGAATATAGTACAGCTTCGCGCGGCGCACGCGACCGGAACGAACCACTTCAATTTTGTCGATAATCTTCGAGTGAAGCGGGAAAATGCGTTCGACGCCGTGGCCGAATGAAATCTTGCGCACTGTGAACGTGGAGCGGATGCTGCTGTGCTTCTGGGCAATGCATACGCCTTCAAAGACCTGAATGCGTTCCTTGTCACCTTCTCGGATTTTGACGTGCACCTTGACGGTGTCTCCAGGATGAAAGACCGGCAGGTCTGTCCGCTGTTGCTGCTTCTCAATGGTGTCGATAACGTTCATAAATTCCTCACTTCAACAAATCCGGTCTGTTCCTGGCGGTTTTCATCATTGCCGCTTCGGTTCGCCACTTCTTTACCGCCTCGTGATCGCCCGAGATCAATACGGGCGGTACCTGCCAGCCTCGAAATTCGGCCGGCCGCGTGTAGTGTGGATGCTCCACTACCGTTTCCAGCGCTTCGGGGTCCGAGAAGGAATCCCGTAATACCGATTCTTCTTTTCCGACGACGCCGGGGACATACCTCGCAACGGCATCCACAATCAATGCTGCGGCGATTTCACCACCCGACAGGATGAAATCCCCGATCGAAAGTTCCGCGGTTCCCAGATGTTCCGCGACCCGTTCATCGATGCCTTCGTATCGGCCGCAAAGCAAAATTATTTGCGACGCCCGCGATAATCGCAGCGCCTCGGCCTGATTGAATCGTCTTCCTCCCGCGCTCAAAACCAGAACTTCCGCGGCATCCGTTTCGCGAATGGCTTCCACTGCCCGGAAAATCGGTTCGGGCTTGAGCACCATGCCCTCGCCTCCACCGAACGGCCGATCGTCCACGGTTTGATGGCGATCATCCGTGAACTTTCTCAAATTGTGAATCCGCGTCCGGATCCTGCCGCTGGCCCGTCCACGGCTCACGATGCCGTAATCAAAGGGGCCATTGAAAAATTCCGGGAAGATGGTGACGACATCGAACGTCATCACTTGTTCAATTCCCGCAAACCCTCCGGCAATTCCACTTCGATGCGCCTGCCTTCGAGATCAATCTTCCGGACCATCGTTTCGGCAAACGGAATCAGCGTTTCTTCTTTGCCGGAGCCTACTCGTAATATGGGGGTTCCGCCATCGAGAATACCGGTGACTTCCCCAATAAAGTCTTCCTTGCCGTTCTCGATCACGTAAACCCGGCAACCGCGCAGATGGAATGTGTAAAAAGCTCCGTCTGCCGGCGGCGGCAACTCGTCTTCTGCAATCTGAAGTTCGGCGCCGATTATTTTTTCCGCGTCTTCGATTGAATCGATTCCGCAAAACTTCATGACGAACCGGCCATGCTGTTTCCTGAAAAACTCAATCTCGACCGTTCGTTCGTGACCGCCTATCGACATTCGAATCCGACGGCCCGATTCCAGTACGCGGTCATCTTCAAGAATCCGGTCGACACGGACTGCCCCGTGCAGACCTTGCGTCCTGGTAATTCGCGCGATTCGTATCAGGTTCACTCCGCTGCCGGCTGAAGCCCTACTCCAGAATTTCGAGAGTGAACCGCTTTTTCAGTTTCATCCCGGCTGCGCCGAGTATGGTTCGGATCGACCGAGCGGTTCTGCCTTGCTTTCCGATCACTTTGCCGAGATCGGATTGCGCTACTTTCAGCTCCAGAACCGTTGTCTGCTCTCCTTCAATTGCGTGGACTACGACGTCTTCAGGCTTGTCCACGAGGGCCTTGGCGATATCTTCGATGAGCTCCTTCATAGCCGCCTCCATTCTTCGACTTGTACACTGCTGTGTCGCGCAAGACTTTAGGGCCTAGGGAGTCTTTCGATCCGAGATGGGGAGAATTATCCTTTGACGATCTCCTTTTTACGAAGAATGCTTGCCACAGTCTCGGAAGGTTGGGCCCCTTTCGAAAGCCAATATTGCGCCCGTTCCGGATCCACGACGACCTGAGCGGGATTGGCAATCGGATTGTACTGACCGATGACCTCGAGAGTCCGGCCATTCCTCGCCCGGCGCTTCTCGATGACGACAATCCGGTAATATGGACGCTTCTTGGACCCGATACGAGCCAGGCGTATTGCTACCAAACGGTTTGCCTCCTTGATTCAAAAAAACCCGACCAGTATACCGGAGAATCCGGAACATTCGTTAGCTTAGAACGGCATTTGAGGCATTTTGCCCCTGAATCCCTTCATGGCACGCCCGAACATGCCGTTCTTCATCCCTTTCATCATCTTTTGAGTTTGGACGAACTGCTTCAGCAAACTGTTTACGGCCTCCGGTTTGGTGCCGCTTCCTTTGGCGATTCTCTTTTTCCGGCTGCCGTTGATGATCCCATGGTTACGGCGTTCCCTGGGTGTCATGGAATTAATGATCGCCTCGATCCGGACCAGTTCCTTTTCGTCGACACTGGCTTTCTGCATTTCCTTGAACGGCCCAATGTTCGGCAACATACCCAGAATCTGCTCCAGCGAGCCCAGCTTGCGCATCTGGCGCAGCTGATCGCGGAAGTCCTCGAGAGTGAAACTGTCCTTCCGGATTTTCTCCTGCAGTTCCAGTGCTTGTTTTTTGTCGACGACTTCCTCGGCCTTTTCGATCAGCGACATGATGTCGCCCATTCCCATGATTCGCGACACCAGCCGGTCCGGGTGGAACAGTTCGAGAGCGTCGTACTTTTCGCCCAATCCCACAAACTTCACGGGTTGCCCAGTGACCTGCTTAATGGAAAGTGCCGCTCCACCGCGGGCATCGCCGTCCATTTTGGTGAGGATGAATCCGTTAAATCCCAGCTGCTCGTAGAACTGTTGCGCGCTTTTGACAGCGTCTTGCCCGAGCATCGCGTCGGCCACGAACAGGATCTCGCTGGGCTGAATCGCATCCTTAATTTCGCGCAGCTCCTTCATCAGTGCTTCATCGATGTGCAATCGACCTGCGGTATCAATGATGAGCACATCGTGTGCAGTGTTGCGGGCTTCGCGCAAGGCGTTTTGGCAAAGCGTGAGCGGTTTGTCGCCAGGCTCGCCTTCCCAGATTTTGACGCCGACGTCTTTGGCAATGACTTTCAGCTGCTCGCGTGCGGCGGGCCGATAGACGTCCACCGAAACCAGCATGGGGCGATGGTTATTCTTTCCGAGCCACCGGGATAACTTGCCGGCCGAAGTGGTTTTGCCGGCACCCTGCAGACCGACCAGCATGATGACCGACGGAGGCTGGGAGGCGAACTTAAGCCGAGTGTTTTCTCCGCCCAACATATCGACCAGCTCGTCGCGGACAATTTTGACGACCTGTTGAGCGGGGCTGAGACTCTGGAGCACATCCTGCCCGACAGCCTTCTCCCGGACCCTGTCGGTAAACTGCTTCACCACCTTGAAATTCACGTCGGCTTCGAGCAAAGCCATGCGGATTTCCTTCAGGGCATCGTCAATGTGCTGTTCGGTCAGGCGGCCTTCTCCCCTCAGGTTCTTGAAGGCGCGTTGAAGTTTTTCGGATAGTGTCTCAAACATAATTTCGATGCGTTCCCAAATGTAGGGGCGGTCTAAGACCCGCCACAAATTTGCGGAATTCAAATACACGGCTTGTGGGCGGGCATAGACCGCCCCGTCAC
>JBGPBY010000622.1:0-3997 GCA_041481485.1 Terriglobia bacterium
ATTGTGGGCGGTCATAGACCGCCCCTACATTGGGGAGTCGCATTCATTAACAGCAATCTTTAACCTGAAGGTGTGAAGAAATGGACAATTCTCAAATGTCTTGTCATTTAATGATCGCGCGAAGCGCCACCGCCGATGACAATTGAACATTGAACAATGAACATTTCCCCGAAGAAATGTTCATTGTTCAATGTTCAATGTTCAATGTTCAATTGTCATTTGTTATCCCAGCCGGACCTCTCTCCGAGTGAACATAATGCATCCCAGGATGAAATAGATCGCGCAATACAGGATATTCAACTCCAGCGTCTTGTACTGCAGGCTGCGATCCAGCGCCACCGAGGCGTCCACACTGTTGACAAAAATATTCAGGAATCCCGATGGCACAATCCAATCGAGAGTCGCGCCGAGTAGGTGCCAGAACCTGGTGTCATTCCCCTTCAGAAAGGTGACCAGCCCCGGAATGAAGGCGACCACCAACGTCAATCCGGCGGAAACTGCCCAACCGACGACGGTGCCCAGCGCGATGGCGATCCCGCTATAGAGCATGATCGACACCATGGCATTCAGCAATCCGAGCCAAATCGTGCTGTTGATATGGATGTCCAGATACGAGGCTGCGGCAAAGTGAATGCCGAGTCCGAACAGAAGTGACATGGCTCCGAATGCCTGAATCGCCGCCCACTTTCCGAGCAGCAGTTCCCATCGTGAAATAGGCCTTGCCAGTACGGTAATGATGGTCTTTAACGCGACTTCATTCGCCAGGACATTGGCGCCGAGTAGAATGGCGAATCCGATCGACAGCATGCTCCAGAGATTCAGCCCGTTGGCGATTGCTCGCGGACGTTGTCTTCGAAACTGGTCCTGAATCTGCTTAAACTGGAGTTCGCGCTGCTTTGTTTCCAGGTCCTGGATTTTCTTTTGTTCTTCGGCCGATAACCCAGCCGGAAGCGGCCGCTGGGGAGCCCTGGCCATAAAGTTCGGCAGCGTATTTCTGAAAATGATTTGCGGTGCGAGCTGAATGCCCACCAGCAGAATCGCGATAATCCACAAATACAAAGAGCGTGCGAAGAGAATGCCGCGGAATGCGTTGCGGGCAACCAGAAGAATATTTCTCATCAGGCCCTCCCCACGTGTTTCATATACGCTTCTTCCAGTGACCCCGTACGGCGGCGTTGAACGGATCCGATTTCGACCGGTAGACTCAAAAGGGCGCGGAGGAGTTCTCGTTTTTCTTCGGACGAACAGACGAGTGTGGCCGCTTCACCAATCAGGCTGGAGACGTTGCACTGGGCGCCAAGGGCTTCACGTGCTGCATTGTTGAAGCCGATAACCTCGATTTCCCATTCCGGGCTGCTGTTGGAGAATGAACTCACGCGATCGGCAAATGCAACCTCGCCTTTGCGCACCATGACCACTTCATCGCAAGTACGTTCGACGTCCGCAAGAATGTGGCTGCTGAGAAAAACCGTTCGTCCGTTTGCCTTCTCTTCGCGAATGATTTCCAGCACCAGTCGCCGGCCTTCCGGATCCAGCCCGCTGGTGGGTTCGTCGAGAATCAGCAACTCGGGTTCGTGGAGCAGCGCCTGAGCCAGGCCCAGCCGCTGAGTCATGCCTTTCGAAAAGCCGGAAGCTTTTCGATTTGCGGCATCGCTGAGCCCCATGCGCTCGAGTTGCCGCGGGATCGCACGCGCAAGCACGTCATCCGGCAGTCCCGAGAGCCTGCCGTAATAGCGCAACGCCTGAGCACCGGTATAAAAAGGATAGGTATGGAAAATTTCGCACTGGTATCCGACGCGGCGGCGCAGAGAAGCGGAGCCGGTACGTTGGCCGAACAGACGAATGGTTCCTTGATCGGGTTTCAGAAATCCGAGCAGAGAATGGATTGTCGTCGTTTTTCCAGCACCATTGGGACCGACGAATGCGACGATGCTGCCCTGCTGCACCGTCAGGCTCAGGTTGCGCACTGCAAATACCTGAGAACGGCGCAGGCCGCTCTTATAAGTTTTGGTCAGATTTTCAATCTGGATAACGGGTTCACTCATGGGTGTTGAAGAATACTCCGGAATAGGACTGTGAGTTTTCAGTTTTCATGCCTTTTCAAATACGGACGGGCAGGCCCAAAATTGCAGTCTTATTTCAACTCCAGGCCCAGATCCTTTCGAATCTTGTTCTGGCATTCCGTACAGATGCCGTGGGTGATATCCGCGTCGGAGCGTTGCTGAATGTACACTTCAATTTCGCTCCACACACCGTGTTCGTCGCGAATCTTCTTGCACCACGAGCACATTGGCAGCAGTCCGGATAGAGTTTTGACATTGGCCAGCGCTTCCTGAAGCTGTTCGATGATGGATTCGCGTTCCTGCTCGTATTTTTTCGAATCGGATATATCTTCGATCATGGCGAGCCCGAACTCCGGAACTCCCTCGCTGTTTGGAATCGCCGTGGCCGTCAGACGCGCCCATACCACGCTTCCGCTCTTGTGCAGATAGCGCTTTTCCAGCCTGTAGTACGGAATTTCACTGCGAAAGAGACTCAGAGCCAGTTGTGAGACTTTCTCGACATCGTCCGGATGAGTCACGTCCGAAATCTTCATGCCAATGAGTTCGCTTTCTGATCGGCCGAGAATTTTCAACAGCGTGGGGTTGACTCGCGAAAATCGAAGGTCGGCGCCAATCATCGCAATGCCGACAGTTCCGCGGTCGAATACGGCACGAAAGATTTCCTCGCTGCGCTGCAGTGCATCGAGTTCTATCTTTCGCTGGGTAATATCGCGCACCACGGCAGTGGCGCCAATGGGTGCGCCGGAAATATCCCGCACGATGGAAAAGGTAACGGAAACGTAAATGACCTTTCCGTCCTTGCGTCTTCGCGAGCCGTACACCGGCGCCAGAATCTGGCCCAGCAACAGCCGGTCCAGAATGACTTCAATCTGCTGCCAATGGTTCGCAGCAAGATTCAGTGCTTCGGTATGGCGCCCGATGACTTCCCCAGCGGTGTATCCGTAAATTCGCTCGGCGGCTTTATTCCAGTGGAGAATGACTCCGTCCAGAGTAAAGACGACAATCGCATCGTGGAATGATTCGATGATGGAACCGAGGTTCCGTGTCACCTGTTCCGCCCGATGAATACCGGTCAGATCGGTAATTGTCCCAAGATAGCCGGTGAAGCGTCCTTTCGAATCTTTTAGAATAATGGCGCTGGCACGAGTGATCGATACCTTTCCCTGTGGTGTCTGAAAGCGGCAATCGATTTCAAAGTCACGCTCCTGGGACCGCGCGGCTTGCCTCTCGTGAAAAACCCTCTCGCGGTCGTCAGGATGAATGGCCTTGAGCCAACCCTTACCGGTTGCTTCCTCGCTGGTCATTCCAGCGAGTTCGCACCACTTCGGATTCACGAACGTGCAGTTTTCCTGCTCATCGCTCAGAAAGATTCCGACTGGAGCGGATTGCGCCAGATTGCGAAAGAGCTGTTCGCTCTCCGCCACATGCAGTTCCAGACGCCGCCTTCGCGTGATGTCGCGCATCACGCCTTCGACACCCGCAAATTTCCCGTTCTCGTAAAGAACCCTGGCATTGACCGACGCAAAATGAATTTCGCCGGAGCGGTCGACCAGCCGAACCCCGTAGTCAATCACGGTTCCGGTGCGGCGAATTTCTTCAAGAAACTTATGGCGGTCTGCGGGTTCGGCATAGACCTCGTGGGCATAGCGGCCGATGAGCTCACCCGGGGTATAGCCGGCATATCGTTCGATCGATGGCGTGACAAACGTGACGCGGCCTTCCTTGTCAGTCCGGTAGAAAACGTCCTGGCTGCTTTCCAGCAGACGAGTCAGTTCATCAACACTCCCTTGAAGTTCGGCTTTTTCAGGCATTGGAATGAGTGGGAATCATAGCCGGAGTTACTCAAATGGCCAATGAACTTTGAGGGAGTAACTTTGATCCACCCACCTGTCGGGATTGCAACTGGCGGCTCGCCGCGATTCCCCAATGTAGGG
>JBGPBY010000623.1:0-3976 GCA_041481485.1 Terriglobia bacterium
ATAGGGACTGGATTTGTCATACCCGTACACGCATCTTTCGACAGCCATGCGCCGCTCGAGGACGACCCGGACTTCGAGAAGATATATTTTCAACTCACTCCGGACCCCGCGATTGCCGGTATCAATGGCGACATGTACACCCCGTTTCCCAACGGTGGATTTGGGTTTGAAGTGATGTCGGGCGAAGGATACCGAATCTCGTTGTCGCGCGGGCTTCCAAACACGTACATCAAGTCCGCCCGCATGGGTGCGCGCGATGTTCTCAATGAGGGCCTGCAGTACAACGGAGAGCCGGACGCGAAAATCGAAATAGTCATCGGAACAGAGCCAGGAATGCTGACCGGCGCCGTCGTCGATGGCGCAAAACATCCGTCAATCAACACGACGGTCGTGTTGGTGCCAGATGGAGCAGCACGGCGCCGCGCCGAAGCCTTTCGCGTCACGACAACGGACACCGCTGGGCGATTTCAAATTCCTCTGGTCCCGCCGGGGAGTTATTCAATCTTTGCATGGGAATCCGTGGAAACGGGCGCATGGCAGGATCCGGATTTCCTGAAGGAATTCGAAGCGCGGGGCACGCGAATTCAAATCACGGACGGAGCCCGCGAAAGTGTCACTGCCTCGGTGATTGCGGCGCAGTAACTTTTGGAGTAACCGTCAGAATCGGACATTCGGGACCGGGCCACAATCGCCGGCTCCTCCGGCCACAAAGCTTTCATAGAAGGTTCGTATAGGAAACGAGTTGGGAATGCGCACCGTGGTATTGGTATCGCTGATTGAGACACTGTACGAAACGGAATCATTACTGGAAATCAAAGCATTCCAAATATCGCGATTCGTCACCTTCTGGTTATGTACACAGAATCGTCCGGATTGCGTACCCTGATAGACAAAGTCCGGAATCAGGTCGATTGAAAATGAATAGGCTGTCCCCGGCTGATATGTTGCCGCCGCCTCGTATTGAATAACATCCTGCAGGGACTGTACTCCGGCGATACCCGGCAGCGGAGTAATCGAACCCGTCAACGGTTTCATTGCAACCACGCCGCGCCAAACCGGCAGAGTGTAATCAGGGAATACATGAGGCAGCGCGCGGATCGTTTGTTGCGATGTGAAACGAATCGAGTAACGCAAACGAAGTCCAATCGGAAAGCCGGATGGCGAATTCAGAGTCTCGTAGGTAATCGGAGAAACAATATTGCGGGACAGCTGGATAGTTCCATCCGGATGCGCGGCTACGGCCTGCCTTGCTTGTGCGCGCAATTCTTCACGATAGGCGTCCATCATGGATTGAATCCGTCCAGTCTCACTTGAAGGAATACCCTGTGGAATCATTGGTGGCGCATCAGTTCCCCCCGCGGCCGGTTGGAATAGCGTGCTGAATACGGACTGGATGGCGCTGCCATTGGTTCCGGTTCCGGAAATTGCAGCGCGAAAGGGCTGACTGGGAACGGTGACCAGGCCAAAAAACTCTCCGTCAGTGGAACTGTCCGATGATTTCCACATCGGGATGGATTGCAGTTCCCGTCCACCCCCATCAATGAACTGGAAGCGGATGCTCGCCACGGATTCAATGCCATGAAGATCTGCTTCGACAAAGTATTCTCGTGCCATGACTGGCGTTGTTAACAACGCGGTGTCCATCGGCCCTTCGCGTCCAAACACCAGGGTCAGAAATCTCATGCGAAGAAGCTGCGGCGGATCCTGGCGTTGAGCAACGGGAAGCGCCTGGCCTGCGAAGGTTTGAGACCTTAACGGGGCATGCGTGAGTACAAGACAAATCACGGCCGACAACAAAATGAACCTGATTTGATTTGGGCCGAAGTGAAGGCTCCTTGGAATCCTCATCGTCCCAACCATAACAGCGGGACACGGCGGAATGATTCGGGGTTTTGATTGCTGTCAATTCTCCGACAAACTGTAAGTATTTTTTACATTCCCAATTGGAAAGCATTTTTAGGTTAAGTTATCGTGTTCAAGGATCTTCAGCTGTTGTCGACCAGCCAGGCGTGTAAAAGCCTTTTACACACGATCTCGCACTCCAAATGAAACTTCATTGATAAAGACCAGGTTAGGAAATGGAATCCTTCGTGCACCGGAAGTACGCGAAGGTGCAAGGATACCTGATCTAATTAGGAGTACTGAAAATGAAGAAATGGACGCTTCATTTGGCTGCTGTTGTTGTTTTATCGATTTTCGTTTTTGGCCAAAACGCACACGCCTCTCTGGTTCTTTGCCGGGATTCAACTCTAAATCACATGTATGTGGACAGCTCGCTGGCTTCAGCCTGTCTTCTTGCCGGTGTGGGAAACCTCACGGGTAACCCGGCAAATGATCTCTTTCTAAACAGTAGCGCGGGATCAGGCTATGAGTACATCAATGCTGGAAGCTTCACTCAAACAGACCTTGCCGGCACGTTCACGCTTGCCCCGTCCTCAATTTGGGACAACTATGACAACCTGGCAATCGGTTTCAAGTTTGGTACAGGGAACCAACCCGATGAGTGGTTCGTGTACGAGCTCAATCAGGACGTTATATCGGGAGCCTGGCAATTCGTTGACGTTTTCGGCAAAGGCGGTGGTCTGTCCCACGTTAACGTGTACGGTGACGGCGAGGGCGGTCTTCTCAGTCAGACCCCGGAGCCTGGCACTCTCATTCTGATGGGCACGGGGCTTTCAATAATGCTCATCCGATCACGTCTCCGGGCAAAAAAATAAGCGTAATTGGACGTAATTGGGGACAGAGAGCAATTTCTCAGTCCAAGACCAGGCATTTCCGAAACGTTTCTCAGGAAATTGCTCTCTGTCCCCAATTTGTTCTACTTTACCGCCAGCAAAGCGAGCGCATCGTCGACAAGGGTTTTCACGGCTCCCAGGTCACTGACTTCGATGGACGTCCGGATAATTTCCGTGCGGCCCGCCTGCACGTACACGTTCCGGCCGCGGCCATCAATGCGCAAGTCGACGACAAAACCCCCGAGTGACGCATAGGACATTTCCGTGGCATGTCGATCGTCGCGGCCTCCCTTGGCGGCGACTTCGATCATAATGGCGAGCGACTGGGAGAGCGTCGCCGCCTCCTCGATGTCGAGCACACTTGTCCCAGACTGGTCGCCACGCTTCGAGCTTTCTCCCAGATCGATGAGCAATCCCTTGACCCGGTTGTTTTCCAGAGTGGGTCCGCTAATGACAAGGGCGGCGACCGTCATGCCAAAAGTCGTGCGGACGGCCATCCGGTAGGAGTCTTTGACGATCAAGGCGCCCGGCATTGCCAATAGCATCTGAATCCGGGGCTGCGGCAATTCGACGAAAATCGGGGTTTCGGTTCTCCCCGGCTGCGGCTGCTGCGCAGCAAGGACCAGTCCGCCCGACCCCACGGCGAGCGGCAGCATCAGTAACACGAGCGAACGAACGAATGGAAGGGACATGCGCTAGCCTCCTTGGCAATTTTCGGGATTAGACGCAAGTCTCCGCCGACCGTATCCTCTTAAAGTGCGTGCGCCGGCATCAAATTTGAGGCTCAGAACGCAGAGACCATCCGTCGCACGGCTTCCCTGATATGGGTTTCTGTCAGTCCACCAAAACCAAGGCGAACATAAGGCCGAGACCTCCCGTCAAACGCAAAAGACTGGGCTGTAAGAAAAATCACTCCTCTCGCCGCGCCGCGTTGAGCCCAGGCCTCAACGTTGACGCCGGCCTCAACTTTGGTCCAGATCGCCATTCCTCCCGCCGGAATCCTAAACGAAACAGCGCCACCGAATTGCCGCAACAACTCCGCGGCCAGCAAGTCGCGACGTTCTTGATAGACCCGTTTGGCACGGCGAATGTGACGTTGCACGTCGCCATCGCGAAATAGTTCGCCAATCGCGCACTCCACCACCTGATCGCCCTGCCGATCGGTATACATGCGATGCGTCGTAACACGTTCCCGCAGCGGCTTCGGTGCGACCACGTACCCGAGACGCAACCCTGGCGCA
>JBGPBY010000624.1:0-3976 GCA_041481485.1 Terriglobia bacterium
CAAGACCACGACATGTTTACCGCGCTGACCTCGCAAGACCGCACTCCGATTCTTGTGGGACTTCAGGCTCTAGGCGTCACTTTAGCATTGGACGGAAGGTTAGTATTCGGGGAAAGATTCCCCGGTCGCTCGGAAGGACAGTATCAGCCTGAACTCTTCTCTGCGCCAGAAGCGATACGTCCAAGTTACTGACCAGATATCCGGCACCGAAAGTTACGATACAGACTAGTCCGACGCATCAATATTGTTGATCCTTAAAGCACTTCCTGCGCCCTCGGATGTTAATGAATTGATTTTCGAGCTGACTCATATTAAAACCCATCCATGCCACGTCGTCTTGGCACTCTGTTTTTTGCTGCGGCTTTAAGTACTGTTCTGGTTGGTCAGACTTCATCGTCCCCTCCGCCTAAGACCGATACAACCAGCGAGGCCTTCGTTTTTGAGCGCATCGCGGAATTAGTGCGCTTTGAGAACAATGGTACCGGGGTGCGCGACACTACCGCTGTCATTCGAGTTCAGAGCCAGGCTGGCATGCAGCAATTCGGACAGCTCATCTTCGGATATTCTTCCGCCACCGAGCGTCTGGACATCGACTACGTGCGGGTGCGAAAAGCTGACGGACGCGTCATCGCCACTCCCGCCGGTAGTGCCCAGGACTTGGCGCCGGAGGTTCTGCGCGAAGCACCGCTGTACAGCGACTATCGGCAGCGCCATGTCTCGGTCGTGGACCTGCGGCCGGGCGACGTGCTCGAATACCACACCGTCGTTCACGTCACTACTCCACTCGCTCCCAATGAGTTCTGGTATGAGCACACCTTCCCGCGGCGAGTTGCGATCGGAGAAAACCGGCTTGAAATTGACGTCCCCAAGTCGCGCGAACTAAAGGTGAAGAGTCCCGAGCGTAAGTACGAGGTCCACGAAACCGGCGACCGGCGGGTTTATGCCTGGGTTATCCGCGACCTTGTGCCCGACCGAAAACGCCAGCGCGAGGAGGACGATTTCGATGCCGGCGATGAACAGCCGGATATACAGTTATCGACGTTCGCCGACTGGTTGCAGGTCGCACACTGGTACGCCAAACTGCAAGACGAACGCGTGGTCGTGGACGACAGTGTGAGACAGAAAGCCGCCGGTTTGACCCGAGGCGCGGTGACGCCCCTCGAGAAGGCCCGCCGCCTTTACGATTATGTAGCCGGCAATGTCCGCTATGTCAGCCTTTCCTTCGGCGTGGGACGGCTGCAACCGCACGCTGCCTCCGAAGTTCTGCAGAACGGTTTCGGCGACTGCAAGGACAAACACACGCTTTTACAGGCCCTGTTGCGCGCTGAGGACATTCCCAGCTACCCCGTGCTGATTAGCAGCGACCACAAGATTGATCCAGACGTTCCCTCTCCGGCGCAGTTCGATCATGAAATCACTGCGGTCCGACTGGGGAAGAATGAAGATCTTACCTGGCTGGATACGACCGCCGAGGTTGCTCCCTATGGCTTGATCATGTATCAACTCCGTAACAAGCAGGCGCTCCTGGCCTCAGCCGACTCCTATGCTGGATTGCGCACCACCGTCTCCGACGCCCCGGTAAAAAACCTGGTAGTCATCAAGATGGACGGCAAATTTTCCGAAACCGGTGTTCTGGATACGACTTTCGACTTCACCGCGCAAGGCGATAGCGATTTGCCGATGCGAGCGGCGTTCCGCCGGGCTTCGGCCGCAGAATGGAAGCAGGTGCTGGAGGTCTTTTCCGCGGTGTGGGGCTTTCCCGGAGGCGAGGTCTCAGACATTCACCTTGATTCTCTCGAAAACACCAGCAAACCCCTGCACCTGACGTATCACTTTCACCGAGAGAACTTCTTCATCGTTCCAACCTCGGGAGCAAGTTTCCGTATGCTTCCTCCCATCCCGCTTCCAGCTCTGCCCAGGCTCAATCCCCGTAAAGGCCCGCAGCCGCTGAATGTCGGCCCATCCATCGAGCGGACCTATCGGGCCCACATCCAATTTCCGGCAAATTACAGCGTGACCACGCCGGGCGGCGTCCGCATGGCGCGCGACTACGGCGAATATTCTTCGTCGTATAACCTCGCCAAGAATGTTCTGGATGCCGAACGTCACCTGGTCCTCAAGGTGAACGAACTACCACCGGCTCGTCGGGCCGATTATGAGTCGTTTAGCAATATCAGCAGCGGGGATGAACAGCAAGTCCTGAGTTGCAGCATCACGCCAGCATCAGCGGCCGCAGTGGCGGCGTCCGTGAAGGTAAATGGCACGGCCGAAGAACTGCGCCAGGCAGGTACTGCCGCACTCCAGCGCAAGGACTTCAGCTCTGCAGCCGACTTGCTCAAACGCTCTCTGGATCAGGATTCTGGCCAGAAGGACGGGTGGGAGGATCTGGGGCGCGCCTACGCCGCCCTGTACCGGCACGACGAGGCCGTAAGTGCGTTCCGCAAACAGATCGAAATCGACGCGTTCCACCCGCGCGCCAACGGCGATCTGGCCGCGGAGTTGCAACAACAGTCGAAATTCGAAGAAGCAGTTGCCGCCTACCGCAAGCATCTGGAGTTGGCTCCCGGCGATAGAGCGGCGCACAAAAACCTGGGCATGCTCCTGGTCCAGACGCATCATGAAGCCGAGGCCCTGTCCGAATTGGAGACCGCGGCGTCGATCCCGCCCGACGATCCCGAGGTGAAAATCGCACTGGCGCGTCTCTATGCAAAAAATGGAGACACGCAAAAGGCGGGAGCGCTGATGCAAAGCGTTACGGGCGTCGCCACATTGACGTCAGGCCCTGATCTGTACGCAGCCTCCTTGCGGGATGACATCAACCCTCGGCAAACCGAGCGCGATGCCCGGCAGACGCTCGATAACATCGGCGAGCAGTTTGACTCGGGCGAATTCGACCGCCTCGGTCCTTCCGCTTTCTCCGCCATGAATCTGGTCGGACTGGCATGGGCCCGCCTTGGCTGGGCAAAATTCCTGCAGGGGGAAACCCTCGAAGCGATGCAGTACCTGAGTGCTTCCTGGACTTTGAGTCAATCCGGAACCGTAGGCAACCGCCTGGCGCGCGTTCTCGAAAAGGCGAACCAGCGGGACAAGGCGCGCCGCATGTACGCTCTGGCGGTGGCCGCGGGCGGGCCTGATGCCGAGGCTTCGCGCAAGGCCGTCGCCCGGCTCGCGACGAGTCCCGCGGCTGCGGACCAGGAGATTGTGCAAGCTGCCGCTGAACTGCATTCAGCGCAAACCGTCTCCTTGCCCTCCATCGCGCCGGGCACAGTCTCAGCCAACTTCGTTCTTGTCTTCGATAGCTCTAACAAGCCGGAGCGTGCGGACTTCCTAAACGGAGACCCATCTCTGAGTGCCGCCGGCGCTCAATTGCAGCAAAAGGACTACCCGGTAAAATTCCCCGACGTCTCTTCGGTGAAGCTCATCCGGCGAGCTACGCTTTCCTGCAGCAATTCCAAGTGCAGCGTGGAACTCTTGCCCCAAGAAGCCCTGAGTACGAGTGACGGCCCACCGGCCGCTGCGGCTGCCACTCAGAAATAGCCAGGAATGCCGGAGCTGCTTCCGCTAATCTCTCAGGAAATCCTCTACTGCTTTCGCAAACATTCCCGGCTGGTCCACGAAGGTCATGTGTCCCGCCTTCGGCAGTATTTTCAGCTTAGAGTCGGCGATCATCTGGCGTCGCCAGATTGGGCGCTTCTACTCCACAGTCAGCGGTAGTGGGTCAGTTTGAAGCTCCAGCCTCTCAATGCGGGGCGTCATCCTGAACGGCCTTCAGGCCGTGAAGGATCTGGCGCGAAGCAGATCTCCACTGTCTCGGCAATTGTGCTGGCGCGCGCAAGATCCTTCAGGACTGAAGTCCCTCAGGAACACGCTGGTGTATGGGAATTTGTTCAAACTGCCCCACTACCCAGTCAACTCGCCACTCGACTCCCACTGCGTCGTCACGGTAAGCTAAGTGGTTTTGTTGTGGAAAAGGTGG
>JBGPBY010000625.1:0-3913 GCA_041481485.1 Terriglobia bacterium
CGCCCACAATCTGGCGGATTGCATTTTTCGAAATTGTGGGCGGTCATAGACCGCCCCTACATTGGGGAAGGGGACAGACGACCGTATCTTTTAGGGTATTGGCGAGACTCCCGACAAACGCGTAACATCCTCGGCATGACGCGAATCCATTTGGTATTGCTCACGAGTGTAGCCTTTCTATTGTCCCCGCTCCCGTCCTTCGCCCATCACGCCTTCGCGAGCGAATTCGATGAGACGAAGATCGTCAAGTTCAAGGGAACCGTGACGCTAATCGCTCGAATGAATCCACATGGCCTGATTTTCGTGGACGCCAGGAATGACAAGGGAGATACGGAACATTGGGCTATCGAGACTCTGAGTGCTCTGCAAATGGATGCATACGGCCTTGGCGTCAAGGGATCACTCACTGTCGGAGACAAATTAGAAGTCTGCGGCTTCGCGACAAAAGATGGCGTCGAACCGATGAAATCCTATCAGTCGCCGGAGCCTATCAGTCTCAGCCTCAAATCTATTCCGCGGCCAATCTTTACAGGACGTTTGATGTTTGCAAGCAGCCTGACGCTGCCGGATGGCCGGAAGCTACTGCCCGGCCAGGGGAAGTGTGGCAACTAGCTCCAATAGCTCCAACGGAATCGAAGAACCATTGGCCGGTAAGCCGTTACCACAATTCGTGGTCGACGGACCGCCTCTACAGTTAATTCTCTTCTGAATCCAAAGCTTCTCCCCAAGGCCGCTCACCTGCATGGAACGTTAGTATTAAACCATGGAGTATCATCCACACTGCGCGACATGTCCGCTTTAGACGCGCTTTCAAAATTAGCCTGTTTACGGCCGGTGCAATCCTTGGCCTTGTGGCAGCGGTGGCGTGTTTTTACTACGTCAGGTTCGCGGCCCTCGTCGACGGAAGACTGAGCGATGGCCTGAACCAAAACGCGAGAATCTACGCCGCGCTTCCCGCAGATGCTCAGTTCCAACTGGATGCATCACCGCTGATGGCGACTTTCTTCGATCGATCGCGCGCAAGGCGGCGTGTTGTCGAGTTCACGCAAATACCGGATGTGCTCATCAAGGCGATCCTTTCCGGAGAAGACCGCCAATTCCTCAATCATCATGGCGTGAGTCCCAGGCGGATTGCCGGCGCGTTTGTTTCAAACATGAGGCAGGGAGCGCGAACTCAGGGTGGCAGCACCATTACGCAACAACTGGCGCGAAGCCTGTTCCTGAACCGCGAGCCCACGCTGCGAAGGAAGCTGTCGGAAGCATTCATCGCTGTCATTCTGGAGACACGCCTAACCAAGCAACAAATCCTCGCTGCATATATCAACGAAGTTTATCTGGGCCAACGCGACTCATTCGCCATTCATGGATTCGCCGAAGCATCACGAGACTACTTTGGCAAGGATCTCGAGGACCTGACGCTTTCCGAAGCCGCGATGCTGGCGGGAATCATTCCCGCACCGAACACGTATTCCCCCGTACATCATCCGGATCGCGCCGAGATCCGCCGCAATCTGATCCTGAGTATCATGCTGGCGTCTGGAGACATCACGAACGCGGAGTACAAACAGGCGCTGCACGAGAAGCTCATCATTGCTCCTCAAAGCGACCCGACGGAAGGACAATATCTCGTCGATTACATCCAGGAAGAGTTGCTCCAGGATTTTTCAGAAGAAACTTTGATGAACGACGGAATGAGTGTCTATACGACCGTCGATCTCCAACTGCAAAAGGCCGCGATGGATTCCGTCGAATACGGGTTGAAACTGGTGAATGCGGAACTCGGCAATCGCCGAAAAGCTTCTGGGTCCAAAGAGAGTGCCGAACCGGAAGCAGGTCTGATCGCGCTCGATCCGGCAACCGGTGAAATCAAAGCCATGGTCGGCGGCACTCGTTATGGCGGCTCGCAATACAACCGGGTGACGCAGGCCCTGCGGCAACCCGGGTCCGTCTTCAAGCCCTTCGTCTATGCCGCGGCACTGGAGACGGCTTTCCAGCATTCCGTTCAGACCGGGTCGAGTCCGTATGAGGAGGAATCGTCCGGGCTCATCACACCGTTAACCGTTCTCATGGATGAACCGGCCGTCTTTAATTCCGGCGGCAAGGACTACGCACCAAAGAACTACAAGGAACACTACCTCGGCGCTGTGACTCTGAGAACTGCACTGCAGCGTTCATTGAATATCCCGACGGTTCGATTGGCGCAGTCGATCGGATACGACCGTGTCGTGCGCCTGGCGCTTCGTCTCGGAATGAATCCTCGAATCAAGGGTTATCCTTCGGTGGCGCTCGGCGCATTTGAGGTCACGCCGATCGAAATCGCCGGCGCCTACACGGCCTTCGCGAACGGCGGACAACTTGTGCATCCTCATGCCATTCGACGAGTCGTCGCCGCGGATCGCCGCGTTCTAAAGACATATGAGTTCCAGCCGCAGGCGGTGCTGAGCCCGCAGATTGCCTATCTGATGACCCACCTTCTTGAGGAGGTCATCAATCAGGGAACGGGAGCCGGAGTGCGTGCCAGGGGCTTCACGCTTCCCGCTGCGGGAAAGACCGGCACGTCTCGTGATGGATGGTTTGCCGGCTATACGAAGGATCTCCTCGTGATCGCGTGGGTCGGTTTCGACGATGGTCACGATTTGAATTTGGAAGGCGCGCACTCCGCGCTTCCGATATGGGCAGAGTTCATGAAGAAGGCATACCAGATTCATCCTCCGAAGGACCCCGCGAGCATGCGTTTTGATCCGCCTCAGGGCATCGAGATGGTCAGCATCGACTCCGCAACCCTGCAGCGCGGAGATCCCGAGTGCGGAGGTTCGTTCATTGAAGCATTCCTGACGGGGACTGCGCCGGCGGGTTCATGCCTGGATCTAGTCCCCGTCGAGGTCCCTGAGGAATCTTCGGAGCCGGTCGATTCCACGCAGTGATGCGCGGGGCGGTCTGTGACCGCCCGCGATTTTGAGGGATGGCGGAGTCCCCTCCTCAGCAGAGGAGGGGTGGATGCGCGATTAAAAAAATGCAGGGAAGCAACCGAAATTCGCGCAGACGGGGTGGTGTTGATCAAGTTCAATCAATTTCGCTTGACCAACACCACCCCGTCCGCTCCAGCAAGGTGGCTTCGCGCTTTTTTCTTCATGTCGCGGCCACCCCTCCTCAGCTGAGGAGGGGACTTCTTTTCCCTTCACCTGCAATTCATTCACACCTTCATAATCCGCCCCTGCATCCTTTCGCCGTACGTCAGCGCGCCGTGCCACCCGCGTGTGAGACAACATCTCGGAAGAAGCGCTCATATTGCTCCCGCATTTCACGTCCGCAGATCTCGATCGTGATTTGGTTCTCAATCCATCCTCGGATCAGTTCGAACCCCGCTCCGGGAGGGCCGTTGTAAACCTTTTCGGCTTTCCATCCCTCGCGCGCGAACACCGCCAAAACCTTTTCCGGTTCAGCAGCGTCGCTGGTGACGTAACCATGGTGCGGCCATTCCGGCGGCAGCGGCAACTCGCTCGGGACGGGATCGTGATTGCCGACACCGGCCCGCATCACTGCCGGCCACACCTCGATACAGGTTCCGTCCGCGTCTCCAGCGTAAACGACCAGCGAGCCCTGAGGGTGCGGGCTCGGAATCACTCGTGCGCCGAGCAGTTCTGCGAGCACGCGTGCGACGCGCTCCGGGTCTCGTGCAGGAATGGTGAAGTGATGGATTTTCATGACTGTTTTTTCCTTAATGCGAAGACGTCCCAGGATCTGGATAGTGTACCAATATGTGAAGGAATTGCAGGTCAAGGAGGGGGGGGAGAGAAATCCCCTCCTCAGCCGGTCAGGCCGTGGAAGAAAACCACGGCCTTGTATCAGAAAAGGAACTCCAATCCTAAAATTCCAGATTGTCCGTGGCCGGTAAGGTGTAAAAAAGAGGGAC
>JBGPBY010000626.1:0-3903 GCA_041481485.1 Terriglobia bacterium
GCACAGGCCCGACGAGTTAATCTTTAAACCCATTTTTCAAGAGGCAGCGGTCCACCTTAAGCACGCTGTTTTTTGGTCCAAAGAATGGGGACCACCTCAATCGACATTCGAATCGCTCCGGTAACGACATATGCTCCGTAAAATAGAATTCCCGACGCCGTCCAGGTGAGGAAGTAACCTGCGCCAAAAATTGCGGTTGCCAAAGTGGGACGGCGAGTTCGCGACCGGGAGACCGTGCGGTAGAGCAGCAGCGTCGGATAGGTGGAGGGCAGCATCATCGCCACCATCATGACCAGCCACATCCCCACAAACGCTACCAGACTATCCGGATTGATGCGGCCTTCCATCCCCAGCGACATCGGAACACCCAGCTGCATCAGTATCCCCATGTTGGCGACCTGGTAGTACGTGATCGCCCAGGCACAGAGCGAAAGCAGAATGACAACGGCAAGAAGCGCAGACCGAATGGAGGATTCCGCCGACCGGCTCAAAGGGCCTCAGGTTACCGGATCAGGCACTCGCCGGTGTGGAGTTGCCGCGCCTCAAGACGCAACGATTCCGTTTTGAGTGTGTTCGACATTGGCGAGGCCGCTGTGACGTCCGGTGTAATGCAGTTTGATGGCTCCGCTTCCCGTGAGCACTTTGGTTTGAGCCACCTCGAATTCCTTGTATTCCATGCCATCGGGCATGCGCACAATCACGTGCTGTTCGCTGCCGTCGGCTGGCACCAAAAGCGGAACGGACTCGGTTTCCAGCACTCCGGGAATTGCCATTCGGGCGCGGCGCTTGGCGTAATTGAACTCCCACTGAATGGGAAGGAATCGCGGTTCATGCACGGTGGTAACAACTGAAGCTAGGATTTCGAACCACTTGTTTCCGGCCTGGCCGCTCAGAATGGTCAGCAGCGCACTTCTTTGCTCTTCGCTGGCCCGCACATCGACGATGGGCTCAATTGTGCCGTTGCCTTCGTGAAGCGCTCCGGGCCAGGTAAAGATCACGGCCCAGTTCAATCCGTCGAGCCGGATATTTCTGAAGTGTCCCTCAACAATGTGCATCCCCCTCATTCCATGACATCCCTTTTCCGGATAGGGAAACCCCACGGTGTCACATGGACAAGTGGCGATGCAGTTGCAGTTCTTCATATACTCGCCCCTTATTTTCCACTCGACCGATGCCATCGGATCTCCTTAGACGACTTTGGATATTAGTCTTCCGGACGGAAACCGCGCAAGAGTGCTGCCAATGGCAGGTATTGACATAATTGACGGACAGCGGACTGTAGGAGCGGTCATAGACCGCCCCTACAGTGGGGAGTCGCCACCGCCGCGTAATCCATATCTGACACATCGTGCGCGGTCATAGACTGCGCCTACAGTCCGTTGTTCGTCGAGACTGGCGGCCGGTGAGAGGTTCCAAACATGACGAAAACTTCATGATTTCTTCAGTTATTTTGTCCCGGGGCCGCGCGGTATGATGTGCATCCGAATACTACCGGTTTCATGAGGAGGAAACGAAATGAAGTCCAGATTGCTCGTTCTGCTGTTTGTGGGAATGCTGGCGTTCGGCGTAACCGCATATGCCCACCACTCGTTTGCGGGAAGCTACATAGAAGATAAGTCCGTTACGATCGACGGAAAGGTCGTTCAATTCGATATTCGCAACCCACACTCCTTCATCAATATTGAAATTGCCGGTAAGGACGGAAAAGCAACACGATGGGGCGGCGAGTGGGGCGGCGTTACCCAGTTGTCCGAAGGCGGTGTTACCCGATTCACTCTGAAGGTGGGAGACCGAGTGATCATCGATGGAGCTCCCTCGCGCGATCCCGATGAGCACAAAGTTCTTATCCGCAAGGTTACCAAGCCTGCCACGGCCAATAGCCCCGAATTCACCTGGGGTGGTACGGTTCGCTAATCATTCATCACATTTTCAAAATAGAACGGGGCGGAAGAAATTCCGCCCCTTTCTTATTTTTGCAGGCGGACTTGCGGAAAGTACGGGCGGCTGTAAGTTCGAGTCCATACGGAGCCTGTTTCGCGGCGTTGCGCAGCTGACGTGAAGTGATATTGATACAAAGTTGCGCGAACGAATTCGGGCGGTTTGCCGGGGAATGGGTTGTGGCCGAGCAATGCCAGCACTTCCGGTGATCCTTTCAGCAATTGTTCCATGAAGCGAACGAACCATGGTTCATTTTGATAACCCGACAACGCCGCAAACCACATTTGCCAATCCAGTCGAGGTTGATACGGAGCAACCCAAAGCAGCGGTTGCCGTACATCTCCGGGTTTGTATTTGAATTCATAGGACAGCCACTGGACCCCATCGTTACTTCCTTCAACCACAACTTCCGGCCGCGACGTCGTCATGATAGCGAACAGTCCATATCCATTCACGATATGCAGCGACTGCGCTTTCTCGAGTACATACGAAAACGGCGGCGGCACAATCGGCAGCACGCCCGACATTCTTCCCAGTTGAAGCAGTCCCAATCCCGCAAGACCCGCGCTAAACGCAACTGGGATCCAGCCACTTCGCCCACGTTCCAGGCTGGGGGTGCGAAATCGATTGGGAAGAAATTTACCGATGTGCCGGTCGTCGAACAGGGATATGCACAGAACAATCGTCAGCAGATTGAAAAAGGTGTAATTGCCGGTTGCGGCGATCAGAACCTGGAAAACGATGGTGATCCAGGCGCCGATAATCCTCATTCGGCGCGGGAACCAGAAGAGAAGCGGTACTGCCAGTTCAACCGCAAAGACACCTCGTGTTGAGAATCTCTGAAACCATTCCGGCAATTGATGCGCATACCAGGCCAGCGGGGTCGGGAGCGGCTGGGTTTCGAAGTGGAAGTTCAGAGCCGTGAGGACGCGCCAGGAGGCGTCACCGCTGAGCCGTTTGACGAGTCCCGACTCCAGCATCAATCGGAAAATCAAAAATCGCATCAACCAGATTCCTGCAGAACCTGCGGGACGCGCATTGCGGGGCAGAAGCGAGCGCGGTGCCAGCATCATCGAAGCGAAACTGGTTTCGAGCAGCAGAACGTCCCATTGAAAAGAGAGAAAATCCTGGCCTGCCGAAACAATCGAAAGGTAGAGCACAAACAAAGCGATCAAAGTCCATAGCGGTGCAAAGCCGAGGAGAAGGGAAACCGACAATCCAATTCCCGCCCAGCAGAGTAGATGGAGAAACAGGTCGCCCGAATGGATCCATGTCAGAGTTGGCAGAAGCCAATAGCGTTCGATCCCTGTCTGGGAACGAATCTCATTCAAATAATTTCCGATCGGTGAGATTCCATCAGAACCGATGAGTCCCGAGATTTGTGGAATCATGGAAAGGAAGGCAATCAGGAAAACAATCGCGATCCCTTTCAGAATTGCGGAACGCGTGAAACGATAGGCCGCCGGATAAACTTCCTTTCCCCAAAGGATCCGGGTCAGCCAGTAGAAGACATTTCGATGCACGGCAATGATCCGATAGGCGGCCTCGCTGACAACGGCGAAACCAGGCAGATTCCGATACAGCCACAATGGCCAGGTCTTACCCGGTGCATGCGCCATCAATTCGAATGCTGCGGCCGCACCATTCACCCGCCGGCGATCAGGATAGATCAACCACACCGACCGGCGAAATTCGTCTGCCGATATTTCGGGGAATTGGGCCCCGACCTCCTGAGACGGAGAATACGTTACTCGATCTCCAGTCAGCCTCTGCCAATACCGCACCCAGATTCCACAGAATCCGCATCGGCCGTCAAAAATAAGCTTGGGTCGGTCCATAGAGTGCACCGGGTCTTTGGCGAGATGGTAACACTCGAATTTCGAACAGCGGGAGTTCTTCGATCTGGATGACTTTAGCCGGGTGATGGGCGGCGCGATTCTAAGCGAGATCTGTCGTGCCTCCGGC
>JBGPBY010000627.1:0-3902 GCA_041481485.1 Terriglobia bacterium
AACTCCATCGCGAGGAAATACCCGCCTTCAAATTCCTCGAAGCCATATAAGGTGGCGACGTTGGGATGATTCAACGCCGCCAACGCCTTCGCTTCCCGTTCGAACCGGGCCGCGCGGTCGCGATCTCCCACGAAAGCTTCCGGCAGAAGCTTGATCGCGACGCTGCGTCCCAACCGCGTGTCGCGCGCGCGATAAACCTCTCCCATGCCGCCGGCTCCGAGGCGGCTTTCAATCTCGAACTGTCCGAGGAGCTTGCCGATCATTTCGCCGTCCAATTGAAGACGCCCCGGATTTCCGGAGGCGGCCCGGAGTCTTCGGTGTTCTGTCCTGCGGGGAGAATCATGACGAACTGTTTGCCGTCGGGCATGATGTCGTAGTTGCGGTGACCCGCGGGCCCTTCGTCCTGCACAAATCCGGTGACGGGCAGTTTCATGGGATTTGCAAATGTGACGGTCGGTTTTGTCTGGATTCCCACGGAATACAGCGTTCCGCCGTTCACGAAAAACACTTCCTTGCCATCCGGCGACCAGACCGGGTATAGCCCGCCATCGCGCGTGATCTGAAACTTGTCGTTGGTTTTGGGATAGGTCTCAACGTAGAGGTCCATTTTGGATCCTTCATCCGATTGGTAAACCACCCAGCGCCCGTCCGGAGAGAAGTATCCGTGGGCCGCGTTGGGGGGACCGTCTATATATGGCGTGTCTTTCTTGTCCAGGATCGAACTGACGTTCATCCCAATATGGCCGTCAGGGGGGAGCTGTGCGCTGTACAGAAAGATCGAGGAATGCGGTGCCCAGCTCTCGGGGCGGTGGTTGCGGCTGAGCCGCGCGATTTGTTCCGCCTGCCCGGTCCCGTCCGCACGCTGCCAAAACAGCTTGTTGTACTGCACGCGAGCCGTCCGAAACACGACGTGTTCACCGTCTCCGGACCACAACGGATATCGGCCGTCCGCGCTGACGGTCAGCTTGCGCATGGACTTGGTGTCGCCGAGGTTGTAGATCCAGATGTTCCAGCCCGTTCCGTCATTCGCGCCAAACGCCAACTGCTTGCTGTTCGGAGATACACGCGGCGCTTCGTAATTGCCCGGAGGAATGCCGGTTGGCGTCACGTGTCCCTCGCGATCCACCAGCGCAATGGAGCCCGTGCCCTGAACCGAAGCAGTCTTCGCGATGTACGCCATCGACCCAACATCCGAAAAACTGAATTGAGCCGCGCCGCTCTTGTCTCCCACGTAAACGCTCTGTGCAACCGGAGAGGAACCGCCTGCGGTTTCCAGACGGCTCGCGTTGAATGCGACGGAAAGAACATCCCCGGCCAGCGCGTAAACGAGACGGCCGGCCGAGGCCGCATAGCGCGCATCGCTTGCGCCATCGACGATGGTCTTGCGGGTGCTTCCGGCAGACAGGGGCTGCGCGACGACGGAACTCTTTTCGCCGCTGACCAGAGTGAACAACACCGTCTTGCCGCCCGGCAGTACCTGCGGATTGCGCGGTTCTTGATTTTTCTCGATGGTGATGGTCATCTCGGGCGTTCCGCCATCCGCACTGACGAGAGAGATGCCCTTGCCGCTCTGTCCGAAGACGATCGTGCCGTTAGGAGTTCGATCCGCGAACCATGTGAGCCCCGTCACGCCATCCGCCTTGCACACGGTAACGGGAGTGCCTCCATCGGCACCGATCCGCTTGATGGTCTTGTCGCCAGGCGCAAAGAATGCGATCGAGCGGCCATCCGGCGAGAACGACGGATCCACCGGTGCGCCGCCGGGAAGCGAGGATCCCTGAATGGCTGTCGATTTGAACTCCGAGCCCTTTTTCAAATGGAGCTGTCCGCCGGCCGCATAGACGAACGAGTCGCCGTCGGGCGATATCGCAATCAATTGTTGTGTGGATGACGTAAAGTTCTGGCCTTGACCCAGGGCGAAGCTGAACTGCGTGGTTGGCGTGTCGGTCACCGGTTTGAATTTCCACGCTGCCGTACCGGCAATTGCTGCGCCGGCGAGCAGAGCGGCCGCGAGCGGGATGGCACGCTTCCACAAAGGCTCTCGCGGAATCAGAACAGCCTCGATGACCAGGCCTCGCGGATCCGTCAGAATCGCTTCCATCTCGGCGCGCGCGCTGCCTACGGCATGCCATCGCTGTCGTGGATCTTTTTGCAGGCAGCGTTGCAGGAGCATCGGAATCCGCGGATTGAAGCTCGCCGGAAGAGCGCGGAGATCGGGCTCGCGCGCGATGACTCCTGCGACGATATCGGCGACGGTATCACCGGGAAACGCCTGTTGCCCCGCCAGCATTTCATAGATGACGCAACCGAGGGAGAAGATGTCGCTGCGCGCGTCGGCGGCGAGACCTTTGGCCTGCTCGGGAGACATATAGGCAGGCGTGCCAAGAACAGTACCGATGTTCGTTCCACTTAGAGCGATCGTCGGAGAATTCGACGATACTGCAGCCGCGTTGTTATCCATTGCTTTCGCGAGTCCGAAGTCGAGGACCTTCACCTTGCCTTCGGGAGTGATCTTCACATTGGCAGGCTTGAGATCGCGATGAACCACGCCCTGGGCATGGGCGGCTTCGAGCGCTTCGGCAATCTGACCGGCGATATTCATCGCCTCACGGATGGGGATCGGCCCGCGAGCGATGCGTTCGGCGAGCGTGTCGCCTTCGACGAGTTCCATGATCAGGAACAACTGACTATCGAAATCCTCGATGCCGTAAAGCGCCGCGATGTTTGGATGATTGAGCGCGGCAAGCACCTTCGCTTCGCGCTCGAACCGCGCTACGCGCTCCGGATCCCCGGCAAAACCGGCAGGCAAAACCTTCACCGCGACAAACCGCCCCAGGCGCGAATCCTTCGCACGATAGACTTCGCCCATCCCGCCGACGCCGATGCGGTCTTCGATCCTGTAGTTGCCGATAGTTTTCCCGAACATAGGATAAGAGCGCTTGTCATTCTATTCAGATCGAGCGAAAACGAGAAAGAAACTTCACGCGATTGTTCGGGATTTCGGTGATCGAGATCCGCATTCGGCTCCGCGTTAAGCATCTCAGCAAGGCAACCAGGGCTCTGGAACTTCGGCTCGTGGACGAGGAATGCTGTCCGACCGGCTGACTTGCGGCCACACTGTCAGCTGTGCTGAAGAAGTCGCCGTTTGCCGTCTCGGCGTTCGCCAGGAGAGCGAATTTGGTTTTGGATGATTTTCAGACGAGCGTGATCAGCCGGTTGGATCTGATTTTATCCAAGCCGGCATGGTCCAGGGACTCCGGTTCGGAAATACAGATTCGAGATGTTCGCAATCTGCTGTCGGCGGATTGTGACTTCGAGTATCTTCGCTACTGGGCCAGGGAACTGTCGGTAGAGGAAACGCTGAAGTCGATGCTGAATAACCATGAATGACACATCGCCTGAAGTTGAGCGGATGGTTCGTGAACTGATGAGTAGACGCTCCGGCGTCGAACGCATGAGAATGGCGGCGCAGATGTTCGACGCTGCCCGATCGATCGTGATGGCTTCGTTCTCGCCCAGGCTGTCTGCTGACGAAGTTAAGGACCTGCTCTGCCAAAGGTTTTATCGCGGTGAAGTCGATGCCGTGGCCTTCTCGCAAGCATTGCGTCTCCGGCAGCAGTCACACGGTTAGTTTACCGGTTCTGACGGTGATCATTGCTTCGCCCGGAAAGAGTGAGTCCACGTTGCGGGTAAGCGGAATCACTACACGTGTGCTTACGATTTGAATTTTCGCTCTTTCGTCTGCCATCGAGATATTCCGTCAGTTAAGACCCAAAAAGGATAGGAATTTCAAGTAAGGAGCGTTCGGTGCGCGCCATTTTTTTTCGGACCCTTCACAGGTCATTTTGCGGATTCTGGGGGAGGAATCGACGTCGCATAAGAGCCTTATCTGTGGGGAATTG
>JBGPBY010000628.1:0-3882 GCA_041481485.1 Terriglobia bacterium
CGTGCCTTACGGCACTCTGTTCTTCGTGGATTGATGTTCCACCGGCTGACGCCGGTGGCTAAGGGACCTGCCGCCGCTTACGCGGCTGGGAATGCGACTCGCCGTGCGGTCCGCTATGAGACCAGATGTTTCTCGGGTGACCGCTCCTACAGTCGCTCAATTCGAATTTATTCATACATTCAAAGATTGCCTACGCTCAGTTTCGATCGAGACCTCCGCGGACTCGAGACATCACAAATCCGCTCACATTCAGTTGGTTTGTCGACGCAACTTCGATACACTTCGCAGCAATTCACGAGGAATGTTTTCTGCGCTTCGAGGTCCAGACTTATGTCCATTTTGAAACACAGCGTTCTGGCGTTTCTGTTACTTTCGGCCATCGCGTTGTGGAGCACTCCGGCATTCGCACAAATCGATCTTGCGGGAGAATGGGCTCCGCAATTCCATGAAGATCAGCCCGAGCGGCTCAATGGTCCCGAAATCGGAGACTATGCCGGTCTGCCTATCAACGAAGCCGGCCGCATGATGGCCGATGCGTGGAATGCCGACATTCTTTCTATTCCCGAACATCAGTGCAAACCGCATCCGGCCGACTATTCTCCGCGTGGACCGGCGGCATTGCAGATCTGGAAGGAAGTCGATCCCGTGTCCCGTCAGGTCATCGCGTGGCGCACGCACATTCAGTGGCAGGCGCCGGAACGTTGGATATATATGGATGGGCGGCCACATCCAGACGAGTTCGCCGCGCACACATGGCAGGGATTCTCGACCGGCGAGTGGTTGGGCCAGGTTTTGAAAGTTACCACCACTCACCTAAAGAAAGGTTGGATTCGCCGCAATGGTGTGCCGCGCAGCGATCAGGCGGAATTGACGGAATACTTCTGGCGGCATGGCGATTACCTGACGTGGACCGTCATCATTAACGATCCCATTTATCTGACTGAACCGATGATCCGCAGTTCGGACTTCCGCTGGGCTCCAGGTCAGAATGTCGGAAACTACCCATGTCTGATCGTCACCGAACTCGATCACGAACAAGGCTGGGTGCCGCACTGGCTCCCCGGCACGAATCCAAACCTGGACCTTTATTCCAAAACCAATGACGTGATTCAGGACGCTGCGCGCGGCGGCGCCGAGACCATGCTCCCGGAGTTTCGAAAGAAAGTCGTCGCTGCACAGAAATGGCCGCCACCCGCGCAACCGCAAAATAATGCCGGAGGTCGAGGCGGCGGACCAGGCGGTGGACCAGCGGGAGGTCCAGGCGGCGGGCGTGGCGGCGCTCCTCCTGGTGGACAACGGGGCGCTCCACCACAGGCGCCGGGCGGACGAGGCCAGTGAATCCGATGAACACGGTAAGGCGAATAGGGGTTTGGGTGGTCGTGCTTGGCTTATGGAGCTCGGGGCATGGAATTGCAGTGCAGGCTCAGCGCGGAAGAGGCGGCACACCGCAACAGGCATCACCACTCCGCACCGCGATCTTCGATCCGCAACAGAACATCTACTACGCAGACGCCAATGACCGGACAGTGCGTGCCCTTCCAGTCCGGGACAAGATCTGGATGATCGTTGGGGCGGGCGCCAACATCACCGTCCAAACTGGAGATGACGGCGTGCTGGTTGTCGACACCGGAAGCGGCGGCGCCGCAGCTGAAAAAGTGCAGGCGATTCTTCGCGCGATTTCGACCAAACCGGTCCGGTACATTCTCAATACGAGCTTTCACCCGGATCATACCGGCGGAAACGAATCGCTGCGTGGGATGACTCCCGCAGGGCCAGGCGGTGGAGCCGGCGGAGGCGGCGCGCGCGGAACTCCCATTGCGGCATTTGAAAATGTCCTCGGACGCATGAGCGCACCCACCGGCACGTTGGCTCCCACTCCGCAAAATGCATGGCCGACGGAAACCTACTTCAACGCATTTCACGACATCTATTTCAATAACGAAGGCGTCCAGATGATTTACATCCCGGATGCGATCACCGACGGTGACAGCATTGTTTTCTTCCGCCGCTCCGACGTGATCGCCGCCGGCGATATCTTCATGACAACGACATACCCGGTAATCGACGTGAAAACAGGCGGCACTATTGATGGCGTGCTCGTCGGCCTCAACAAGCTTCTGGACATTTGCATTCCGAAGGAAAAGCAGGAAGGCGGCACCATGGTGATTCCCGGTCACGGCCGCATCAGTGATGAGGCGGACGTTCTCGAATACCGGGACATGTTGAAGATCGTTCGCGACCGGATTCTCGACGCCGTGAAGAAGGGCAAGACCCTGCAGCAGGTCCAGGCGGCGGGATTGACTAAGGATTACGACGGCCGGTATGGAGCTTCGACCGGCTCATGGACTACGGCAATGTTTATCGAGGCTGCCTACAAGAGCCTTATCGAACCGAAGTAGATCCGATGCCAGACTCTGGAGAGTTTATGAAAACCAAATTCGTTTTTGCTTTCGTGTTCGCCATACTCGGGTCCGCGATTACCGCAACCGCCCATCATTCGTTTGCGGCAACGTATGACGTGTCGAAGACCACCGAAATCAAGGGGAAGGTGGTCGTGTTCTCGTTCCGCAACCCGCACTCTCTGATTACTGTCGAAGTCACAGACGGCGCCAAAAAAAATCGTTGGGCGGTCGAAGGACCGGGCTCGACGCAGTTGGCGAACACCGGCGTTCAGAACGACACTTTGAAGTACGGTGACGAAGTCGTGATTACGGGAAATCCTTCGCGAACGCCCTATGAACACAAGCTCCGAATGCTCACGATGAAGCGCCCCGACGGCTTCAGTTACGGTTTCACGCCGGAGCAACAGAAGGCGACAGACCAGTAATGAGTCGCAAATTCCTAAGCGCGATCGCATCGATGGTGTTCGCCGCAGGAATAATTCACGTGGCTGCACGGCACGAAACTCTGTTGCTCGGTCAAGGCGCCGGGGCGCCCGGACAGGGCCGCGGCGGCCGCGGTGCCGCCGCCGCACCACAGTCTGCTCAAACCGCTGCGACGAATGATCTCACGGGGTATTGGGTTCGCCTTGTTACCGAGGACTGGCGCTGGCTGATGGCTGTACCGCCAAAGGGAAACGCAGACAGCATCCCGATAAGTCCGGCCGGCCGCGCGATTCTCGACGCATGGGATCCCGCCAAAGACGAAGCCGAAGGCAATCAATGCAACGGCTATGGCGCCGGCGCGATCAGCCGAATTCCCACACGCTCCCATGTCACGTGGCAGGACGGGAACATTTTGAAGTGGGAAACTGATCAGGGAATGCAGACCCGATTATTCCGGTTTGGTGCTGCCGCACAGGAAGTTGAAGCGAACCCCGGCCCGAGATCCTGGCAAGGACTCTCCATCGCTACGTGGGAACCCACGGCCGGGGGACGGGGCGGCGGTCCCGGTGGTGGCCCTCCCGGTTTGCCAATTGGACCCGGCCCTGGGGCGTTTCCGGCCGGACCGCCTGCGGCGGGTGCCTTGAATACAAATGGGAATGCGGGGCCGGCTCCTGCCGGTGCGCCTCCGGCGGCCGGACGAGGTGGCGCGCAAAACGGCTGGCTGAAGGTTGTCACCACGAATCTGAAATCCGGTTTCCTTCGGAAGAACGGACTGCCCTACAGCGAAAAGGCGACGGTCACGGAGTATTTTCAGCCGACGCCGGATACGTATGGCGTCCGTTACATGATCGTGACGACGATCGTCGAAGATCCCGAGTACCTTACCGGCCCGCTCATCACGAGTTCGAATTACAAGAAACTGCCGGACACGAACAACGGATGGGACCCGCAACCCTGCAGTGTCAAATAGTGAAGGCTTGCGAATCGAGCGGCTGTAGAGGTAGTCGATCAAGAAATCCCTCTCCCAACGGGAGAGGGTGGCCGAAGGCCGGGTGAG
>JBGPBY010000629.1:0-3880 GCA_041481485.1 Terriglobia bacterium
ATAGGCAAAACAAACGGGGTGAGAGAGCAGAAAGGATGTCGCATAAAGTTCTATCCGTTTGAAGTTGGGCTTCCGCGGGCGGGTTGAGAATGGAATGGCCGCTATTTTTCGTGCGGGGGCGGGCAGATCGGGCTCGTCATCGGCGACGAGGATCCGCGTGCCGAGAGTCATCCTGAATTCCTGTTCTGTGTGGAGAATGCTGCTTCAAAGAGAATGGTCTTCCGGGGTGTCATGGATTCTCCTCGATGTTGCGACTTTACAATCCCACAGAAACAAATCTTTGCCTGCAACGGTGGCCTTAATTGACTCTACCTGCCCGATGACGAATCTATTTTCTGCATCTGAACCGGAAGCTGCTTAATCGGACAGGTGGAATCGCCCAGAGGCAATTCGCAATAGGTGATATCGTTTTTCAGAATTCCAATCGCTCTATTTTAAGGATGGACGCGGGCGACCAGCGTTTGCCCTGTTGTCTTAGGCAGCTTTTCACATTTCAATTTGGCATCTCCATTGCATGGCCACTGGATGTACTTGAATGTCGAGCTCGCGTGGATTCCATGAAGAATTGTGATATCCAATGGTTGCGATAACCGCGGCTTTCATCAGAGGTCGTAGCGGTGCGCTTTCAAAGTCTCTTTGTCTGCTGGCTGCCGTATTGCCATTATTGGGCGCAGCGGGCTGGATTTTCGAAATTGATCGCTTGAAACAGATTCACCCTGAACTTCCCGCGATGCAGCCGAATACCGCGTTCGGTCTGCTCTTGTGCGCTATTGCCGCCTTGCTTACCTCGAGTGACCCCAGGCCACGGCGGCAACGCGTGGCCGGCATTCTGGCCGTTGCTGTTTCTGTTCTGGGGTTACTGACGTTGGCTGAATATACGTTCGGATGGGACCTTGGAATCGATCATATTCTTATCGCGAGCAGCACTCCGGGCCGAATCTTCACCGGCCGTCCGTCGCCCCAGACCGCCGCAAATTTTGTAGTCTTGGGTTTGAGTCTGTTGGTATTCAATTGGCGATTTCTGCCGATTCGTTTTGGCCAGGTTTGCGCACTGACAGTGTCTGCCAATGCCTCGATGGCACTGACGGGATATATATTCAGCACGCGGCAGTTCTATGGCTTTCCAGAAATTGCCGCCGATATCGGAATGGCGGTGCACACCGGAGCCAGCTTTATCGTGCTGTCCGCCGCATTGCTCAGCTGTCGTCCGGATGAAGGAATAATGTCGCTGCTCACCAGCCACACGCGTAGCAGCGAAATGGCAAGACGCATATTGGCAATCGCCGTTCTTGGACCACCCCTGATTGGCACAATGACCCTGATCGGCGTAAAGGCAGGCTGGTACGACGTGCACGTCCAGGTCTCCTTGTTTGTTGTCGTGCTGGTCACTCTCCTCCTTCGGACAACGTGGAAGGCTGCAAGACAGTCGGAAGCAGAAGAACTTCGGACCAGGAGTGCGCTGGAGGAGTCCCATGCTGCAAACGAGAAACTTGAAAAGGTCAGTTACGAACGCCGCATGTTTGAGGCGCTTATCGAGAACTCATCGGACTTCATTGGGATCTCGGATCCAAAGGGAAATCCGACGTACCTCAACCCGGCCGGCCGCCGGATGTTAGGCATGACTGAAGATTTCCCGATTGAGAACGCGAAAATTCTGGAGTGTTACACCTCTGAGCAACGTTCGTTCGCAGCGGACGTCATCCTGAAAAGCATGCTGAAAGAAGGTCACTGGAAGGGCGAGACTTACTTCCGAAATTGGCAGACAGAAGAAGCGATTCCCGTATCCGACGAGCATTTCCTGATCAGGGAAAACGAAACTGGCCGGGTGCTTGGTTGGGGAACGGTCTCTCGAGATATTTCCGAAGCCCGCAAGGCTCAAGAGGTAATCCGCCAGTCGCAGGAACGTTTACAAGTTTCCGAGGCAAAGTACTCCGGCATTGTTTCCACCGCGGCCGATGCCATTATCTCCATCGACGAAAACCAGCGCATCACGCTATTCAACGAAGGCGCCGAGCAGATATTTGGGTATACCCAGACCGAAGCTCTCGGAGCTCAGCTCGAAATTCTCATCCCTGAGCGTCTTCGCGGAGTTCATCGGGAGCACGTGAACCAATTTGCGATGGGACTTGGAACCGCACGCCGAATGGGCTACAGAAAAACGGTGATTTTGGGGCTTCGCAAGAATGGGGAAGAGTTTCCGGCCGATGCAGCCATATCGAAACTCGACGTTGGCGGCAAACGAATCCTCACTGTCGCAGTTCGGGACATCAGCGAGCAGAAACGTATCGAAAACGAGCAGCGGTTTCTTGCAGAAGTCGGAGCGATTCTCGGGTCGACATTGGACGACAGGAGCGCACTGACGAGCATCGCCGAGTTGGTGGTCCGCGATTTCGCGGATCTTTGTATCGTGGATGTTGTCGAGACCAATAACAGCATCAGGCGCCTCAAGGTTGCGGGCCGGGACCAGTCCGCAGCGAAAGTTTGCGCCTTGCTCATGGAAATTTCGCTGGATCCGAATCAATCGCATCTGATGCGGTCTGTCGTCGAGAGCGGGCGTCCGGTCCTGCTCCAGCAGGATTCTCCGGAAATGCTTGCATCGCTTTCCCAAAATGAAGCACATCTTGAGGCGCTTCAAGCCGCCGGCCTGAAATCGCTCGTGGCCGTTCCGCTTCTGTCGCGGGGAAAGCTCATGGGAGTGATATCCATGATTTCGTCTTCGTCCAATCGCCACTTCGGGCCGGCGGATGTGCATCTGGCCGAAGAGCTGGCTCGCCGCGCCGCGCTTTCGATCGAAAATGCGCGGCTCTTTGATGACATCCAACGTGCCGTCGGTGTTCGCGACGAAGTGCTTGCGGTTGTCGCTCATGACCTCAAAAATCCCCTGGCCACTATTTCACTGACAACAGAAACTCTTCGTCTTAGTGATCCGGTGGATCCAGCCAAACTTGACGACTATACCCGTAGAATTCTCCGTGCGGTCCAGCAGATGCTGTCCCTCATTGCGGACCTTTTGGATTTCGCCACGATTCAAAGCGGGACCATTTCAATAGAGAAGGATTCAAACGACATCGCAGCTATCGTCATGACCGTTGTTGACGGTGCGAGGGTTCAGTCCCAGGCGAAGAGGCAAACACTTGGAGTCGACATGCCCTCCGCACTTCCGCGAGTGTCGATCGACGCTCGCCGGATTGGCCAGGTGATTTCCAACTTGTTGGGCAACGCGGTTAAATTTACTCCGGAAGGTGGAACCATTACTGTGTCAGTGCGCCACCAGGCGAACGTCGTCACTGTATCTGTTTCGGATACGGGAGCGGGCATTCCGCCGGAGGACCTGTCAAAGGTCTTTGATCGCTTCTGGCAGGCACGAAAGACCGGGAGCATGTCCGGGAGTGGACTGGGTTTGTCCATTGCCAAAGCTATTGTCGAGGCTCATGGCGGAACGATCGGCGTGGAGAGTCAGGTCGGAAAAGGCAGTTCCTTCTCTTTCACTCTCCCGTCGGATTCCTGGGCAATGAACATGGGCAGTGCCAGCCGATACGTTGCATTTTAGAATTATTGGCACAGGCCTTCAGCGAAATGTCGTCCATGCCTCAGGCAGGTTTCACCTTGACCCGATGACCCTTCAGGTTTCCGCGATTCAACCCGGCGATGATGGCCGCCGCATGTTCGGAAGAAACATCGGCAAACAGGTGGCGCTCCCGCATGTCAATGGTACCGACTACTTTTCCGGGCAATCCGGTTTCGGTTGTCAGAGCATAGGCAAAACAAACGGGGTGAGAGAGCAGAAAGGATGTCGCATAAAGTTCTATCCGTTTGAAGTTGGGCTTCCGCGGGCGGGTTGAGACCGGAATGGCCGCTATTTTTCGTGCGGGGGCGGCAG
>JBGPBY010000630.1:0-3877 GCA_041481485.1 Terriglobia bacterium
AAAATGTGGGCGGTCATAGACCGCCCCTACAGTCGGAACCGCATTCATTCACATCTTCACAGATCGCGCGATATTACTTACTTGTAGAGCTGCAGGTTGCGATACGCCGAATCTATTGTCGGGGCGCGGCGCGCGGCGTAACCGTTCCAGTCTTTGTACTTTTCGAAGAGCAGTGATTGTTGCAATTCCGGAAGACTCTTGCCCTGAGCCATTCCGGCCGATACCGCAGCGACGAGTTCTTCAAAAAAAACGCGGACGGCCGTGACGTCGGCCTTCGTTGCGAGCGCGCCGTGGCCGCCGGCGAAAATATCAAAGTCGAGGGACTCTACGGTTCGGTACGAACGAATCCATTCCGAGAGCGGGCTTCCATCGAAAGGACCGCAGGCGCTGGGAAAGGCCAGAGGACTTGCGGTCGCGGGCAGTGCCACATCGCTGATGAACTCGGTTGCGAAGACGACGCGCTCGTCCGGAAAGTAGAGGACGGTCGCATCGTCGGAATGATTCCGGCCGGGGTAAATCAACTCGACGGTCTTGCCGCCAAGCGTCAGGCGCATGCGATCGGAATAATAAATGTCGGGGCGCCGGATGTTGGTCTGAAGTTCCGCTGGAGTCAGTTCACCATCGCTGTTGCGGTCTGCCGTCCGGAAAAAAGTGGCAGGCATGCCGCAGCGTCCGGCATTGTCATTGAGCGGACCGACAATTTCTTCCAGTTCGAATTTGCCATTGTGATTGCGGTCGATCATATCGCCCGGCATTTGAGGGATGCGGCCGTCCATGTTCCGTCCGGCGTTTTCCTGCGCGATAAAACGCGCCGTATCGGCGAATACCGCTCCTCCCTCGATGTGATCCCAATGACTGTGGCTGTAGATCACATAGCGTACCGGCACCTTGAAGCGTTCGGCAAACTGCTGCTTCATCCACGTGGCAAAATCCGCATTGATGGGATCCGCAAGGATGATGCCTTCGGGCGTCACCATGAATAGCGAGAAGTAATTACTGTTTCGCGCCCGATAAATGTCCCCTTTGACGTTGACGATTTCTCGAGCCGGTCCGCGCGGCGGCTGCTGGGCAGCAAGAACTCCAAGAAACAAGCCAAGTGTCAGGAAAACTGCACTGAGTGATCGCATGCGCGTAAGGATACACCAAAGGAATTCTACTCCGGCAGTGAGTGTGTCAAGGTGGCCGAATCTCGTCTGCTTCTTGCGAATCCCCCGCCTTCCCGCGTAGTCTTTCGCAATGATAAATCGTAAAGCCGCAACTGTTTCCCGCCGTCTTATGTGGCATGGAGCGCTTCTCCTTTTCCTTGGACTATTGACGGGACTGCTCGTCCCTGCCCTCAGAAATCCACGAATGGGAGTCTCTGCGCACCTCGAAGCTCTGATGAATGGTTTTTTTCTGCTGATTCTCGGCATCGTCTGGAAGGAACTGCGTCTGTCAGCACGCGCTGCAACGGCAACATTTCGTATAGCTCTGTTCGGGACTTACATGAACTGGGGGTTCACACTACTGGGCGGGGCGTTCGGAACCAGTCGGCTGACTCCAATTGCCGGTTCCGGATTCATCGGTGAAGCCTGGCAGGAAGCCTTTGTTGCCGCCGGTCTCGTGCCACTGGTACTGGCGATGATTGTGTGCAGCGTCCTTGTTCTGATCGGGCTCAGCGGGCCGTCCCGGGAGTAGCCGCTGAACGAAACTCCAGTCTCCTCCAATGACAATTGAACAGTGTACATTTCCCCGGAAATGTTCAATGTTCACTGTTCAATGTTCAATTGTCATTGCGGGGACAGGCGCCAAACTCTACTTGACAGTCAAGAGAGCTGTCTGATATCCGACTGGCAGTTTGGACACACGCAAAGGGGTACTATGACGCAACTGCGAATGAAATGGCTTCTCTTGGGAGTCTCCGGCATCGTTCTGTTTACGTGGATGACACTGGCCGTACAGCAACCGGTCAAAAAGATCGACGACCAGGCGTTGAAGGACGCGCCGAAGGGGACCGAGTGGCTCAGTTACGGCATGGGATGGTCCGAACAACGCTACAGCACGATGACGCAGATCACCCCCGAGAACGTCGGCAGGCTTGCTCTTGCATGGTCGTATGAAGTCGGGCCCGGCAACACGGCCGGACAGAAGTCGAATCCGCTGTATTCCAATGGCGTCCTCTATGGAATCACCAACTGGAGCGTTGTCTATGCGGTCGACGCGAAGACCGGCAAGGAAATCTGGCAGTACGACCCGGGCGTGGACGCTGCGATGAAGCAGACCCCAACAGCCCGGCTCTGCTGCGGGGTGAACAGCCGCGGAATTGCTCTGTATGACGGCAAGGTGCTTGTTCCTGTCATTGATGGGCGCATGCAGGCTATCGATGCCGCAACCGGAAAGCTTATCTGGTCTTCGTGGGCAATCCCCGAACCCAAACCAGGCGAAGCGGTTTCCTCTTACTCCATCACGATGGCGCCGCGCGTCGCAAAAGGCAAAGTCTTCATCGGCAATGCCGGAGGGGAATTTCCACCATTTCGCGGTTACGTGTCCGCATTCGATGTGAACACCGGCAAAGAAGCATGGAAGTTCTACATCACGCCCGGTGATCCTTCAAAGCCGTTCGAAAACAAAGCCATGGAAGCCGCCGCGAAAACCTGGGCAGGCGAATGGTGGAAGCAGGGCGGCGGCGGATCCATGTGGGACGGAATGGCATACGACCCCGACGTGAACCTTCTGTATGTGGCGACGGGCAATGGCGCAACCTGGGCTTCCGACATCCGCAACGGCGGTAAGGAAGCCACGCACCTCGACAATCTTTACATCGCATCGATCATCGCCATAGACATCGATACGGGTCAGCTGAAGTGGCATTATCAATGCACGCCGGGCGACGAATGGGACTATGACGCCATCCAGCATCTGTTGCTCGCGGACATTCGCATCAACAACACCATCCGCAAGGTCGTCATGCAGGCCAATAAGAATGGCTACTTCTACGTGATCGATCGTACGAACGGTGAATTTATTTCGGCCTCAGAGATGGGATTGGTGAGCTGGGCAAAGAGTATCGATCCGAAAACGGGACGTCCCGAAATTCACCCGGATGCTCTTTATTCTGCGACGAAGGGCACAACAGTAGCGCCATTGCAAATGCACACCACCTCGCAGATGTCTTTCAATCCGAATACAGGACTGGTTTATGTTCCTATCGCAGCCACCGGCAGTTACAGCTTCGTGGCGGCTGCAGATCCCTTCGCGGCGACCCCCGGGCGTCAGAACTTCGGCCTGAACCTCGGTGCAACTCGTGGCGGCGCGGTCCCGTTGGGTGTTCCGCCCACACATGGACCCGTACGCAAGAATGCCGACGGCACCAACGTGGGCGGAGGCATTCTCAGCGCCTGGGATCCCGCAACGCAGACCGAGAGATGGTTCTCCGTCGGAGGCGGCAACACCGGAGGAGGAACGCTATCCCTGGCAACGAACCTCGTGCTTCAAACCATGAGCAACGGCCGGATGAGAGCCTTCACCGCGGATAAGGGAGAGAAGCTTCTCGACATCGCTCTTCCTCTGACTTCCGGGGTCGGCGCACCGATGACCTTCATGCTTGATGGCAAGCAGTACATCGCCGTACTAGCCGGCACCGGCCAAGCCGCAGGAGGCCGCGGACGCGGAGGCCCACCGGCGCCGGCCGAGCCCACGGCAGCCGCAGCGCAGCGCGGCAATGAGCCCGTCAACGCTCCGGCAGCGCCGGCTCCAGCGGCCAATAACAATCCGAAGTTGTTCGTCTATGCCGTGGACGCGGTAGCGAAATAGATTCGGAGAGTTCCATGCTGCTGTAGGCGCGGTCTATGACCGTGCACAATTGAGAGGCCTGCAATCCTCCGAATTGTGCGCGGTC
>JBGPBY010000631.1:0-3857 GCA_041481485.1 Terriglobia bacterium
CATGGCATCCATCTGCTGCTTCATGCGAGTGATGGTAGCATCCACGTGCGCACGGATCAGGCTCAACGCCTTCTCCTCATCACCTTCCAGAAAATAAATCTCATAGGCCACGTGGTCAGTCGTATCCCGCATGGCCGACCGGCGCACTCTTGAACTCTCGACGATGTGCGGCCACGGAATGTTGTCGTTCAACTTTGTGCGAAAGCTGATGGAATGGGTCAAGCAGGGCCGGCGTACGCCCGAGCAGGCCTCCGCCACGCTCGCCCGCTTCTGCAGTTGCGGTGTCTTCAACACGACCCGTGCCTGTCGCCTGTTCGAAGAAGAATTGAAATAGCGGATTTCTTGATCGCCGGTCCCAGATGAGAGACACTGACGCTTCAATATCCATGAGCGGCTGCGAATGCAAGCCCGATAGGGCGCAGCCAGTTATTTAAAGGAGGTTTTGTGAAAAGAACGTTGTCCCTAGTTGTTGTGATGATGCTGTTCGCTCTTTCCGCACACGCGCAGCTGGCTCCGGCCGGTCCTGACAATGCGCCGAAGATTGGTGACATCGCCCCCGATTTCCAGGTGACAGCGGGTGGAAGAGGTGGGGCGGCAATGAACCTCAAGGATTTCCAGGGAAAGAAAAGAGTGCTGATAATGTTCTTTCCTGGCGCGTTCACGCCAGGTTGCACAACCGAATTCACAGAAGCCGGACAGTTCTATGAGAAGCTGACCGGGCTGAACATTGTGATGCTGGGCATCTCGGCAGATCTTCCGGGTGCTCAAAGAGCATTCAAGGATTCCGTCGCTCCGAAGGATGCCGCCGGCAAGCCGGTGCCGCAGGAGAACCTGATGTTCGTCAGCGATCGAACAATGGCAACGGCAATGAAGTACGACGCAGCGAACGCCAACAATGCGAAACGCTATTACTTCCTGGTCGATGAAAAGGGGAAGGTCGTGTGGCGCAGCGTTACGGGAGGACTCGTGCCGACCGAGAAACTTCTTACGGAGTTATCAGGCGTTCAATCTTCCAACTAGTGAATTCGGTGACGGAGCAAAAGTCATTTGCTCCGTCACCGAATTCTAACCGCTACTTCTTCGCGTATTTCTCCGGCGCTTCCTTGAACTTCTCCTCGTCTGTTTTGGAACAGAAGTAATAGGTCTCACCCTTGTAGGTATAGGAGAGGGCGGGATTCTTATCCACCATGATGCCGCAGACGGGATCCTTCGCTTTCTCCGCCTTTTCGGCTTTCTTCGACTGAGCCACTGCACCTATTGAAATCGCTAGAACCACGAAAAGTACAATGGCTGGGATACATCGCCTCATATTATTACTACCTTTCCTCACGTTCTGGCGCAGTCCGGCCTATGAATTAACTTTAAAAACCCGTCCAATTCAACAAGAATCTCGCCATGAAAATTGGGATTCTCACCGGCGGAGGTGACTGTCCCGCCCTGAATGCTGTCATCCGGGCGGCCGTCAAGACTTCGATAGGATACGGCTGGGACATCCTCGGAATCGAGGAAGGATTCGACGGCCTTTGCCAGGGCAAGAGCCGCGTACTCACCAAAGCAAGCGTTTCCGGGATTCTTCATCTCGGCGGCACGATTCTCGGTACGACAAACGCGGCCAATCCCTTTGCCTACCCGACTGTCGGCGAAGGTGGAAAGATCTTCGAGCGCGATATCTCGGACACCGTTGTCTCGAATTTTCGAAAGCTCGGTCTCGAAGCGCTGATCGTCATTGGTGGCGACGGCACGCTCGCTATCGCGGAAAAGTTCTACAACAAAGGCATCGCGCTCGTTGGAGTTCCCAAGACCATCGACAACGATCTCAACTGTACCGACGTCACGTTTGGTTTTGACACGGCGGTGAACACAGCGCGAGACGCGCTCGACAAGCTTCACACGACGGCTGAAAGCCACCGGCGCGTGCTGGTCGTGGAGGTCATGGGCCGGAACACCGGCTGGATCGCGCTTCACTCCGGCATTGCAGGTGGCGCCGACGTTATCCTCATTCCGGAGATTCCTTACGATCCCGACAAGGTTGCTCACAGCATTATGGTCCGCGAACGATTGGGTAAACATTTCAGCATCGTTGTTGTAGCCGAAGGCGCATTCCCTGCGGGAGGCAAACCAACGCATATAGAGTCGAGATATGCGGGCCGGGAGCAACGTCTCGGCGGTGTCGGCGAACGAGTCGCTTCGACCGTGACCGAACTGACGGGGAAGGAGACCCGTGTGGTCATCCTGGGTCACCTGCAGCGTGGCGGTCCTCCGACGACTTTCGACCGGGTGCTCGGGACCCGGTTTGGAGCTGCCGCAGCCCGGCTCATCAAAAAAGGAGCTTTCGGGCGAATGGTGGCGCTGATACCTCCGGATGTGGAATCGGTTCCGATTCGTGAGGCTATCGGCCGTCTAAAGACAGTTCCCCTTGATAACGACATCATTCAGTCTGCCCGGGAAATCGGCATCTCTTTCGGCGACTGACAGTTAAGTTGGACGGACTAACATCAATTTCGGCTTCCCACCCTAAGGCCGCTGGTTTATAGTGATCGCGCTTTTCGACAGATTCGGAGTTTCCCGGAGGTTGGATGGGGGTCTTCAAATGTAATGTCGGTTTCATCTGGTCGCTGTTTTTTGCCGTCCTGATTGCCGTCATTCCCAGGTACTGGGAACTGAAGATCGAATCCATTCAGCCATTGCCTTCAGCCACCGCTGCCACGCCCGACGTTCCAAAGACCGAAGTCGTCGAAGACACAATTCAGAAAAACACAACCCTGGTTGCAACGCTTGGGGACTACGACATTCCATCCGATATGGCGAATCAAGTTGCGGAACTGATAAAACCCGTTTTCGATGTACGCAAGCTTCGTTTTGGAAATCCTTTTCGGCTGGAGAAGGAAATTGACGGCAGCCTCAGGACCTTCGAATACAAGATTGACGACGAGAGCGTGCTCAAGGTTCGCAAGCAGGCAGATTCATTTGCGGCCAGTGTCGAAAAGCTCGAACTCAACACGCGTGAATCGACGATTACGACGGAAATTCAGACTTCTCTGTGGGACGCAGTGCAAGGCCAGCCAAAAGGCGAATATCTGGCCACAGAGTTGGCGCAGATATTCCAATGGCAAGTGGACTTCAATACGGAGGTCCAGCCGGGCGATCGCATCAGGATGATCGTGGATGAGAATTTTCACGACGGGAAATTCGTGAAATACGGAGCTATCAAGGCCGCGGAATTCGTCAACGAAGGCCGCACCTACCGCGCATTTCGTTTCAGGGATTCCTACTACGATGAAAAGGGCGTTTCGCTGAAACGCGCGACGCTGGCTTCGCCTTTGAAGTTCAACCCGCGAATCACTTCGGGATTTTCGCGCAGCCGCAAACACCCCATTCTCGGTTTCAACCGCTCGCACCTCGCGACGGATTACGGCGCACCCGAGGGCAGCCCGGTTCTCGCGGTTGCGAATGGCACCGTTACATTTGCGGGTTGGAATAACAGCTACGGGAACCTGGTGCAGATCCGCCACGTGAACGGCATGACCAGTGGATACGCTCATCTCTCGCGCATCGCGCACGGCGTGAGCTCAGGACAATCGATAAAGCAGGGTGAACTTGTCGGTCTAGTCGGCCAGACCGGGCTTGCGACCGGCCCTCATCTTCACTTCATGATGACGAATCGTGGAGTTCCGATTAATCCTGTGCCGGCCCTGAAGAAGGGCGAGCCCGCGCCGCCGATCGATGGAGTCATGAGGGCCGCATTCTTGAATGAAATTGCGCCGACCCAAGTGAAATTAGGTATTCAGTCTGCTTCGCGTAACTAGCGTAATTCGCGCCTAACCCTAACTTCCTATCAGCGACAACTGCTCATCGAC
>JBGPBY010000632.1:0-3850 GCA_041481485.1 Terriglobia bacterium
CAGCAGGTGTTGCGAATGAATCTGTGGTTCCGGATCTCCCATTGGGGAGTCATGCTGAGTTTTCCGACTCTCGTGTTCACCGGTTTCGCGCTGAAATATCCGGACAGCTGGTGGTCAGCACCATTCCTGCTGTGGGGAAAAAACGTCGCATTCCGTGGACGATTGCACCGCATGGCAGCGGTGGTTCTGATCGCCGCGACTCTGTATCATTTCATTCATTTGGCCTTGAACCAGCGCGATCGCGCGTTTCTGCGGGCGATGCTTCCAAAATGGAAAGATGCGACGGATTTAATCGGCGTCATTCTTAAAAACCTTGGCGCACGCGCAGAAACTCCACGATTTGAAAAATTCAATTATGCGGAGAAACTGGAATACTGGGCATTTCTTTGGGGCACGGCGGTCATGGCGCTTTCTGGTTTTCTCCTGTGGTTCAATAATTTTACGCTCAGGAATTTCCCGAAGTGGATTATCGATGCAGCCACGGCAGTACACTGGTATGAAGCTTTGCTAGCGACTTTTTCAATCCTGTTGTGGCATCTCTATTTCGTCATTTTTGATCCGCTGGTCTATCCGATGGACACGGCGTGGCTGAACGGCAAAGTTTCCGCGGACCATTACCGCCACACGCGGCCCCAATATTTGCAAAGATTGGAGGACGCGGATTCCGTTGGGCGCGCGTTGGACTCGAATTTATCCGCTGAAACAGGGGATAACGGAGACACGCCAACTGAAAAGCATGAATCGTAGAAGGCTGCGGTGCTTCCAACCAGACTTCATTTCTCGCGCGGACGAGCCGGGCGTGCGACACATGGTCCAATGTTGATCGTCCGCACAGACGCATGTGATGTTCGTCACTGCAAGGCCCCCCGCCGTGCGCAATCCTAGGGGCGCAAGGGGGTTCCTCTCATGACAATCGACAAGCGAAACGTGCTGGCGGCGTTGAAGGCCGAATTGGAGTTCCTGGAAAATGCCGGTTATCACCACAGCGCGAGAGCCGCTTGGCGCCCGCAGTTTATGTTTCAGGATTCCCCCACCTGTTTGAATTTCGATCGCGCTCAGCTGGCACAGCCATGCAGTGGTTGCGTCCTGATGCAGCTCATACCCGAAGACCTCCGGGACAAGAAGATTCCGTGCCGTTACATTCCCCTGAACGAGAATGGAGAAACGATCGATTCCTTCTACCGCACGGGCACGCAAGAGGAACAGGAAACCGCCGTAGCGCATTGGCTGATGACCACGATCGCTCGGCTGGAGCGAGAGAAGTCGGAAGGCCTGAGGGATTCTGAACATTCCGAGGTCCACGTGCGGGCGAGGTTCGTTACTGGATGCTGACTTCCGTTCGGCAGCGGCCTTGATGGTTTCATGTTTTCGGTCTGCACGAACCCGCCTTGTCAGGCGCCCTTTGACTATCGGCAGGGCCGACTGTTTCGTTTCCACAAGGATCATCCGGTCGGCGAGAAAGCTCCCAATACTCATTCCGTGCAACATTTCTAGCTTTGCGGTGTCTCTTGCGGCGCCCATACGCTAGAGTACCGGGATGGATGCGGCGCTTTAAACTGGTGGGCGACCTGGCTATGGAAAATGACGAGGCTCGTCTGGCGCACAGCCAGGCTCCCGTGAAACAATTATCACCGGAACGGTCTGCCTTGAGGCGGCCATGGTTGAGAATGCGCTGGGGGGCTGGAATCTCAGCAATCTCGATTTCTTGTTCATCGAAAATGTCGGCAACCTCGTGTGTCCTTTCTCCTGCGATCTCGGAGAAGATTTGCGTTTCGTGCTGCTCTCGGTGACCGAAGGCGAAGACCAGCCCCTCAAATATCCGACGATCTTCAACAGCGCGGACGTTGCCGTCATCACTAAGTCTGATCTCGCATCTGCTGTAGAATTTGACGAAGCGGCCGCGAGACACAACATTCAGGCGGTGCGGCGGAGCATGGAAGTTTTTTAAAGTGTCCGCCAAACAGGAGAAGGAATGGACGCATATCTCGAGTTTCTTGAAAGCCGGCGCGTTCGTTCTCGCACCGCCGCCGCGTTCTGAATAAAATGGTCACGCTTCTCTCCATCCTTGCGCTCGGTTTTTTTCTCGGCATGCGCCACGCGACTGATCCGGACCATGTCATCGCCGTAACGACGATTGTGAGCCGTCAGCGAAGCATCCGCCAAGCGGCGTTGATTGGCGCGCTCTGGGGCCTGGGTCACACGATCACAATTTTCGCGGTTGGTTCGGCAATCATCTTGTTCGGTCTTGTGATCCCGGCAAGAGTTGGTCTCACGATGGAGCTTTCCGTCGGCCTGATGCTGATCCTTCTGGGAGCTCTGAATCTCTCTGGAATCATGCGACGGATAACGGAGGCGGTTACGCCCTTCCAGCAGGCACAGCACGCGCATTCCCACGGACACGGAGACTACGTTCACAACCATCCCCACGGCCATAGTCCCGAGAACCACGGCCATGCTGAGACCGCGACACCGGTGGGGTGGATGGATCGCGTGTTCGGGCGGATGGGTCTTTATCAAGTCGTCCGGCCGTTGGCCGTCGGCATCGTTCACGGTCTGGCGGGATCGGCAGCCGTTGCTTTATTAGTGCTCACTACCATTCGTGTTCCGTCTTGGGCAGTCTTTTATCTTCTGGTATTTGGGCTCGGCACTGTCGCCGGGATGATGCTGATAACTGCAGCGATTGCCGTCCCCTATACATATTCCGAAAGGCGTTTCGCTAGCATCAATCGTGGCCTGGGACTTGTCTCTGGACTGGTTAGTCTGGCCTTCGGCCTTTTCATCGTCTATCGAATGGGTTTCGTCAACGGCCTTTTCACACATAATCCCATTTGGCAGCCTCGTTGATTGTTCTCTTTCGGGTTTGACTCTCATCTCGGGCGCATCGTCGCAGCTGCAGGCGCGTCAAAATTACTGATCAGGTGGCATGGACGGTGCGAAAATTCTCAAGACACCGCTTCGCAGTTTCAAGCTCGGAAAACCGGCTGCCTTCCTGTTCTATCAGGTAATATTCGGCGCCGCCTGTGCTCTCCGCTGCGGAAAGAATGTTTTTCCAATCGCCGGCCCCTTCCCCGAAGAGAACTTTGTAGCCTTTCCCAGGATCCGGTGACCATTCCTTAAGATGCAGCGAGCGGATTCGACCTGGGTTCGCTCGAATCCACCCCACGGGGTCTGCCCCAGCCTCGAGACACGTGCCCACGTCCAATTGGAGCATGACGGAAGGCTTAGTATTCTTGGCAAGAATTTCCATAGGGCGCTGATTGTCGACGGGAGTAAACTCGCGCTGATGATTGTGATAGCCGGCTTTCAAACCGGAGGATTCGAGTTGATCGGCGGCAAAGTTTAGCGAATCCGCGATTGCCTTCCAGCCGTCCAGCCCCGGCTTGGGGTCCGACCAGGCCATTACCACATATTTGCTGCCGAGGATCAGGTTCATATCGCGCGCCCGGCCGATTTTTTCCTTAGTCAAATAGGAACTGTCATTGTGCGTCGAGAAACAGCGGATGCCCAGATCGTCCAATAATTTCCGCATCTGCTTGGTCTGGCTCTCGGTCCATTCGAAATAAGGCGCATAAAACTCTACGCCCTGATAGCCCATCTGTGCGACGGCTCGAACGGTGGCCTCCGGGTCTTTTTTTAGTTCGTTTCGAACCGAATAAAGTTCCAGCCCGACTGGGATCGATCCAGAAGTTCGTGCAGAAAGCGCCCACGGAAGCACCGCGGAAAACGCAAGAAAGGAACGGCGGGAGAAGTTTGGCGAGGGCATTGCAGAATCCTACTTGAGAAACGGCGCTTTTTCACCGCATTTCGCGAAATACTTCCTGCTTTCATGACACGGCAGGTGGAAAGGCGG
>JBGPBY010000633.1:0-3848 GCA_041481485.1 Terriglobia bacterium
GATCCATTGGGTCATTCGGTAAGCGCACCAGGTCCATTAATCAACGGACAACACATCAACTCTCAACTCTCATTTACGGACCACATCTAACCATGAGTGCCAACGCACCGATATTGCTGCTGCTGGTCACACTCCAACCCCAACTCCGCATTTCCGCGCCTCCGGAGCTGGCCACCGTTCAGCGCCGCCTCGAATCCATCGACGCGAAGCATTTCGCCGATATTGCCGATCTGGTCGGCCTGAAAGACACCGGCCCGCCAATTCAAGTCGTGCTCGCACCCGAAAGTTCAGAAGTCGCGCGCGGCACTTCGCCATGGATTGCTGGATTCGCAAACAGCGCTTCGAGCACGGTGGTCCTGTTCCCGGCGCGAACTCCTCGCTATCCGAATGGATCGCTCGAAGATGTCCTTCGCCACGAGGTGGCACACATCTGGATCGGACGTGCCTCCGCGCAGCGTCCCGTTCCACGGTGGTTCAACGAAGGTCTTGCGATGTCGGCCGAACACGGCTGGCGTTTCGTCGACGAATCACAACTCGCGTTCCAGCTTGTGATCGGAACCCGCACCAGCCTGGAAGACATCGAGCGCATGTTCGACGGCAGCGAAACCAGCCAGACTCGCGCTTATGCGCTGGCGGGCGCATTCGTTCACGATTTGCTCCGCCAGTACGGTTCGCAAACCGGCGCACAGATTCTCGCGCGCATGAATGACGGTGCTTCGTTTGAACATGCGTTTAGGGAAGTGGTGGGCATGGCGACGGAAGAGGCCCAGACGGATTGGGAAGCCCATCGTCTCTGGACGGAATGGCTGCCGGTTTTGACCTCATCCACTGTGTTGTGGCTGGTGGTCACCGGACTGGCACTTCTCGCCATTGTCCGGCGGCAGATGAAAAATCGGGAAATCGAACGGAGGTGGGCGAAAGAAGCGGAGCTTAATAATAAGGAAGCAGAGCTTAATAACAAGAATTGAACTCATTTCAGAGTGCCCATTAACCGGGAACGCCGGAAATTTTGTGCACTCTGGCTACCACCTTTATTGAAGATGACGGGACCGGACGCGTTGAAGACTAAGGAGAATCAGCAGTTTCGAATCGGAACAAAAATTGCTGGCACCATGCATCGAGCTGAAATCAGATTTCGGCCGTGCGGATCGAAGCGCGGTGATTCTGATGAAAATGCCCCCAGGGAGGGAAGGCAGCCGAAAGAGTTAAGTTGGTCGGCGCACCGCACTCGAGGAGCGGTCATGGTGTCCGTTCGGATCCAAACGAAATTGGTAACATGAACGCTCTTCGGCGCCGGCTGAAACTAGAAATCCTCCACAGTCATTAATCACTCCAGCCAAAAGAACTAAAGTCGATTGTGACGTTGCTGCGAATATGCAACGAACATTCCGAATGATGCGGATCGAAAAGTTCGATCCGGCAGTCGCGTAAAACCCGGAGTTTTTGTCGCCAAAAGCCAGACGCGGTGATGCGCAGAATTCTCTGGACCTGAGGGACCCGTTTTGACCGTGCGTCCAGACATTATCTGCCTCATCTCGACTGAACATTTGGGGGCGACATTTATGGGCGAGGACAAATACCGGCTTTGCTCTTGCGGTAGCGGAAAGAAATTCAAGTTTTGTTGCTACGAACAGCGCGCTATCTGGAGCGGCATGTCCGAAAGGGAACTAATAAGGCGGGCGAAGGAGCTTCCCTCCGGGCAATGTTACATCACCCTGAGATGGTGGGATCGAGGGCTGCCGCATGTGATCGTCCTCCGCGAAGTTCCCGGCGGGAGGGTCCTGATGGGAAGCTATCTGGTCGATGTGTTCTGCCTTGGTGTTAAGGACGCCTATTGCAGGCGTCTCCAAAACAATGAAGTGCCTTTTTATCTGGACGGGTGTCCGGACGACCTTGTGGAGATTTCTTTCGAAGACGCGCGCAGCATGATCCTTGGTGCGGTCGAGTTCGCGCGCCAATTTGGTTTTGAGCCGGACGACAGTTGGACGGTCTGCAGCCCGCTCGTTGAACCGGAACGCCCGTTCATAAGAAAGTTCGACTTCGGCAAAGACGGACGGCCGTTTTACATTCAAGGGCCGCACGATGATGTCGAAACGATCATCAATAAGCTCGCACCGTTTGCTAATGAAGGAAATGCGGACTACATCCTGGCCGAGGACCTGGATGACGAGTCGGAATTTGATGATGAGACGGAGTTTTTCGAATGGTGCGAGGAAGTCTCCAGCCTGATGGAGAACAAGCATTTCAGGGACGCCAGGAAAGAGATCCAGCAGATGCTCGAGAATTATCCTGAACGGTGGGAGCCTTTCTATCTGAAAGGTACGTGTCTGGCCATGGAGGGCAAGGCGGATCAAGCCATTCGGCTTTTCAATCGCGCCATTGCTGTTGAGCCCACAGCAGAAACCTATCTCAATTTGGCCGGCGCTCATCAATCGCTTTTCCATATCGAAGAGTGGATAACTTGCTTGCAAAAGGTCGTCGAACTGGATGGCGCCGCTGGTTCGTTCGGACACATCGCCAGGGAACTTATCGATGAGTTTGCCGCATCAATTGTGAAAAGCTACGGCATATCGCTCGATCAATACCTCACCGGAGCCGAAATCTACGATCACGCCTTCCGGAATCTCAACGCGGGACACGTTGACGAAGCGATTCGTGGATTCCGGGAAGTGCTCAAAGTATTGCCGCACCACGTCCAGTCCTATGGAAACCTCGGGCTTGCGTATGCCGGAAAGGGAGACCGCGATTTGGCGATTGCATGTCTCGACCGGGCAATCGAGCTAGATGCGGATTATCAGCCAGCTATTGTCAATCGCCGAATTCTGCTGACGGCGCCTGATGCACGGCTCGCGGTTCAGTCCTTGAAGAAGATCGATTTCTATGGAGATCGAACGCGAGCTCGCAGCCGATCCGCCTCAGCCCGCGCCTCCGGCTTCTAGCTGGTTTCCGCGGCGGGTCATCCATGGAGGTCCGGAGAACCGCCATCAACATCCTGACCATTCTCATTTCTGGAATCTATATGGCGAGTCCCTTCCTGTGCCTGCGAACCAGCAGGAAGTGGGGAGCGCTCGCTGCAATCCTCGTGTTGTGGTTGCCGATCGAATTCTCCTTGTTCCGTATGATCGGTGTGACCCAGACGAACGCAATCGTCATCGGCATGGCCGCGGGCATTCTTGCGTTCCGTTCACGTCCCGATCTGCTGAATGTCACCGCAGCCTTCGATCTCCGAAGGGTGAGCTTTCGCGATGCCGCGGTTCACTTCGCATGGTTCTCCGCCATTGGATTGCCACTTGGCTTCGCCATCGGCTTCATTCATCCTGCAGCCCGCAGGCCTTCCGTCGAAGGCATCGCCTTGCTCCTTGCAGGCATCCTCTTCTTTAATGCTCTTCCCGAAGAGATCCTGTTTCGCGGCATCATTCAGGACTCGCTGGAATCGGTCACGAAGAGCCGCTTCGCATCTTTGATTGCCACTGCGCTGATATTCGGAATGGCGCACCTGAACAACGGACCTCCGCTTCCGAACTACCGCTACTTCGTCATGGCAACACTGGCGGGGATTGCCTACGGCCTGGCATGGGGACGCAACAAAAACGTGCTGACTTCGACAATCACGCACACTCTTGTAAATGCGGTATGGCGGCTCTTTCTGAGGTAACGCGTTGGAAGTAGCCGAACGCTGGCAGAGGAAATCATTGTCGAAGTCGAAATTGAAAAGTGCTATCCCTAAGCAATCCCCGTTACCGTTGGTTGTGCTATATTCGTCGCCGGTGCAGTAAGTAAGCGGGAGTAATTCAGCGGTAGAATGCCAGCTTCCCAAGCTGGACGTCGCCGGTTCGATCCCGGTCTCC
>JBGPBY010000634.1:0-3844 GCA_041481485.1 Terriglobia bacterium
ATCACCCACTCTGATGGACACCGCACAAGACATCGAACGATTCTGCCATCTCACGTACCAGAAGTCGTATCTCGCGTCGACCGACGGGAATCTCAGTGTTCGTCTTGGCGACGGCAACATCATGTGTACGCCGACGCGATGCAACAAGGGCTTCGTCAAAGCTGAAGACATGATCGTCATCGATGCCAAAGGCAACAAGCTTCGCGGCAACCGCAAACCTTCCAGCGAGATGGCGATGCACCTTTTGATTTACGAAATGCGGCCGGACATTCACGCCGTTGTCCATGCACACCCGGCGCATGCCACTGCGTACGCAGCGGCCGGCATTCCACTCAACAAGGCGCTGATTTCGGAAGTCGTCCTGGCACTCGGCTGTATTCCTCTGACGGAATACGGCACGCCGGGCACCCCCGAACTTACGGATCAGTTGCGGCCATTTATCCAGCATTACGACGCATTGCTTCTTGCCAATCATGGAGTCGTGACCTACGGTGTGGACCTGGAAGACGCCTTCAACCGCATGGACACTGTGGAACACTTTGCAAAAATTTCCATGTATACGCGCATACTGGGGCGCGAGCGGCTGCTGTCTCCGTCCGATGTGGAGAAACTTTGGGTGCAGCGCCAGAAGTATTATGGATTAGAGGATTCCGAAGTGAAGCCGAAGGACCCGATGTGTCCTATAACGGACGGAGTATCGGACACGATCTCTGTCACACGCGATGAGTTGATCGATCTGATCGAGCGGGCGGTTTCGAATCTGAAATAGTAAGACAAGCTTAGAGAAGGAGTGTTTGCATGGCACAGGTAGAGGGGCTCGGCGAAGCCCTGGGAATGATCGAAACGCGCGGTCTTGTGGCAATGATCGAAGCCAGCGATGCGATGGTGAAGGCCGCCAAGGTCAATCTGGTGGGCTGGGAAAAGATTGGATCGGGTTATGTGACGGCCATGGTGCGGGGCGATGTCGCCGCGGTGAAAGCCGCGACCGATGCCGGCGCTGCCGCCGCGCGGCGTGTTGGAGAATTGATTAGCGTGCATGTCATCCCGAGACCGCACTCGAATCTGGAAGATATCCTTCCGATAGGGAAGAGCGCGAAGTAAGCGGGACCAACCCCAGATGGTTCTGGCGCGCATTATCGGCACGGTTGTCGCGACTCGGAAAGATCCTCGGCTGGAGGGTAAGAAGCTGCTGATCTGCAGGCTCCTTGATCCCAATGATCTCAACGAAACCGACTCCGTCGCAAAGGGCGGCAAAGGCTACCTGATTGCGGTGGATACCGTCGATGCCGGCGTTCGGGAACGCGTACTGATCGTCCAGGGGAGTTCGGCCCGAATGGCGACAGGGTGTAAAGATACGCCGGTCGATGCGGCAATCGTCGGGATCGTGGATCAGGTTTCCCAGGATTGAGGGTCCGACTGTAGGCGCGGTCTAGAAGCTGTGAAGAAATTGGGGACAGAGAGCAATTCCCTTTTTAGGCCGTTGTATATCAATTGGGTTTCTCAGGAAATTGCTCTCTGTCCCCAATTTCCTCACAGCTTCTAGACCGCGCCTACAGCGAGAATCGCAGTTTTCAAAAATATGTATCTCGGTAAAGTGGTCGGTAAGCTCGTTTGCAGCCATCAGGATGAATTGCTGGAAGGAAGAACGTTCCTTCTGGTGAAGCGGCTGCCAAATGGGCCTGTTGCTGTAGCCGTCGATTCCGTCGGCGCGGGGCCCGGCGAAACCGTCTATGTCTGCCGCGGCAAGGAAGCGTCGTTTCCGTTTCTCCCTGCAGTTGTTCCCACTGAAACAACGATCGTTGCCATTGTCGATCCGCTCCGGCCATGATCATCGCCAGGGTTATCGATAACGTTGTTGCCACGCAGAAGCATCGTTCCCACCACGGACAGATTGTTCTTCTGGTTCAGCCTCTCGATCTTGAAGGACACGATGACGGCGAGCCCATTGTCGCGTTCGATGCAGTTTCCGCTGGCATTGGCGATCGAGTGCTTGTCGTTCAGGAAGGATTTGCGGCGATGACATCCGTCGGTCAGACGGAAGCGCCGATCGATGCATCGGTGATCGGCGTTGTGGATCTGGTGGAGGTCGATTGATTGCGCATCTTCGCGGCAAACTGATCGAGAAAGAGCCGTCTCGCCTGGTCGTCGAAGCCAATGGCGTGGGTTACGAAGTGCTTGTCCCGCTGACCACTTACACCGTCATGCCGGAAAAGGGCGTCGAGGTGTCGCTCGACATCCACACCCATGTGCGTGAAGACATCATTGCGCTTTACGGGTTTTCGTCAAAGCACGAGCGCACGGTATTCGAGCGTCTGATTTCCGTATCCGGCATCGGTCCGCGTCTGGCGGTGACTATTCTTTCAGGCGGCTCAGTGGAAGGATTGGTCGGAGCGATCCGCAAGGGCGATCTGGCGAGACTGACCGCGATTCCCGGAGTCGGAAAAAAAACCGCAGAACGGATTGTCATGGAGTTGCGCGATAAGTTAAAGGAGTTCACTACTGCGGAGGCTCCGAAATCGAGCATTGAATCGGACGTGATTTCCGCGTTGGAGAATCTGGGATATCCTCCGCCTACCGTCGATGCGGCGCTGCGCCGCGCCATGGATGGCGATGCCAATCCGGAATTCGACCCGTTGTTCCGGCGGACGCTGCAAATCCTGACGAAGGGTTAAATGGAGAATCGAATCGTAGCCGGCGCAGTTACTGAAGAGGAGGCGCCGTTTGAACAGTCGTTGCGTCCGAAGTTTCTTGCCGAGTATGTGGGGCAAAGAAATGTTAAGGAAAACCTCGATGTCGCGATTCGGGCTGCGCGGCAACGGAAGGAATCGCTGGATCATGTTCTGCTTTACGGCCCTCCGGGTCTGGGAAAAACGACGCTCGCTTCCGTCATTGCGAATGAAATGGGCGCAAAGTTTCGTGCCACCGCGGGCCCGCTGATTCAGCTGAAACAGGACCTCACCGCAATTCTGACAAATCTCGAAGACGGCGACGTTCTGTTCATCGATGAAATCCACCGGCTTCAGGCCAACATCGAAGAAATCCTTTACCCTGCGATGGAGGATTACAAACTCGACATTATTATTGGCCAGGGTCCGAGCGCACGCACGCATCGGCTGGACCTGAGGCGTTTCACGCTAATCGGCGCGACGACGCGAGCGGGATTGATCACGGCGCCATTGCGTTCCCGGTTTGGCATGGTGCACCGGCTGGACTTCTACACGATCCCCGATCTGGAATTCATCATCCGGCGTTCTGCTGAAATTTTGAATGCGGCTATCACTCTTGAAGGCTGCCAGGAAATCGCAAAGCGTTGCCGCGGCACGCCGCGTGTGGCCAATCGTTTGTTGAAAAGGTTACGCGATTACGCCCAGGTGAAGGGGACCGGAGAAATCACCGCGGAAATGGCGCGAAGCGGGCTCAAGCTTCTGGATATCGATGAGCACGGTTTCGATGAGATTGACCGGAAGCTCCTGAGCGCCATAGTCGAACGCTTTGACGGCGGCCCGGTTGGAGTAGGAACGCTTGCGGCCATGCTGAGCGAAGAGGTCGACGCCATCGAAGATATTTACGAGCCGTATCTGCTGCAGATCGGTTTCATTCAGCGGACTCCTCGCGGCCGCGTGGCGAGCCGGCTGGCTTACGAGCATTTGGGTATTCCCTACAAGGCTCCGCCGTCCACGTTGTTTTGAGGAACGAAAGGATTTGGGCCGGGTGTGAATAATTTCGAGTTTAGCAACTGTAGGGGCGGTCTATTACCGCCCACAAATTTTAGGACTGCAAACCACCCAAATTTGGGCGGTCAGAGACCGCCCCGACACGCGGAAACGAAATACGTAGATCGGAA
>JBGPBY010000635.1:0-3840 GCA_041481485.1 Terriglobia bacterium
AATATGAACCACATCCAATGGCCGGTTTTTTGTCCGCGCTGGAGTTCAAGCCGCACGTGGTCGTAGACCGGACTCTGCGCCTCGACAAATCGTTGCAGATTGAATGGATCAGCCACAGCTCAGCATCTTCCTGGCGGGCAATAACCGTTTCAATTTCCCCTCAAAATCAGTCTAGTCGATTGTATGTTCAGGGAACCAGGCCGGACGCGGGTCCAACTCTTCGTCCCCGATTGGCAAAGATTCTGCTGAATGGGGCAAAATTTCAAGAGCGAAATCCAGGGAAAGATGGCGTAATGGGTCAGTTTGAAGTGGAGGACTGGAAATGGAAACTACCAGTGGTCAGGCGGTGACGGCGCAGGAAGAGTTCATCGAAGCGTCCGGCAATTTTCTAAAGAACGACTTTCTACCCAAGCTGATCTACTGCCTTGAGAACATGACAGACGATCAGATCTGGTGGCGTCCCAACGAACAGTCGAACAGTGTGGGCAACCTTGTTCTGCACTTACAAGGGAATGTCAGGCAATGGGTGGTCATGCCACTGGGCGGAAAGGCCTTCCGGCGTAATCGCCAGGCTGAATTTGCGACCCGGGAAAGAGTACCGAAGGAACGTCTGATTGCGGATATTCAGGCGGCAGTCGAGGAAGTGGAGCAGGTGATCCGAAGGATTCAACTGCCCCAGCTGCTGGTCCGCTATCCTATCCAAACTTACCAGACGTCCGGGTTACAGGCGATTTACCATGTTGTCGAACATTTCAGTTATCACCTCGGACAAATCCTCTACATCTACAAAATGCAAACGGCAGCGGATCCCGGATTTTATCGGCACCTGGCTCAGAGTTAGTGTGAAGAAAATGGCATAGGGTCGTGTTGAAGCGTCTGCAGCATCCGTCGGCCATGAAGGTTGGCTCAGAACAAAAGTGAAGTGATGTCAACGGTCCGTGGCGAATGGAAACCGCATGCTAAAATACTTGAATGATTCCGAATGAATTGCGCTCATACTTCTGGGATATTGACCTGGATTCATTCGAGCCCCAATGCCATCCAGTTTATACGATCGAGCGCATTCTCGAGTCAGGAGATTCGAAGGCCTTCGAGTGGCTGCAGCAAAATTTCTCTGAAGATCAAATTAAATCCGTAGTTCGCGCCAACCGCCGACTCAGTCCCAAATCTGCCAATTTTTGGGCCCTGGTATACGACATTCCCGAGAGTCAGGTCGCCTCGCTGCATCCCTATAAATGATCGAGAATTGGCATTTGGAGGTTCTGTCCGCAGAACCACGAAATACCCTCATCGTGCTTGCCGGACGGCCGGAATTGCGGCGCTTTTATTTGGCGGGAGGGACCGCTCTGGCTCTACAGTGGGGACATCGCACATCAGTCGATTTGGATTTTTTTAGCAGCGAAACGGTTGATGAAGATTTGCTCCTGGGAAACCTGCGGCAATAGGGCATACAACGGTCGTTTCCAAGTCTGATGAAACGCTGCACCTGCATATCAATTCAATCAAGGTCAGTTTCCTCGGATATCACTACCCCATGCTTTATCAGTTCCGGATTTATGAGGGAATCGCGGTGGCCGATCCGCGCGATATCGCTGCGATGAAACTGAGCGCCGTTGCCAGCCGAGGCACGAAGCGTGATTTTGTCGATCTATTTGTACTTTGCCAACAATTTGGATTGGACGAAATCCTTCGACTGTTTGAACGCAAGTTCGCGAGGATCGCGTTCAACGATCTTCATTTGATGAAGTCCCTGACTTGCTTCAAAGACGCCGAGGATGAGCCTATGCCTCATATGCTTCAGAAAATTTCCTGGGACGATGTGAAAGAGTTTTTTCTGGTAAGGACACCACGCCCAGGGAGTCGAAAGTGACAGCACCAAACTTCACGACCTGCCGGTTTTTGCCAAAAACTGCGGCGACAATTATTCCGAGACCATAATTCAGGACGATCGGTATCGCAACAAGAACCATAGTCGATGCGTCGGTCGAAGGCGTGAGCACGGCAGCGGCAATGCACGAAATCAGAATGGCTTATTTGAAATTTCGGGCGAGGAACCGTGCGCTGACCACTCCAATCCGGCTCAGAATGAATATCACCGGAGAAATTTCGAAAACGATTCCCATGGACACAATCAAAACGACGAGCAGGTTGCGAGAAACCGCAGGTGACAATCTCCCGCGGGCGAGAGCCAGGCTCTTTTAGCGTAGAATTCCCGCCATGCGGAAATCGTGGGGCAGGTGGAGGTGGGTTTCGGGGATTCGCCGGAGGCTGGAGGTTTCGCCGGATGCGCCTCAGCTGATCGGCGAACTTGTCGTCTTGTTCTTCAGTCCGCTGGCAGTGGCGCAGGCGCGGTATCTGGCGCGGAAACGCGGCGAAGCGAATCCCACGAGTGAAGAACTTGAAGATCAGATCGAGTCGTTCATCCAGCCTTTCCACGAACGATTGTTGAAATCGATCCGCAAGCGTGACGAGCAGTGGCCGGATCTGCTGTACCTCTCGAGGGAACTGTCGCCGGAGGCTTTCAAAAATGTCGCTGCATTTAGGCGCATGCTGCAAAGCCTTCGAACGAATCGCTCCTGGAAGGGTCGCTTCGGAGCGTATCGCCTGAAACGGGATTCTCAAACTGGCGCGGCCATTTTGCTCGGGGCAATTCAGGAAGTGGCATTGGAGTTCATTCCTTCGGAGTATCCGCCGTCAGCCAAGCCCCATCCGGAAGGCTTGCTTGAAGATTTGGATTCCGTGATCAGCTCCATTCTGCGAAACGTGGATGCCATGGCCTGGACACTTCGTGCGTCTCCGCAGCCGCTCCCGCTGCTGCAGGCTTGTGCACTGCTTCGCCTTGCACGTGCCCGAGCCATTCATCAGGTTTGGCTGCCGTTGCGAGCAGTTCCTGCGGCTCCATTGAGTTCGCAGGACGTGTCGAGGCACTATGTTGGACGCGATGATCGCGAGGCATTGGGTCTCGCCTGTCAAATGCGATATGCCGATGGCGTGGTACTCGTTACCGGTTACCGCGGCGTAGGCAAGTCTTCATTTGTAAATCGGGCGCTGCATCATGTTCTGGCTGCCCAAAAGCAACCGTCGGATTGCATCGTCGTGCCCATTGTCCTTAGCCTTGCCAAAACATCAGACACGTCGTCCGCTCTAAGGTTGACCGTGCGCGCGTTGCGATACGCGCTTCTGGATGCCCAGCACGCACGGCCCAACACAGTGCCCGGGAATGAGGGCGTCGAACTTCCGCTCACTGCGAATGAACAGAAGGCAATCCGGGAGGCGTGGCTTCGGACCGTGTTTAAAGTGTCGCAAACCCGATCTGTGGATCAGGAGACCGCAACGGAGATTGGGAGTGAAATTGGACTCGATGCGGGGAAGATTCTCGGCGGCGCAGCGGGGTGGGGATTGGGGCTCGGCAAACTGTTTTCCGCCTCCACGAAAAGGAGCCGCGTCGAGAAAGCGCAGCGGCAGCTTAGTTTGCTCGACTACGACGAGAATGCCGCCGAAGACGACATTCGAAATCTCTCAAGAAGTCTGGCTTGGCCACGACCGATGGGACCTGGGCTGCCCGAAGTGAAAATCAAGCTGGTCTTCGTCTTTGATGAGCTCGACAAACTGGATTACGAGTCTCACCTCGCCCCTATGCTGAATGATTTGAAGAACCTTTTTCTTGAAAGGGAATCGGTCTTCGTTCTGGTAACCAGCAAGGACGTGTATTACCGGCTCGTCGAAGCTCGATCCCGTGAAGAAGACACTCTCGGAAGCTACTTCAGCAGTGTGATCCATGTGCCCCTGCTGGAATCTTCACAGGTGCGGACGATGCTTGGAGACTGGCTGGACAATGAG
>JBGPBY010000636.1:0-3825 GCA_041481485.1 Terriglobia bacterium
CCTCACCCGGCCTTCGGCCGTCCTCTCCCGTTGGGAGAGGGATTTCTTGAATTACGCCGCCAACAATCAGCGTCCCTCTCCCACCGGCAGAGGAATTGAATCCACCTTCCGCGAATCGGTTATAGTTGTTGCGTAAGGAGATCCGTATGAGTGTGAAACAAACCGATCCCATTCAGACCAACGAGATTTTGCAGAAGGACAAGAATGCGGCATACGTCGATGTCCGTACCGTTCAGGAGTTTCAGGCCGGTCATGTGCCTGGCTCCGCCAACATTCCGGTGATGATTCCCGATCCTGCAACCGGCCGCATGACGCCGAATCCGAATTTCGTCAGCGCTGTCGAAGCCGCGTTTCCCAGGGACAAAAAGCTCATCCTCGGTTGCCAGGCAGGCGGGCGCTCGCAATATGCGGCAGATATGCTGGTAAATGCGGGATACACGGATGTGTCGAATATGAGGGGCGGATTTGGAGGTGCAAAGGATCCAATGGGACGTGTCGTCGCGCCAGGCTGGCTGCAGTCGAACCTGCCTGTTGAGACGTAGTTTGCCGGCGCCTTGAAAAATTCCCGCTCCGTTCTACCCCATCAGGTCCGAGTGGTTTTTGAAGACGACAGTCTGATTGTCGTGGACAAACCTGCAGGTCTGCTGACGATGGGCACCGATTCCGAAAATTCAAAAACCGTGTATGCCGTGTTGCGTAGCTACGCGAACTCCAAACGGCCCGCCGAAAGAATATTCATAGTGCACCGGCTGGATCGTGAAGCATCGGGCCTGTTGGTATTCGCGAAATCCAACCCTGCCAAAGAGCATCTGCAGAATCAGTTCAAGGATCACAGTGCAGGGCGTGTCTATACGGCAGTTGCCGAAGGAAACGTCCAGCCAAAGCAGTTCACCGTCCGCTCGCTGCTGGCGGAGAACACGGCATTCCGCGTGTACTCCACAAAAAACCTCAAGTCCGGAAAATCAGCGGTAACGCATGTCCGAGTGGTGAAGCCCGGAGCGAAGACGTCCCTGCTGGAAATTCGCCTGGAGACGGGACGTAAGCATCAGATCCGCGTCCACCTTGCAGAACGTGGAAATCCGATTGCCGGCGATAAGGTTTATGGGAATCGAAGCAGCAGGTTTGGAAGACTTGCACTCCACGGCACGCATCTGGAGTTTCGTCATCCCCGCACTGGAGTGCGAATGTCGTTTGATTCGCCATGTCCCGTGAATTGGTGATGGGTTAGTATTTACCTGGAGATTTGAAATATGAATGTCTGCCGGATTCCTCCCCGTCAGTTTCCCGATGCTGTTGTGGATTCACCCCTCGAATCGAAGCCAACTGAAAGATCAATTGTGCTGGGCGGTGGATGCTTCTGGTGCACCGAAGCCGTATTCCGGGAGCTTCGCGGGGTTCGTTCCGTCATGTCCGGATATTCCGGAGGCGCCGCATCGACGGCAAATTATCGCGCCGTCTGTGGAGGAAACACCGGTCACGCGGAGGCCATCGAAATTCGCTACGATGCCAGCCAGTGCACGCTCGGCCAGCTGTTGAAGATTTTCTTTTCCGTCGCGCACGACCCCACGCAGCTCAATGGCCAGGGCGCGGATATCGGGACGCAGTACCGCTCCGCGATTTTTTACACAAACGACGAACAGCGGAGAATTGCGGAGGCTTACATTCAACAGTTGGATGCCGCAAAGATTTTTGCGAAACCGATCGTTACGAAGCTGGAGCCGCTCGAGGAATTTTATCCGGCGGAGGAATATCACCAGAACTACGCGGCACTGAATCCACACCAGTCCTATATTGCGTACGTGGCGGCGCCTAAATTGGCCGCGTTGCGGGAAAATTTTTCCGAGAAGCTCAAATCAAGTTAAGGGATCCGAACCTGCCTATTTTTCGTACGTAAAGACGCGGAGAATACCATTGAGCCCGGGGTCCGTGGTGTCGTCATATTCGGCGGTGACATGAAGCTTTTCATCCTGCACCCCACAGAACAGATCGACCTTCGACGAGTCACGGCCGCGGATGGTGACCGATTGCGGCGTGGCAAAGCCGAGCGTGACTTTCCCGTTGCCGGTGTCGACCACAAAGCGAAGTCCAGTTTTACCGTTTTCCGGACAGATGAACTCCGTAAAGATGCCGCGAACCGTTTTCAACGGAGGGTTCGCCGGTTGCAGCGAAGAACCCGCGGTTCGGACTCCAGGATCCGGTCCCGGAGCGTCGGGGCGCACCAGACGCGGCGGAGCAACCGCAACATCGACACTCGAAGATTCCGCTGCATTTGAAGCACCACGCCTCGAAGCCGAGTTTGCCGCAGATTCCAGGTATCGTTGCAAACGTTCGGCTTGATTCCGATCGTCTGCGTTCTGGGCGAAGCGCGACGCGAAGCCCGCGCTTCGCGAGGCTGAGGTCCGATCTCCCTTCGCAATCTGGGCATACGCCAAAATCGTAAAGTAGCGGCTGGCCAGTTTGGTGGTTGGTTTGATATTTGCGAGTGTGGCGAGCGAGTCATCGAACTGACGGGCGTAGTACTGCGCCCAGGCCAGTTCGGTCTGCACCTCGCCACGATCGGGCTCGAGGGCTTCGAGATCTTTCAGGGCCCGCACGGACTCCTGAGGCCGTGATGATTCTGCAAGCCGGCTGAAGTCCCACAACAGGCGGTAGCTGCGGTCGCCAAGAGCATACGCCCTGGAAAAATTCTCAATCGCGCGGTCCGCATTTCCTTCCTGCCAGTCGAGATATCCCAAACCCGCCAAAGGTTCAGGCCGCTTCGGTTCTTCCATTTTCAACTGTTCCAGAAGCCGGCGTTGGTTCGCCCTGGACTCCGGACGGTCGTCGATGTCGGCCAACGCCAGCTTTACATCAAATGAAGAGGCCGGCATGGACTCGATCTGTTTTTTCGTGCGGTCAATTTCGACCTTGGCAATCAGATGATTAAAGGCGTCCTGATTGACATAGCCCTGTAGCTCCGTTTCGAAAGCAGGCAACGACTTGCCATAGACGGCCTGCAGCGCTTCGGGACCGGTGGCGCCATTCAGAATCGCCGTTAGAAATGCTGTGAATTTGGGACGGTAGGCTTTGTCCGTGTTGAGAAAATGAACCGCGGCCCAGCCCTCGTTGTAAAGACTTCCAGCTTTCCCCTCTTCGTTGTAGTAGGGAGAATTCTCGTCTGCTCCCATTATGGTTGCCAGGGGAACCCACCGCACGTTCCGAAGCGCGTTAATCCGTTCCGGGATGGGATCACCGATCGTTACAGAAGTGTCGTTGAGAATGGTGAACGTTGAAAACAACTCGGCAATGCCTTCGTTCAGCCATGGCGGATATTCCAGACCCGCATGTTGAGCCACCAGGTGGGTGTATTCGTGTGTCGCCACGTGTTCGGCCAATTCACCGGTGCGCCCCATGACAATGTAATCGCGCTCGCCTCTCGGCACGAAGTAGGCGAGGGCAAGCTTGTTCAAACTGTATGGGGCATATTCCTTTTCGCTTCCGAATATCAGAATGAATACCGGAGTGGATTCCCTCGGAGGATGTCCATTCATTTTCAGGAAGAAATCGCGAACCTGCTCAAAATAACGCAGCGTGTTCCGCGTTTCCTTTTCGCTGGCGCTCGAGAGCACTTCGAAATTTGGCGAATGCATCCGTATCCACCTGGGCTCAGCACCCAGGAGCGAGGTGGAGGCAACGAGGAGAGCCAATGCTGAGGTCTTGATCCAATTCATCGGAATGCCACCTGAAATCTTTCTTTCAAGGATGATCTCAGGACAAGCTAAAGGTGAATCAATTTCGAATTCGGCAACGGTAGCGGCGGTCTATGCCCCAAATGACAATTGAACA
>JBGPBY010000637.1:0-3819 GCA_041481485.1 Terriglobia bacterium
CCAATGGATCAATGTCACCAGGTCCATTAATCAACGGACAACAAATCAACGGACAGTTGCAAGTGAGGACGTTCACAGGCGGAATGCTATCCTGAATGGCCATATGGGTGCATTCCTCTCTACAGAAGGCCTTCTCGCGCTGGTCACGCTTACGTTTCTCGAGGTCATTCTCGGTGTCGACAACGTCATCTTTATCTCGATCCTGTCGGGTAAACTTCCCCAGGCCAGCCAGGCCAGGGCGCGCCAGACCGGTCTTTTCCTGGCGATGTTCATGCGAATCGGTCTTCTCGCGTCGCTCGCGTGGGTGATTCGACTCACCGCCCCTTGGTTCACCCTGTTCGGCAACGAGATTTCAGGCCGGGATCTCATCCTCATCGGCGGAGGACTGTTTCTGCTCGCAAAGGCGACGCTCGAGATTCATGAAGGTCTCGAGGGCACGGAACACCAACGCGAGGCCCGGGAGGCGGTGTCGTTCGGATCGGTCATCGTGCAGATCATGCTGCTCGACATTGTGTTTTCACTCGATTCGGTGATCACGGCGATCGGGATGGCAAAAGATCTGGCGATCATGATTGCCGCGGTTGTGCTGGCGGTCGTGATCATGATGGCGACATCCGGACCGATCGGCTCGTTCGTCCAGCGTCATCCAACGGTGAAGATCCTGGCTCTGTCGTTTCTCCTTTTGATCGGGCTATCGCTCATCGGCGACGGCCTCGACGTGCACATCCCCAAGGGCTACGTGTATTTCGCGATGGGATTCTCGATGTTCGTCGAAGCTATCAACCTGCGGGTCCGTGGGAAGACATTGCCGGTCAAGCTGCACGAAAAGAAACTGTAAATTCTTTCTTCTAATAAAAGCCTGTCTCCAGCGTTAACCGTTTTGAGGGCCAATATGATTCTCACGCTTTCGCTGGTGCTGGGATTGATGCCGCAGGTCACGCCGGAGCCTTCCCCGGCGGCTGCGGCGCTTGCGGTCTTTCAGAAGAACTGTGCGTCATGTCACGGAGATACGGGCCTTGCGAAGAGTTACCTGCTGCTGGACCGCTCGGCCATGGTCAAAGCGGGAAAGGTTGCGCCCGGGAATGCGGCGGAATCGATTCTCTACAAAAGAGTGACTGGTGCCGCCGGGGCACTCATGCCACAGGGTGGACCGAAACTTCCGGAGGGCGATATCGCCATCCTCAAGCGATGGATCGACGAGGGCGCGCCGGACTGGAAGCCTGTAACCTCTGAACCTCGCCATCTCATCTCAAACGATGACGTCATTGCAGCAATTGAAAAGGACATGGTGACTGCAGGTACGGACACCAGCCGCCGATACTTCCGATACTTCATTCTGACAAATCTCTATAACGCAGGGGATACAAGACTCGCCACATACCGTTCCGCGCTATCCAAATTGACGAACAGCCTTTCGTGGGACAAGGACATCGTTATTCCGACGATCATCGACAAGGAACAAACCATTCTTCGAATCGACCTCCGTGAGTATGACTGGAGCGATCCCGCACGAACATGGGAAACCATCCTGGAAGGCTATCCCTACGGAGTGGAGTTTTCAGGCCCGGCGTATGCCCGTCTTCAAGTGATGACGTCCACTCGCATCCCTTTCATCCGGGCGGACTGGTTTCTTGCGGCCGCCTCGATGCCGCCTCTCTATCACGAGATCCTCGAGCTGCCCACCAACGAGGCCGACCTCGAGACTTGCGGGCGAAACGCGCGGCGTTGCCTCAACATTGATACACAGCGCAATCTTCAGGATTCTGCAGGACTGCGCGTTGTCCGCGCCGGCATTACGGACTCCGGTGTTTCCAACAGCAATCGCGTGGTGGAGCGGCATCGTTCGCCGTATGGCGCCTATTGGAAATCCCACGATTTCCCGGACAACATCGGCGAGCACAACATCTTTCAACATCCGCTCGACTTCCAGCGCGCCGGCGGAGAGATCATTTTCAATCTTCCCAACGGTCTGCAAGCCTACTTGCTGGTGAACCAGCGCGGAGAGAGACTCGACCAGGCGCCGACCAACATCGTCTTCAATAAGGGCGGCTCACGGGCCGAAATCCGGAATGGCTTGAGTTGCATGTCGTGTCACGCAGACGGTATGCGGCTTCTGACAGACGATGTGCGGACGACACTGACGTCCTTACCCGATTACGATTATCAATATGCCGCGTCGCTCTATCCGGAAAACAACGTTCTCCGAAAACTGCTGTCGGAAGATCAGGCGCGGTTTGAAGCGGCTCTTCGCAAAACCGGAGTCCAGCCCGGTGTGGAGCCGATCGGAGAACTTTCAGAGCGCTACGCGAAGTCCATCGATGCGTCTGCCGCTGCGTCCGAACTTGGCGTAACCAAAGACGAGTTCATGAAGCTTTTGAATCAAAGCGAATTCCTTCGACAACTCGGACTCGGCGCGTTGTCATCGGGCGGAACGGTGAAACGCGATGCCTGGGAGGACGTCTACGGAGACGTCATTCAGGAGTTTCGGGATGGAATCTGGATCCCGCCGACGCGCGCCTACGGCGAGAGATTCTTCAGCGGGTCGCCCGTGCCTGTACGTTCGACTCGAGCGATCTCGCCGGGCTTTGGCGACCGGCTTTCCGCAATACTTAGCGTACTCGTGGGAAGACCGGCGCGAACCGCCGATGGTGCATGGGAAAGAACCTATTCGGTGAGAGATGTCCGGTCACTGGCCCCGTGCTCGATTGAAGTTCAGGATGTCACCCGGCTCAGCGCCCCCAACAATCCATCGATTTGGTGGGTCGAAGAAGATACTCAATCGTTTTCACTCGACGGTGTCCGGGCAACGCTTACCGCCGTGGGCGCGGTGGGACGGGTGAGCATTAAGTCGGACACTCCAACAATCCGGCTCAACCGGACATTTTCGAGCAGCAACCTATGGAATGATCCGTCTCTCCCGCGCAACGGCAATAGGGTCGAATTCGTCCCAGAGGTGATATTCGATATGCCGCCGGGTTCGGACACCAACCTTGTGCTCGAAACCTTCCGCGATGCAATCACGCGGTGCTCGACGAGATAGCGAGATTGCGGTATGTTGAGCGGCCATGGATCCACTCCTCGCCGAGAAACTTGCGATTCGTGAGACCGTTGAGAACTGGGTGATCTGGCGCGATTCGGGAGACTGGGAGCGTTTCAGAAGCGTCTGGCATCCCGATGGCTGGATGAACGCCACCTGGTTCCAGGGGCCTGCTGAAAAATTCATCGAAGTCAGTCGCGAAGGCTTCAATAAAGGCGTCAACATCCTGCATTCTTACGGCGGCTTTTCCTGCGACCTCGCGGGGGATCGCGCCATCGCTCAGACCAAGATGACGATCAGCCAGCGGGCGCCGGTGCATAACGTCCTCGTCGATGTGGTCTGCACCGGCCGCATGTACGACTTCATGCAGAAGCACAACGGCCGATGGGTCATTCGCCGCCGTCAACCCATCTACGAAAAGAGCCGGATCGATCCCGTCGATCCCTCCGCCACGCTTCACCTCGATCCCGATCTTCTTGGCAGTTTTCCCGAAGGCTATTGCCACCTCGGCTATCTCCAATCGCAAATCGGATTCACTGTGAAGAAGGGATTGCCCGGACTCAAAGGTGACGCTGTTCAAAAGGTCTATGCCGAAGGGAAAGCCTGGCTCGCGGGCTCCGAACAACCGGGCGATCCGAACTGGGTGTGAATGACCTGAATGAATGCCATTCCCCATGTAGGGGCGGTCTATGACCGCCCGCAATTCGGAAGATTTCTATCCTGAAAATTGTGGGCGGTCATAGACCGCCCCTACAGTCGCTCGCGCGACTACAAGGTGCCCC
>JBGPBY010000638.1:0-3813 GCA_041481485.1 Terriglobia bacterium
AGCGCAAAGTACGCTCTGACTTTTTCACAGTTCCGCACAGGCCCGACGAGTTAATCTTTAAACCCATTTTTCAAGAGGCAGCGGTCCACCTTAAGCACGCTGTTTTTTGGTCCAAAGAATGGGGACCACCTCACAACATGATTTATTTCGTGCGCTACCACGACTGAAAAGACATCGACCAGCCCGGGCGAGATATCCGGTGGAAAGGAGTTCTCCTGAAGGTCGCCGATCCGAAAGCCAAAAATGTTGACGCTGCCGGAACGCCCTTTAAAGAAACCGCCGGTGTTAAAACTTCCCTGTCCCAGGAAGTCATTGACGGAGATGCTCCCCATGTTGTGAAACGACGGAGATTGCGGATTCTGCACCACCGGCAATTGCGCAAAGAAGTTCTGGATGAACTCGAGCTGCCGGTCATCCAATGAAGAATTATCCAGGAGGATGAGTCCGAACTGCTCAAAGATAGTCTGCCGGCGGCCTTGCAGCTGCTGAGAGATCGTTGCTTTCACCCCAGCTGTCAAATCAACCGCGTCTCTCCAAGTCAGCCAAGCGCGCTCCCGAATCCATGCGGAGGCCGGTGCTGCGGTTGAAGAGAATACGTGAGAACGGCCGTAGTAAGCCGGCAAACTCGGGATCAACTCTGTATAGAAATCAAAGATGATTTGCCGCTGGGGGTCGTCTGGAGCGAATTCCGCCGCTGTCGGTAATGCAAGCAACTGATGGGCTGTAACAAAGTTCGATCGAAGTACGGCATCGGTCTCCAGAGCCTGAGGCAGGTCCGCAGGGTGTTGGGCGTGCGCCTGTTGGATTAGAGCCATCGCGTCGAAGATAGTTCCGTTGTTTATATTCGGATAGAACGTCGTGAAAACAGGCGAGCCTTGGAAGTTAGTTGTCGGATCAGTGATGTAGTTTGTGAGCCAACGAACTTCATAGGGCTTAGCCATGCGCATCATGGGATAGTCTTGAAAAGCTCCTGGCCATGACCACCCAAGGCCAAACAGGAATAGTCCACCCCCGTTCTGGACGAATGTTTTCACGGCTGAAATCTCAGATTCGGTAAATGCCCCCCAGGCATTCCCGATAATCAGCACAGACGTAGAATTTAGTTTCGCAGCATCAATCGCCCCGGTGAGCGGGCCAACGTTGTAACCTTGAGACTGGAGCAGACCGCGCAACGCCGACAGTCCGGCATCTCCTGCCCATTCGGAGTGACCTACTGTGTACTGAACTCGTTTCGAAGCGGCGAAGTCCAACCAGCTTACCGAGTTCGACAGAAACCGGCCGTTATCGAGGATGTCCGGCCTCGTCAGGATGCCCTCATGGCCGGCGATCATGACGCGTCCTGATCCGAATTGGCGAGCCATGACGTACGTTGAAGGAAAACTGGTGTCTTCATCTCCTCCAACAATGGGAAACCAGGCCGCGGAATCGGCGTAGACGGGCCCGGGCGTTCCCGGTGAGCTCACGCTTTGCACCCCACTGATCAAGGTTGATAAGCCCATGTCGTCGGAGGCCGGGACCGTCATCGCGCTTTCTGCTATCGAACACACCGACAGCACAGCAAAGATCGACGCGATCAAGATGAATACCAGACTGGATTTTCCCAACATGCGAACCTCCGCCGCAAATTCTGCAGCTATTAGAATCGTCCTGCTCCATGCTCGAGTCCGTTGCATCCTTGTCAGTTATCAGACCTCCATTCGCCGGCTTTCCGTACCGGAACAGCAGCTCTGCAATCACAATGCCAACAAGGCCGCCCGGGACAATCTACGGTCTGCTGCGAACTGCTTCCGATCAACCAATGGTTTGTTTGGGGCGATTAGTCATCTGCCGTTAGCGTTTGTCACGCACAAAGCCGGTTCGGCTTTTCGGTGACCCCTTGTATTCGACACCGAAAGTTCTCTTCAATCCTCACGGCCGTCGACTGCGCAGCTAAGAATCGATAGTCACTTCACGCGACTGAACAAAGTCGAGATTTGACAGAATGTCTGAGGAACCTTAGCGCATTCACTACATTTTGAAATCTTGACAACGGCTCAAATGACTCCTGCAAGCTTGATTGCGTTTGAATCACTTATGGACGCCTACCCGCCTGTCACCTTTGGTGCAACAAGTGCAAAAAGCCGTTTGCATGCGATGAGTAGTGATGGTGGCCGCTCGACGCGTTGTCAGATCGAGCAATCGCGGCGGAGTCAGGTCACGAATAGAGTGAGGTCCTCAATGACTAAAAGATTATTCGGGCTCGGACTTGTGATTCTGATAGTTACCGTACCTGTCTCCGGTCAGGACGAGCTACATGCATTCCGTCGTTATGAGATTAGCGCTAATCCGATTGCCGGTGTTGAGCTGGGGATCGAGAAACGGATCTGTCATGTCCGTCGGTGGTGGAGTGGATATCGCACTGAACCCCTGACCTTCGCTTGCGTTCGGATTCTTGCACGAAGCGCCGCTGCGGCCGCCGCTGCACTGTACTCTCGCGTGTAACCGATCGTGACGGTGGCAGCTAAAATTGAAAGGACGATGGTCGCGTCTATCCACTCTCCGCTGAGCGCGGAGGCTCCGGCCGCGAACACCAGGAGAAGCAGCAAGGGGCTTCGCAGCTGGTTCCAGAGGGTGCGCAGCCTGGAAAATGGTTGCCGCTGGCGGAGTTCATTGGGACCGTATTTCTCAAGACGATTTTCCACCTCTGCGAACGAAAGACCATTTTCATTTGAACCCAACTGGATCAGCAGTTCGGAGTTACTCACGGACCAGTATGCGGGAACGGTCTGTTGACCGATAGTCGTAGTCGTCATGCTTCGCTGGATTCTTTCATGGCGGTGTAGCATTTCTCATATCGCCGGTTCTTGCACGTCGGAAGCCAACAGGGAGCGCACAGTCCATGTCTGTCGACGTGCAAATCGGGCTTGAAGTATGCGAGAAATCATTTCGGAGTCACAAGGTTTGTCCGACGCCGAGGCCGTCCGGAGTCTGCGAACGGACGGTCCGAACGAACTGCCTGCCGCCAACGCCCGGAGCAGTTTCAGAATAATCGTGGATGTTCTGCGAGAGCCCATGTTCGGACTCCTCGTCGCCACCGGGTTGATCTATCTGGTGCTGGGGAGCCATGCAGAGGCGATCGCGCCGATGAATCCCTCCTGACCGGCGAGTCGGTTCCGGTGCGCAAGGAGAACTGGGACAGAGTGACCGAGATTGGACGGCCCGGTGGAGAAACACAATGTGCGGTTTTTTCGGGTGCACTGATCGTCAGGGGTAGCGGGATCGCTTTAGTTCGAGCGACTGGAAAGAACACGGAGATTGGCAAGCTTGGACGCTCGCTTCAGAATATGGAAACGGAAAGCACAAACCTGGAGCGCGAGACGAAGTTCGTGGTGCGCCGGTTTGCCGCTGTAAGCCTCATTTTCTGCGCTGTCGTTGCCGTCGGGTATTGGCTTACAAGCGGCAACTGGCTGCAAAGCGCGCTGGCCGGATTGGCGTTGGCGATCTCTCTTATTCCCGAAGAGTTTCCTGTAGTTCTGACGGTGTTCCTGGCGATTGGCGCCTGGCGTATCTCACAAAGGCGGGTGCTCACCCGCCGGGTTGCAGCGATTGAAACACTGGGCTCGGCGACGGTGCTGTGTGTGGACAAGACAGGGACGATCACTGAAAACCGCATGTCTGTCCGTGAAGTATTCGAAGTCCCCTTACACGATCGCCACGAGGTGCTGGACGCGGCAATGCGTGCCAGTGCCAACGATCCGGTCGATCCTATGGAAAAAGCACTTCATGAGGCGGCTGGAAAAGTCGATGGTTCAACGCTTGTTCGGGAATACATGC
>JBGPBY010000639.1:0-3808 GCA_041481485.1 Terriglobia bacterium
ATCAAGAAATCCCTCTCCCAACGGGAGAGGGTGGGCATCAAGAAATGGCGGCCGGGTGAGGGGTACCACAAGTAAATATTGTTACGTGCGGTACCCCTCACCCGACCCTCTCCCGTTGGGAGAGGGATTTCTTGATAGACCGTTTTGAAACTTTCCGGCCGGTCATTCGTTATATAGATTGATGAACCGTGTCGGCAGCCTCGTCGTCGGACTGATGCTATTGTCTGTCGTGTTTGCCTTGATCGAGTCGCGATTCGCGGCGAATCCGCGACAACCGCGCCTCCGCCGCAAGGGGTTGCGCACGGACATCACTTATTGGTTTCTGACGCCTCTGGTCACGAAATCAATCTCGCAGATCGGCCTCGCGGTCATTCTCATAATTCTGTATCGGAGAAACATCGCCGATATACAACGAATTTTGATCGCGCCGAACACCTTACTGGCAAAACAGCCGTTAGGGTTGCAGGCCATCGAAATGATTGTGGCCGGCGACTTCATCGGTTACTGGGTCCACCGGTGGTTTCACTTCTCCCGGATGTGGAAGTTCCATGCGGTGCACCACAGTTCCCATGATCTCGACTGGCTTTCTGCGGCGCGGGTTCACCCCGTCAATGAGTGGCTATCGCGCTGGATTCAGACGGCGGTATTGATCGTGCTTGGCTTTAGCCCAATGGCCGTTGCGGCGTACCTGCCTTTCCTGACACTTTACGCGATCTTCATTCATGCGAACGTCTCGTGGGGCTTCGGCAGATTGGGCTGGTTGATCGCGAGTCCAAAATTCCATCGTTGGCATCACACGTCTGAGGACGAAGGACTCGATAGGAACTTTTCGGGACTGTTTCCGTGGATCGACATTCTGTTCGGCACCTTCTACATGCCGAAGGACAGGCTGCCGGAACGATTCGGCCTGAAAAACGATGATGTTCCGCAGAGCTTTTGGGGCCAGGCGCTTTATCCGTTCCGTTAGCCGAATTCACGGCGCCAGAGCGAATCGAGCTGTAAAGTTCTCCGACACCGGCAACCTGCAAGTCCATCGATCTCGAGTTGACGCTGAAGGACGGCTCTCAGATGCGTGCTAAACTTTACCAATGCGAACACAAACCTACGGCGACAAACAGAGAGAGGCGCAGCAGCGCAAGAAGCGGGAAGCATTGCTGAAGAAATCAACACCGGACGCCTCGAAAGCTTCGAGGACTCCAGCGCCAGAAGAGAAATCGGATGAGACAACAACCGATAGTCCGAAGCAGGAAGCGCCCGAGCGGCGTTCCGCCTAGTAGTGCGAGCCTCTGAATTCCTGAAGTTGGGTGATTCTTATACCTGCGCATACTGCTTACGCGTTATCCATTGGGATCATCACAGAACGCGGCCGACACGCGATCACTTCTTTCCGAAGAGTAAAAAGAAGCTGATGGGAAACGTCAAAACTGCTTTCATCATTTGCTGTCAGCCGTGCAATTCCCGCAAAAGCGATAAATTGTTTTCTTCAATACAGGAAGTGCGAGAGTTCATCACAGCTCGTCATAAAGCATTAAGGCCCAGCGTTGAAAGGGATTAATTGTCCGTATTGCGGAAATCATCTGGAGCTTGACCGCATCGGTATCCATTTTCAGAAATTCTGCCGCAGTAACGCGACGGGTATGGCTCGCGAAGAAAGCATGAAGAAGTTCAATCAGTTTTACCCGCATCTTCAATCCCATGCTCGCGGAGAGATCACGACTGCGGAATTGCAGGGCGAGGCTGACAAACTATTTTCCCGGAGAAAATGACTTCAGGGACGGCTACTTCTTTACGAACTTCAGCACGCCTTTGGTGACGTCACCCACGAAGATTTCGCCTTTCGGGCTCACCGTCACGTTGTGGGCTTCGCCAAACTCGCCCATCTTTCCGTAGACGCCTAGCACCTTGCCTTCGAGATCGAGTTGAAGTATCTGGCCCGTAAAGCCATTGACCAGCGTGATGCCATCCTTGCGGATCAGAAGGCTGCAGGGCAGGCCGGCGTACTTGATTTGCCGAACAAATGTGCCATCCTGATCGAAGATTTGAATGCGAGAGTTCTCACGATCGGTGACCCACAGCAATCCCTTGGAATCGATGTCGATGCCATGGGCTACCTGGAATTTGCCGGGCTCGGATCCCTTGCCTCCCCAGGATTTGATGAACTTGCCTGTCTTATCGAACTTCAGCACGCGGGGATCGCCCATTGCGCCGGGCGTGTGACCCTCGACAAGGAAGACGTCTCCGTTACGGCCGAATGCGACATCGTTCGGCTGATTCAAGAGATGAGTTCCTGCAGCTTCATTCCACTCTCCGGCCTGGCCCTTGGTGCCGAGTGTGAGAAGCACTTTCCCTTGCTGGTCCAGCTTCACTACCGTATTGCTGCTGCCGTCAGAGATCCAGATGTTGTTGTCAGGATCGATGTGGATCCCATGCGGCCTGTTTCCAAATAACCCTTCACCAAACGATCGGAGGTACTTTCCGTTTTCATCGAACTCGACGACCGTCTGCGTGTTGATTCCGGTGCCGGGACGGCTGACCACCCACAGGTGTCCTTTGGAATCGAATTCCAGATCTCCGGGGAGTCCCATCACGACGCCGGCGGGGAACGTCAGCCCATTCGGTACGGATTCGAGGTTCAATGCCGGACCTTCCTGCATGATCAGCAAGGCCGGATCGGACGGGCGCTGCGAGAATGCCGTAGCGCATGTCAGCAGGATCGCGAAGATGAGGCCGGTTTTCTTCATGTGTTTTCTCCTCTGAGATGGGAGAAGTGTACACTCATCGTTGCCGGTTTTGCTGTATATTCTGGCATCTGGAAGGAAGGTGTTCATGGGACCTCAGAATCGTAGAGAATTCCTGGCGGCAATGGCTGTTGCGCCCCTCGGAATGCGGGTATTGGCTCAGGGCCGAGGCTCACAAGCTGCTGCGCCTGCCGCGCCCAAAGGCATGTTTGTCAGTATCCATCAGGCCAGCACAGCGAAGTTCGATTTCAAAGCGTCTTGCGAAGGAATCTCCAAAGCCGGCGTTCGTGCCGTCGAGGTCGATATCGCGAAGGTTCAGCAGTTCGCGATGACCGAATCGCTGCCCAAAGCGAAGCAACTGCTTGACGATCTCGGATTGAAGGCGGTGTCTTCCAGTAACCATCTGGGATTTGTCGATGCCACAGCGCAGCAGTTTCAGAACCTGTTCGATCAGCTGAAGACCAAGCTCGAGGTCGTTCAGGCTGTCGGCTGCGACCGCATTGTCTGCCCCTCGACGTCGACTCGAGCCGCAACTCCGGACGATTTCAAACGCGGCGCGGAAAACATGGTGAAGGGTGGGGATCTTGCGAAGACCTACGGAGTGAGTCTGATGTTGGAATTCGCGAAGACATCGATGCTCGCGAACTCCATCCAGACGGCACTGCAGATCGTTCGGGAGGCCAACCATCCGAACGTCCGAATCATGATGGACACTTTCCATTTCTATGCGGGCGTCGGAAAGATCGAAGATCTGGAACTGCTCCGGGATGGCGAACTCGCCCATCTTCACTTCGAAGACATTCCGGACAATCCGCCGCGCGAGGCACTCAACAGCCAGCAACACCGGCTGTTCCCCGGCGAAGGTACTGCACCGCTCAAGCGCACCATCGAAATCCTGAAGCGAAAGGGCTACGCGGGCCCGGCATCGATGGAACTATTCCAGGCGACGACTCCGGTCGCTCAAAACCTCGATCCGTTCCAGGTAGCGTCAAAAGCGAAGGCTGCGATCGAGCCGTTGATCGCGTAGCTCGGCAGGGTCACAGAAAATGGGAATGAATGCGATTCCCCAA
>JBGPBY010000640.1:0-3800 GCA_041481485.1 Terriglobia bacterium
ACCATGGCGAGAACGCCGCCCGGTCGAACCCATCGCGCAACGTGCTCCAGAAAGAGCCGCTCCATGCGCTGGTTCTTCCCTTCGCCCATTTCAAAGTCGTAGGGCGGATTGAGATAGACGAGCGAGAAGGAGTCCACTGAGGTGTGAGTATCGAAGGCGCTGCCCTGGATCACTTCGTCCAGGATCTTCCGAGCCTCTTCTGCACGATAGGTATCCAATTCAATGCCATATCGTCTTACCGGCGCCCCCTCACTCAGTGCGCGCAGCGCCGTTCCGGTTCCGGCACACGGATCGAGAAAGCTTGCCGGTTCGTTGGAAAACTGCAGATGGTTGCGAATCCGCGTCGCTTCTTCCAGGGCGAGCGGATAATAGCCCAGTTTAAGTTTCGCCGGTGTCCGCATGGTTGCTGTCTCCTATTGCGCCCGGTTTGCCGGTGTAAGGCGGCTGGGATTTTCGGCAAAATCGAGCAGCCGAAACTGCCGAACCTTCCGGCGCATTTCGTTGAGACTGTATCCACCAAAAACGCCGTCTGACAGCTCCAGCAGGGAAAAGCGGCCTCCTTTGCGGTCGTAAATGTAGAACGCTCCGGATCGATCATCGCCGGGCACCATTACGAACAACAGCACGCCTTTGGCATACTCGACCCAGTGAGCGGCTATCCCCTCTGCTGCGGCCAGAAAAAGCGACACGATTTTTCTAACATCCTGTTCGGACTGCATTTTCAAATCCTTCACGGTTAGCACATGGCTCGCGCGCACACGATTTCTGTTCATGGTCATCTCCTTGGTTTTTGTTGATTGGTTGTGACTGGAGTGGGTGAAATTAGGAAACTGTCTGAGTAGCGGCCATCTGGAAATCAGTGACGACTGTTACGACGCAAGACTTGTTCAGTCCGTCAGACCATCCGCGACATTGCTGCGGATACGAGCGGGATATCCGCATCGGTAAGATCCCTCAGCCCATCTAACGACAGCTTTCGGTCCGAGGCCTCCGCGATGATGTCGGCCAGTCGCTTGCCGGTCCTGTCCGCTGTCCGCCGAGCGGCCTGCAATAGCCGCCCTCGGGCATCCCCAATGCCTCGGGTCGAAGCACCTCGATTGCCGTTACCACTGTTCTTTCCGGCAGCCTCCCCTTCGACACGAGCAAGTAAACGTTGAAGTGCATCGCGGTCGGGAATGTCATCGATCGACGGACTGGCCAGATTCAACTCGCCACAGATAATCGAGTACCGTGCGTCTCCCACCGCTGCGACCGCTCCCCGCAACCGATCAATGCCGTTTCCCACGTCGGTCAATTTTTGAAAGACGGTGGTCAACGTTGCATGGCCGAGTGACTCCAGTTCTGTCCCACCCGCGTACTTCTTTAGTAGGAAGGACGAGAGGCTGTTACCAACTTTCTGTCGAAACTCAGAGATTTCCGCCAGCATCTCTTCTCGCGCCAGACCTTGCGGCCGTCCCGGCGCCGGATTCTTTGTCTTTCGTTCCCCCTCACGCCTCACGCCACTTGGCAGCGCCCAAGCGGGGAGAGCTGGCGTACGAACCGGACGGTTGTATTGATCCAGTTCGACCCAAACCGTGTCGAGATCGTAGAGGTATCTACCGAGGCCAAAGCACGCACAAGCGCGCTTGAAAGCCTGCGCTTCCGCGCGCGTCGCTGCGTTTTGGTCGTCCGCCCACTCTTCCCCGACGCCGGTGTGCGACCCGAAGCCGTGAACAGTCACCTTGGAAACGACGACGACTTTCGCGGCCACCGCGGCTTCCTTTTTGTCGCCGGAGGCACGACGCTCGAAGTTGTGCGCCACCTGAACGACATAACCGCGTGTCCAACCCCATTCGCCGAACACTTCATTCAGACGATCGGTGTAGGCACGCTGGTCGGCGTATGCAACCAACCGCCCTCGCTTCTGCGGCCCCTGCTTGCTCTGTTGGGTTGAAGTGGCCGTAACGCGCCATTTGATTTCTCCAGGATCAAACGCTTTGCTGAGCAACTCACGGATTTTCTGCAGGTGTTCCGGCGACTTGTGGCCGTTATGACCGTTGTCGCCAGGAGCGATCTCAAGAACTGCCGCCGATTTCGGCGAATCGTGATTGGCGCCATTAGCGCCATTTCCATACCCCATAATCTGCTCTCCTTTCTTTATATCGGATCAGTTTCCCCGCCGTGCACAGGCGCCCGGCGGTCGACGCCCCGGCATTGCACCTGGGCCGCTGAGGTACCGACAATCGTTCTGGTTCACTCCGCTGATGGCGAATTTATCGGTGGGACATTGAGGAGGGATTTTCAGGAGGGATTGATCGGCGGACTATTTCAAGAACTACGCGCGTTGATGTGTTAAGAAATCTGACCTTCAGTTTTCGTCTTTTGCTGAGACGTTTTTCTCTTAAGGTAACTATTCAGCAATAGAGCTGTGCAATCCGAAAATATAGAGCGGTCCTCAGGAAACATGACGTGAGATTTGCAGAGTGTGTCGTCATGCAGAGTCATTGCGTCCCAGAGCCGCAATGATCAGAATCCACATTGTTTTTATGAAAATCCGCCCTGCGTGACACTCCGCTTATTCACATCTCGCATTTCCACTGCTGTTCGTCCCGGTTCGCGAACTGGACATGAAGAGATCTCGGTAAGCCCTTCGGCGTTTGGGGGATTTATCCTATCCGGGGATGGTTTGGCCGTCGAAAAGCACTTCTACGACAAGACGGTCACTCAGGCGCTTGCACTCAGGCTAACGGTTTGCTGCTCAGCCGCCGCGCTTTTCAGCGATCGGCTGCAGCAGCGTGTCAGGCGGTACTAAGCGGAAATCCGAGAGTCCCCCCAGTTTCGGCCCTACCGCAATGAATTCCCAGCCGAGTTGCGCCGCAGCTGCTCTATCCCAGAGCCCGTCGCCAAAGTATGTCACTGAAGTGAACGGTCCCTCCAGTTGTCCGAGAGCATGCAGCATGATCTGCGCGCGATCCTGGTAGTCATCAGCGGTCGCCAGAGGGATACCTTCCAGTGGAAAACCGGCGCTCTTGAGCTTGTGCTCCGCCGTCGCTCTCCAGCCGCCGGTTGCGTAGGCAACGCGTACGTCAGATCTCCCTCGAAGGGCATTCAAGTAATGGAGCGCCCCGGGCATCTCTTGGCAAGGCCCCTTGGTCTCCATAAGAGATCGGAAGAAATCCAAGTAGACGTTCATGACAGCTGTCGACACTGAGCCGTCATAGATCAAACCGTTATCGCTGCAAATGTCGGCGAGAATGCCGGTGTCAGTGACGCGAGGGTACTTTTCCCAGGCGTCTCGAATAACGATTGTGCCGAGCGCCGCACGAACCGCGTCGGCATACAGCGAATTGTCAATTCCGTAGGAATCAAGCAATGTTCCGTCGATATCGAAGATTGCTGCGTGCATGAGTTCCGCCTAACTTTGAATTCGACTCCGCAGAATCCTCTGATACTGGAAATAGTCCGGGCAAGCATAAATCCAGAGGTCAAGGAATTGATCGCAGTCGAGTAACTCTGGCAGCAGATGATAGTGCCAGCACCGCATCTGGCCAAGCGGAAATAGGCTGTCAGATCCCGAGTAGTCGGCAATCCGTAGATTGACAGCTCTCCACCCAAGTACTCAGGCCAATGGAATCGTAGTCGGTTGCACGGCCAGCGAGTCGAACCTGCTATCGACCTTTGCCAGTGTCTCGGAGATTTGCGGGCTAACGCATTCGCTGGGCATGCGCACGACCGAAGTCTTTGGCCCTATCCGGATGTTCTGACTCTTGGAGTGACATTCAGACCATACACGACCTCATCAATGACCTCTCCAGCGCGCC
>JBGPBY010000641.1:0-3786 GCA_041481485.1 Terriglobia bacterium
CAGAGCGATGCCAGGCTGTTCAGAGATCACTCCTGCGACCCGAGTGTCATATGCTTGCGTGGAGCGAACGACTTGATTGGATTTGGTTACGTCGAGGACTACGACAGTGCCGGCGGGCATCTGTTCGGATGAAGGAACCCATTCCGCCATGTCCTGGTACTTGGCGTTGATGTTACCCGTGACGTTGATATTACCTGTGACGTTCGTGTTGCCATTGACGTCGAGTTTGTATGATGAATTGGGTGTGCTCGTGCCGATCAGAACGGTGCCGCCGCTATTTCCTAGCACGATGTTGCCGCTGCTCGAACGGTTAATAAAGAGGTTCTCTTGATTGGCATAAATGACAGCCTTCTCTGCTCCACCCTGATACAAACGAAGTGCGCTATAGTCGGTCGAGAGGTTCCCAGACGAGATCCGGAGTCCGAGATTTCCACTGGCGGCACTTACCTCGAACTTGTCCGCCGGGCTCGTTGTGCCTATGCCGACGTTGCCGCTGGAATCGACACGGAGCTTTTCCCCATTGTTTGTGCCTAGGGTTAATGCTCCATTCGCATTGTTGGTTATCGATAGAACAGTACCGTCGTGATACATCGTCCCTTTGCGGGTCTCACCAATCGCCAGCTCATAAATGGCATCGGTACTCCCGTTCACGGTTACGGCTCTTGACACTGAAGATTTGTTTGGCGTGGTCGTGCCGATCCCCACATTTCCGCTCGCATAATTAATGTTTCCGCTCCCGTTGGCCCATTGGCTGCTTGTCACAGGTGAGCCGCCGATGTTCAAGCCGGTGGCGTTGATAGTTCCGGCGACGTCCAACTTGTAGGAGGAGGGCGTCATACCGATCCCGACATTACCTCCGGTGGCTACGGTAATGCGGTCGAGGTTGCTGGTGCGAATAGCGACGCTATGATTCGTAACCGCACCATAAAGCACGCCGCCCGAATATGCGTAATACAAACCCTCTACATGGTAGGCGCTGTCACGGACAGCAATATTTGTCGTTCCGGCGTTCGTCACATAGATATTGCTGCCAAAGGCCGATGTTACTGCAGGCGTATCACCGCCAGCTCCAACGTGTAAGAGAGTGCTCGGGCTCGAGGTGCCAATGCCGACCTTGCCGCCGTTTGGATTTAGCAGCAATCCGTAATTTGTCGCCAAATTTGTGCTGTCAGTTGCCTGAATCCACCCGAACCCGGCGGCACCGCCAAAACCGAAATCAACGACGCCATTCCCGACTGCCTGGCTGAACCGCGTAATACCTGTTGGCGTGGTTCCTGATGTCGCGGGCAAGCCCGCCGTGGGCGATTTGACGTGCAATGCTAACGTTGGACTCGTCGTGCCGATGCCGACATTGCCTCCTGGAGTGATCGCCATACGCGCAGTCATGGCGGCATAGGAGGAGGATTGATTGCCGGTTCTGAAGATCAACCCAAGGGTATGATCGCCAGAGATACCGACGTTGTAACCAATGTTATCCGTCAGTTCTAACCGCGAGGCTTCGTTCCCGTTGCTTGCTGAGGCCACCCGCAGAATCGCAGCGCCTGACGTGGAATAGTTCCAGGCCCGTAGAACCAAATCAGAACCGTCGCCTTGCAGGACATCCAACTTGGCGCCAGGTGTACCGGTGCCGATGCCGACGTTGCCGGCGAGATTGGTCTTATAGACGTCGTTTCCATTCGTCGTCCATTGTGCTGACCCGGTCAGTGGCGTCGCGAGCAGGATGGCCAATGCAAACCCGATCATAATCGTGATCCAAATTGCCCGGGGTCGTCGTGCTGTTTTCATTTTCATCTGCTGACCTCTTTCGTAATGTAGGTTGAGAGGGCTATTCGATTACTCAATGCAGCGCACTCGATGACGCCGCCGTCTTCAAAGAGTGCGGGCTCATTAGGGGCTGAGCCTTCATCGTTACATCGAACTGCTTGGGTAGAACTGAGCTGGTCGGCGGGCAGTATGGTCCGTGAAAGTCCTTGGCGGTACTCCCGAGAATTCTAAGGCCGTCGTGTCGCTAACCTTGCTCTAGACTGAAAGGAGACTAATTGGCGAGTATGCAAAAGACCACAGAGGCTCGTGGTAATTAGTCGCTTGCAAAAATTCGAGCAGACGATAATACGACTCGGTGGGCATGTCAATAGCAATTATTAGCAATTATTAGTGCTAGGTGAGTCATTCGGAATCTCATCAGCAATGCGGCTCTTACGGCAGCATTCAGAAGGCTCGGGTTTGACTTGTCTCGCAGGGGCGGTGAATTCAGTTTACGGGTGCACCGCAATCTAATCCACGATTTCATAGATGTCTTAATCTCATATCTTTCTCCGCGCGATTTCCCCGCATTCGTGTACCTGCTTGAGCCTCATCGTGCCAGGGTTAACCGCCAGACACAGAGGAGCGGGAGTCAACAAGCGAGTAGATCAACCGATGACCCTGCCCGTGATTTTTGAAGATTGCTTCATCGCGCATAAGGGCTTTAAGATGAACAGGCAGTGTTGGGTGGGCTTTCCGGGTGATGAATGATTAATACTTCTTTGGATGAGCAACAGACCAGTCGCGATCTTCCAGGAACTGGAAAGAGCGTGAGCATTCTCGGCGTGCCCCTGCATTTTGGGCAGAGCATGGCCGGGGTAGATCTGGGACCGGGCGCAATTCGCGTTGCCGGACTAGCCGAGCGAGTCGCCAGGCTCGGCTATGAAGTTAACGATCGCGGCGATCTCCCAATTGAGAGACCACGGTCAGTCCCGGCCGCCGGCGAGAAGCTGAAATACATAGCAGAGATCCGCGTCGCCTGTGAACGCCTCGCGACGCAAGTCGAACAAATCGTTGGCGCCGGCGAGTTGCCGATTACTATCGGTGGCGACCATTCCATCGCGATTGGATCGCTGGCCGGAGTTGCCAAGGCCTTCCGCAAGCGCGACGAACGACTGGGCCTAATATATTTTGATGCGCACGCGGATATGAATACGCCGGACACTTCTCCGTCTGGTAACATTCACGGCATGCCTTTGGCGGTGCTGTTAGGATATGGCGCGCCAGAGTTGGTGAACGTCGGCGGTTTTGCCCCTAAGTTCGATCCGCGTTTGTGCGCGCATGTCGGCGCCCGCGATCTTGATTCAGGCGAGCGCGAATTGATCCGTCGGCTAGGTATGCGGTTTTTTACCATGCGCGAGATCGATGAACGAGGCCTCGCCGCCTGTATGGACGACGCGATGCAAATCGCGGGGCAGGGAACTGGTGGTTATGCAGTCACTTTTGACGTTGATGCGCTCGATCCTGGCGATGCGCCCGGTTCGGGTACGCTGGTGCGTGGCGGGCTGAGTTACCGCGAAGCGCATCTGGCGATGGAAAAGATTGCCGAGGACGGCGGGATGCGCTCGCTTGAAGTAGTCGAGATCAATACCGCGCTGGATGTGAATAATCGGACGGCGGAACTGGGAGTTGAGTTGATCCTGTCGGCGCTGGGAAAAACGATCTTGTAGATTCTGCTCAGTGTTCTCCGTGTCTCCCTGGTGAACATTTTACAACCATAAATTCAATCACGGAGGCAGAGGACACCGAGAAAACACGAATGGCTAAAAAACTTCGCATTGGAGTCATCTTTGGTGGTCGTTCAGGCGAGCATGAAGTTTCGAACCGCTCGGCGCGCGCAGTGATCGAAGCGATGGACGCGACGAAGTACGAAGTTGTCCCCGTGGCCATCACCAAGGAAGGGAACTGGCTGGCGCCCGCGGCCGCCGCCGAGCTGTTGCCCGCGACAACGCAGCGCCTGCTTTCGGCGCACACTCGGAGCGG
>JBGPBY010000642.1:0-3780 GCA_041481485.1 Terriglobia bacterium
ACCATCAAGGCGACGATGTCGCTGTGCGGCGAAAGGTACGGCGCCGTATTCAACCGGCTGCTGAGATCGACGACATTGGAAGATTTTGCCAGTACCGCCGCTGCCAGCGGGGCCATCACCGATGACGGCCGATTGAGCACGACGTTGCCAGCGTGGGATTGAGTGCCGTGCGTGCCTGTGACGTACCATCCACCCCAGCGTTCCTTCATCGGGTTCTGATCGCCGATTTCGATCGGAAACGTGCCTTCCACATTGCCCGTCGCGTCTGGAATTACAGAAGAGAACATCAGACGCGGCACGAACTTTGGCGCCGCTTCCGGAACGTAGTGGCAAACGGAGCAATCGTGGCCGGTCGATCGTTCGAATACCGGGCGCTGGCTGCGCTCCTGATCCAGGATGTAAAAAGCCGATCCCTTGACGGGATCGACAGACATGATCTCGATCAGAGGCGCATCCGGAATCCACGCGACATAGACGTCATCGTTGAAATAGATGGCTCGCGGCGTTTTCGGCGAAATCCGTTCCGACTGCAGGCTGGTTTTCGAAAACACCAGAGTTTGTGACGAGACGGGAACCTTCAACAACTTCAGCAGCGAAACCAGGTATCCGTGATCTTTCTCGAATTCCAGTTTCGATTGTCCCGCAGTGATGCGTTGCTGCAATTCGGAAATGGGGTCCGAAGCCGCCGCAGCCGCTGCAGTGACGAACAGAATGATGCTGATCCAAACTGCCTTCATCGCTTGCCAGCCTAATTGAAATACACTTTTACCGGTTAAGCAATGTCGAGTGCATTAGTTCAGTTTTATTTCCACGGAGCGATGGGCTTGACCGCCGCGGAAGCGGTGGCTCCTGCAGTGATCCGCACCGGCGTTCCCTGATCCTCGTAGAGCCGCAGAAATTCCGGATCGGTCCATGCGCCCTCGGTGACGTGTTCCCATACGAAAAGACTGTAATCGCCGGGAGGCAGTCCGCTCATTTCGAACTGGCCTTTCTCGTTGAGTGTGGCCGTTCGATATAAATCCTGACGGCTGCGGCGGGCGGGGTCCGGTACGAGCACCACATTCAGCGGGTCGGTTGGCTTGCCGTCCGGCTTTGCCGTGATTCCGGCGACGGCGCCGGAGTCTTTGCGAATGACGATTTTCAACTCCGTAGTGGGCTGGCTTTCGAGGTGGAACCCGTTATTGAGAACGTCGACTTCGCCTAACCGGATCGATTGAATGTAGGCATTCGGCACCGGCGACCGCAGGCTCACCCGATAGTCCCATCCCATCAGGTTTTGAACATCGAATGTGCCGTCGCGGGACACCGGCGCGAAAGCCAGCCGCGCGCTGTTGACGTTCGGATCCGGCTGCAGATTGACGAAAAAGCGCGACAAATCCACATGCTGAGAGTCTTCGGACTCTCCTTCCACTACGATCCGCCCGCGAACATGAAACAGCGGAGCGATGGGGATAGTCACGTTTTTCGGCGTTTTTTCGGAGCTATCGATAGTGATCCTTCCGGCCATTGGAAGTGGTGATTCGATATTGGCCGATACCGCATACTTTCCGGGGCGAAGGCCGAACGTTTCAAATGATCCTTTTTCCGCCTGGATCAGACACGAATCCCGGTTGCTGCCATCGAGCGGGGTTATCCAGACCTCAGACTGCGGTATGCGTTTGCCTGTGGCAGCATCAACAACGTTGCCGTGGATCGTGGGCGGAATTGGGTTATCCGAGGTATTTTCGACTTTGAAATCGACGTGGCTGCGTTCCGCGTTGATATGAACGTCAATCGGCATCGCCTCGGCAGGATCTCGAACGCCGGGGAAATAGCTCACAAGACCACCCTGACGGGAAGGCCCATCCAACATTCCCGAGCTATAGGCTGTTCCGAGCGTGGTGGTGTTTCCCAGACGGAGATTCCAATCGCACCAGTCCGGGGCGCTGAGTCCCCAGCTACCAATGCCGAAGGCCCAGGTCCCATTGGCAGAAACATAATATTGTCCTGGGACGAGTCCCGTGATTTGGTATTCGCCGCGGCGATTCGTTCTGGCAATTGCCTTGATTCCGCCGCCACTCGCCGACGAGTGAAGCAGCTTGCGGCCGTTCTCATACGAGGGGGTTACCGCCATAACGTTAATTCCCTCCGCCGCCTTCCCCTTCCGGTCGACAATCCGTCCCGATATTGAAGACGCCGGTGTAACCTCAATCCGGATATCCGTTACGCGTTCGCCGGCCGTTACCGTTACCGGAGTTCCGCGGGGTGGTGGGCCGAATGATCCGCCGGAGGTCAACACAAATTCGGCCGAACGGTCCACTTCGATGCGATAGTTTCCGGGCGGAACCTTCTCAAAAACAAACTTGCCGTTCTTGTCCGTCTTTGCGGGGCGCGGCAAAGACTTGCCATCGATTATGGGGGAGTTCCCTTCAACGAACCGGAATATACGAACGGTCGCATTGACGGCCGGAGCGTTTGTCTCCGCCTTCACGACCATTCCACCAATCGTAGCCGGAGCGTTCGGATTCGCAGGACCGCCGGCCAGGAGCATCATCAGGGTAATCGGCATCAGGTTCATTGGAGCTCCCTTCTAAATCCCACTGTAGGCGCGGTCTATGACCGCCCACTATCGGTGGGATTCCATCCCTCAAAATTGTGGGCGGTCATAGACCGCCCCTACATTAGGACCGTCCGCTAACATTTCGTGCGGCAAACAGACTAATGAAACCCAATTTTGTCACCAAACGATGATTCGATAATAATAAGTCTATTCTAAACTCGAAAACTGTGAAGTGGACCGTATCTTTCATTGCAGCGCTTTCGGCGTTGTTGCTTGTGCTCCCCCTGGGGGCACTCCGCCCGCCACAAACCAGCGACCGCGTTGCGCTGGGACGGAAGCTTTTTTTCGAACCACGGCTCTCGGACGACGGTTCGCTGTCCTGTTCCAACTGCCACATTCCGGATCGCGCCTTTTCTGACGGCCGCGCGAAACCTCTCGGCGTCCATGGCCTTGTGGGCGATCGCAACTCACCGGCACTGATCAACGTCGGTTCGAATGCGTCTTTTTTTTGGGATGGCCGCGAAAGCGATTTGGAGCGGCAAACGCTCGCGCCGATATTCAATCCCAAGGAATTGGGTTTGAATCTCGGAGAGTTGGAACGCCGGACGGGAATGCCTGCCGCGGAAGTGGGGGCATCGCTGGCGAGCTATGTGCGCACGATCCGCTCGTCCGGTTCGCCCGTCGACCGCTACCTGGCTGGGGACACCACCGCACTGAACGCGACGGAACGGGACGGCCTTCAACTGTTTCGCGGCCGGGCGCAGTGCGTGGAGTGCCACGCGGGCCCGGACTTTACCGACGACCGTTTTCACAACACGGGGGTTGCCTTTAAAGATGGCCGCATCGCAGACGACGGCAGGTTCACGGTTTCCCGGAAGAACGAAGATCGCGGCGCGTTCAAAACTCCCACGCTGCGCGAGGTCGCCCGCACCGCGCCGTACATGCATGACGGCAGCATCGCCACGCTGGAGGAAGTCGTGGAGTTTTACGTACAAGGCGGACGCCGCAACTCCGGCCTGGATCCCCGAATGCGCCCGCTAACCCTGAATGCCGACGACAAACGCGCGCTCATCGCATTTTTGAAAGCGCTTTCCGGCACCGTTACCGAAGGCTTTTAAAAGGTTGTAGGGGCGGTCAATCAAGAAATCCCTCTCCCGTCAACTGTGAGTTGTGCGTTTATTAATTGAACAGGTGACAATGTTACAAAGTCAACACGTCCATTAAAAAAAGGACCACTCACA
>JBGPBY010000643.1:0-3777 GCA_041481485.1 Terriglobia bacterium
CACCGCGAGCCGCATCCTGGGCTGGCAGGTCCGGTTCCGCTGGATCGTGCAGCCCGGCAACGACATCTATTTCGTGGCTCTCAACAACTGGATGGATAACGGGCCTCACATTATTGCCCTCGACCGGAACATGACCGCCAAAATTGTGTACACGCAGCGGTTTTAGGGGGAAACTAGCGGCCTAGCATTTGAACGTCTGAATAAAATTCGATTCGAGGGGCAGTAGTCCCCTCCTTGCATCACCGCAAGGAGGGGACGGCTGCGTCATCAAGGAAAAGTAGCGTAGCCACCGATTTCCGACGCAGCCGGGGTGGTTTTCCTTTGGCTAATCCATCGGAAAACCACCCCGGTTTCGCCATTTGTGGAGGCTTCGCGATTTTTTCTTGATCGCTCAGCCACCCCTCCTTGCGGTGATGCAAGGAGGGGACTACTATGCGCCTCGATTCAAGGTTTAGACTGGCCCCTACATAGAGGAGGACATCCATGCCACTTCGTCGTTTTGTTTTTGGAATTTTGATCGCATCACTGCTTTGCGCGCTTCCACTGTTGGCGCAGTACGGAATAAGAAACGGAGAGTGGCGGATTTACGGCGGTGATGGCGGCACGCGTTACTCGCCTCTCGATCAAATCAACCGCGATAACGTGAAAGACCTGAAGGTCGCGTGGACCTGGAAGTCCGACAACATCGGACGGCCCGAGATCAAAAATGAAACGACGCCAATCATGGTCAACGGCGTTCTCTATTTCACTGCCGGCGACAGGCGGAACGTTGTGGCCATCGATGCGGGGTCGGGCGAAATGCGGTGGCTGTGGAGAATCGACGAAGGGAAGAGGTACGACCAGGCGCCGCGAAAGAATTCCGGCCGCGGCGTGGCTTACTGGACGGACGGCAGCGATGAACGGATTCTGACCATCACTCCTGGGTTCGAGTTGGCGGCATTGAATGCGAAGACGGGCGCCCCGGTCCAGGGTTTCGGCAGCAATGGAATCGTCGATCTGTTCAAAGAGCTGGATCTGGATTTCAAGGGCGACCCGACTGGTCACATCGGTAACAGTTCGCCGCCGGTGATTTCGCACGACGTCGTGGTTGTCGGTCCGGCGCTGCTGCCGGGATCGACGACCGACAAGGAGAACGTGAAGGGCGACATCATGGCGTTCGATGTGCGCACCGGAAAGAAGGTCTGGACCTTCCATACTGTGCCGCGCAAAGGCGAGCCCGGATCTGAAACGTGGCTGAATGGTTCCAACGAGTACACAGGTAATGCCGGTGCGTGGACGAGCTTCACGGTCGACGAAGATCTCGGCTACGTGTATGTGCCCGTGGAATCCGCGACGGGCGACAGTTACGGCGGGCATCGTCCGGGAGCCAATCTTTATTCCGACTCGGTTGTGTGCCTCGACATCAAGACCGGAAAGATGATCTGGTATCACCAGCTTGTTCATCACGACATCTGGGATATGGATATCTCTTCCTCTCCGATCCTCGTGGACATCAACGCGAATGGTCGACGGATCAAGTCGCTCGTGCAATTCACGAAGCAGGCTTTTGCCTACGTCTTCGATCGCACCACGGGTGTGCCGGTCTGGCCGATGGACGAACGTCCGGTTCCGAAGAGTGACGTCCCTACGGAGTGGACTTCTCCGACGCAGCCGTTCCCATCGAAGCCGCCGGCTTTCGAACGTCAGGGTCTGTCGAGAGACGACCTCATCGACTTCACGCCCCAGCTGCACGGTTTGGCGCTTCAGGTCATGGAGTCTTATCGCATGGGACCGCTGTTTACGCCGCCATCGCTTATTGGCGGCGCCGACAAGACAAAAGGTTACATCCAGGTGCCGGGATATAACGGCGGCTCCAATTGGGAATCGGGCGCTGCCGATCCGGAAACCGGATTTGTGTACGTTGGCTCACTCCTGCGTCCCGATCTCGTAGGTCTCGTCAAGCCAGAGAATGGCAAGTACGACAGCGATCTCATTCGCGATGCCGGCGCCGTTCCGACCGTAAAGGGACTGCCGCTCGTGAAACCGCCATACGGCCGCATCACGGCATACGACATGAACAAAGGCGAGATCGCATGGCAGATTGCCAACGGTGACACGCCGCTGAATATCAAAAATCATCCCGATCTGGCGGGCTTGAATATTCCGAGGACCGGAAGTCCGTCGCGCGCAGGAATCGTCGTGACGAAGACGCTGCTGTTCGCGGGCGAAGGATTTGGCGGCCTGCCGATGTTCCGCGCGTACGACAAGAAAACCGGCGCGATTGTTTGGGAGACGGCACTTCCCGGTGGAGTTGTGCAATCCGGTTTGCCGATGACGTACATGCATCAGGGCCGGCAATACATCGTCTTCAGTGCAGGTGATTCGAAGAATCCCGCCCAGATCGTCGCGTATGCGTTACCACCGAAGAATTGAGACGTGAAGCCAGAAGCCAGGAGCCAGAAGCCAGAATGCATCTTTCCCCTATTCTGGCTTCTGGCTTCCCTGAATCCCGTAAGGCCCCTATGATTTTTGAGCAACTCAATCCCGGAGCGTGCCGCACGTATCTGATCGTATGCGAAGAGTCCCGTCAGGCCGCGCTTGTCGATCCTGTTCTTGAACATGTCGACGACTATGTGCGGCTACTTGAGAAGGAACGCTGGAAGCTGGCGTATATCGTCGACACGCACACGCATGCCGATCACATTTCCGGAGGGCCGGCACTCTGCGACCACACTCGTGCTTCCTATGTCATGCATACTCTCGCGCGGCCGCATTGTCCGACACAGCGGGTGAACGAAGGCGATTTGATTAAATTCGGTAGCGTCTCACTCAAAATGTTGTACACACCCGGGCACACGAGCGACAGCCTCGCTTTGCTGCTTCCGGACCGCATCCTCACCGGGGACACGCTGTTCATCGGCGAGGGGGGCGCGGGCCGCACCGACCTTCCCGGTGGTGATCCGGGTCAGCATTACGACAGTCTTCTACGGCTGAAGGCGCTCCCGGACGAAATGCTGGTCTTTCCCGCGCACGATTACATGAAGCAGAAACAGTCCACCCTTGGCGCTGAGCGCAAGATGAATCCGCGTCTGCAGCTTCGGACGCGCGAAGAGTATGTGAACTGGCTCAGCAATCTTTCACTTCCCCCGGCCGATTGGATGTTGAAAGTTCTCGACGTGAATTACGCCTGTTCGCAGGATCCTGGATCCGCCTGGATTCCAGTTGATGTGCCGGCATGCCAGGTGAAGTCGGCCTTGTCGCTGGGGGTAGATGGTCAACCCGTCAAGACGATCACAGTTGAGGAAGCCAGATCGATCTTGAATTCCGAACCCGAGGCCAATCTCGTGCTTGATGTGCGGAATCCCGATGAGTATATCGGCGAGTTGGGACACATTCCCGGAAGTTTGCTGATCCCGGTTGCCCAATTGGCCCACCACCTCGCCGAATTGCAGAACTATCGGGACCGTCAGGTGATCTGCATCTGCAAAGCCGGAGGCAGGGCGCATACGGCTGCCGGAATTCTGATGCAGGCTGGATTCCCCTCCGTCGTTTCGATCGCGGGTGGCATGACGCGCTGGAACGAGTTGAAGTACCCAACCACAAAATAGCCCAAATCCGCCGCTTGTTTTAATTTTCCCCCATCCACTCTTTATCCAACCTCCGTAGTCCTTCTTGAAGTCCCTGCCTGGAGGATTCATGAAGCGACTCGCGACGATGGTCATTGCTGCCCTGGTTTTTCTGTTAGGAGCGCCGAAGCAAACCGCCGCTCACCCGATGGGCAATTTCAGCATCAACCAC
>JBGPBY010000644.1:0-3748 GCA_041481485.1 Terriglobia bacterium
GAATATTCTTCACTGCGACTGGTCCTGATCCCGGGCCGCCACCGCCATGAGGTGTCGTGAACGTCTTGTGGAGATTCATGTGCAGCACGTCGACACCGAAGTCACCGGGTCGAGTGAGCCCCATCATCGCGTTGAGGTTTGCGCCATCCATGTACACCAGCGCACCGCGCGAATGCATGAGTTCAGCGATCTCGGCGATTTCGTCCTCGAAAATACCAAGCGTATTGGGATTCGTTACCATGATCGCGGCGACATCGTCATCGACTACGGTTCGTAGTCTCTCGATATCGACGGTACCTCTGGAGGTCGAAGGGATGCTTTTCACCTGATATCCGGAAATCGTGACGCTCGCTGGATTTGTGCCATGTGCCGAATCCGGTATCAGGACGATTCGGCGAGGCCGGCCTTTGCCTTCGTGATAGGCGCGAATCATGAGAATTCCCGTGAGTTCTCCATGCGCTCCCGCAGCGGGCTGCAGAGTGACCGCGTCCATTCCCGTGATCTCTGCCAGGCACGTCTCCAGCATCTTTTGAACCTCGAGCGAACCCTGAATCCACTCGACGGGCATGTAGGGATGCGCTGAGGTAAATCCTTCTATCCGTGAAACAAGCTCGTTGATTTTCGGGTTGTACTTCATCGTGCAGGAACCCAGCGGATAGAGTCCGAGATCGATGTGGTAGTTCCAGGTCGAAAGACGCGTGAAATGGCGCACCACATCCACTTCGCTCAGTTCGGGCATGCCGGAAATCTCAGGCCGAATCAGATGGGGTTCAATCAGCTCAGACAGGGGGCGCTCAGCCACGTCGAGCGGCGGAATATCGAAGGCGTGGCGGCCCGGGGAACCTTCTTCAAACAGAAGTCTTTCGTTGATCTGAATGTGCGTACCCGTTCGAGAAAATTGCTCTGTCATTCGAGTCCCTTCACCAGTGCGTCAATTTGTTCGCGAGTGTTCACCTCTGTGACACAGACCAAAAGAGAATTGCCAAGTTCGGGATAGTACGGGGCCAGGGAAAAACCCGGAACAATCCGGTTTTTCAGCATCCGCTGAGTACGCGACGCCTGGTCGTCCTGAAGCTGCACGACAAATTCGTTGAAGTGTGGCCCCTTGAACGTGAGCTTATGTTTGGTGCGAGCATGAATCTGCTGGACAGCGTAATTCGCCTTCTGGATATTCTGGTATGCCAGCTCACGCAGCCCTTGCGGTCCCATCGTCGCAAGAAAAATGGTACACATCAGCGCACAAAGCGACTGATTGGTGCAGATGTTCGAGGTGGCCTTTTCCCGGCGTATATGTTGTTCGCGTGTCGAAAGCGTCAGAACAAATGCGCGCCGTCCATTTTGATCGTGGCCCATGCCCACGAGCCGCCCTGGCATCTGGCGAACATACTTGTCACGGGTGGCGAGAAATCCAACATGCGGTCCTCCGAAGTTCATGGGCACCCCGAAGGATTGACCTTCTCCCACGACGATATCAGCACCTGACGGAGGATTGAGGATACCGAGAGACAACGCTTCGCACACACAAACAATGGATAGCGCACCATGGCGCCCTGCCAGCGCGGAAATTTCCGCATTGGATTCGATTGTTCCGAAAAAGTTGGGAGACTGGATGACGACTGCGGCAACCTTATCGTCGATTAGCTTCTCGATCTGAGAAATATCGGTCCGGCCGTCTTCCATGAAATCGATCAGTTGGATTTCGATTCCGAGATTTCTGGCGTACGTGCTGACCACCGACCGGTATTCCGGGTGGACCGACTTCGCAATCAGAAATTTTTGGCGCCCGGTGATCCGGTGCGCCATCAAAACGGCTTCCGCCAAACCCGTGCTGCCGTCATACAACGACGCGTTTGCCACATCGAGGCCTGTGAGCTGCGTGATGTAGGTCTGGAATTCAAAGATCGCCTGCAGCGTACCCTGTGCGATCTCCGGCTGATATGGTGTGTACGCGGTGTAAAACTCGGAGCGCGAAATCAGAGCGTCGATGATGATCGGGATGTGATGTCGATAGACACCGGCACCCAGAAATGTGGAAACATCGCTTGCATTGCGCGCCGCAGTTCTGCGAAAGAATCCCAGAAGCTCCGTTTCCGTCAAAGCACGCGGCAGATCCAGGAGGCGGCGAAGCCGCAAAGTCTCAGGGATGCCCGCAAACAGTTCTTCAATGGAGGAAACGCCAATGGCTTCAAGCATGGCCTTCCTGTCGGATTCTGAACTCGGTATGTACCTCATCTATTCCTGAGTTTTGACATACTCGCCGTAGGCTTTGGCAGACAGCAATGCGGATGTATCTGCGGAATTCTGGATTCTCAGCCGGATGAGCCAGCCATTTCCATAGGGATCGGAGTTCAAAGTTTCGGGGGTATCTTTGAGTGCGGAATTGACTTCGATCACTTCTCCACCAACCGGTACAAAGAGTTCGGATACGGCTTTGACCGATTCGACGCTTCCGAATGGTTGATGCGATTCAAACCGGTCCCCCGGCTTTGGAAGTTCAATGTACACGACGTCACCAAGGGCTTCCTGCGCGTGGCTGGTAATCCCGACTGTTCCGGTATCGCCGTTGATTCGAATCCATTCATGTTCCTTCGTGTACAAGAGCTCTTCTGGGTTCATCCTGTTCTCCGTTTGTAAAAAGGCGTCGGCACAACCAATGCATCGCAATTTCGATTTCGAATGACAACCTGAAACCGGGTTCCTGTCGATGAATGACCAGTTGGCAAGTAAGCCAGCCCGATATTCTTTTTGAGTGTAATGGAAGGTGATCCGCTTGTGACATGCCCAGCTTCCCGGCCATCGATCAGAATCGGATAGTGATCGCGAGCAATCTCGGGGCCCAGCATTTCAAACCCGGCGAGTTTGCGGCGAACTCCAGTGGACTTTTGCCCGGTGAGAGCTTCACTCCCAATAAAGGAACCTTTGCCAAGCTTCACAATCCAGCCCAGGTCCGCCTCAAACAAGTTCGTGGTTCGATCCATGTCGTTCCCGAACAGCAGCAGCCTTGCCTCGAGTCTTAAAGTATTGCGTGCGCCTAACCCGGCCGGCAAAAGTCCGAGGTGCGAGCCGCCATCGAGAATTGCGTTCCACAGGGACACGGAATGAACTGCTGGGAAACCGATTTCAAACCCATCTTCGCCGGTGTAGCCGGTTCGTGAAATAAACGCGTCAACACCGGATATCCGCGCCCGGCGGAAATGAAATGGTGCGATCTGGTTCAGAGAAGTATCCGCCAGTGGCTGAAGAATTGTTTCCGCCAGCGGTCCCTGGATGGCAAGCAAGCCGGTTCTTTCGCTGATGTTGTCCACGGCCGCATCGAAAAAGTTATGCGTTCGAATCCATTCGAGATCCGAATCAATATTCGAGGCGTTGACCACCAGCATGTATTCGGTGGCGGATTCCCGGTAGACAAGCAAATCGTCGACGACGGTTCCATCTTCGGTGGGCAATACAGAGTATTGAGCCTGGCCATCGGAGAGCTGCGAAGCGTCGTTGCAGGTCACGTGCTGAATGAGTTTCAGAGCCTCGGGACCGGAAACGCGAAACTCTCCCATATGGCTGACATCGAACAATCCGGCGGCGGTTCGGACGGCGGTGTGCTCCCTGATAATGCCGCTGTACTCGACCGGCATGTTCCAACCGCCAAAGGGAACGAGCCGAGCCCCAAGGCTCTTGTGGATTTCGAAGAGGGCCGTTTTCCTCAGCTCGCTCACACTAGTATTCCGGATTCTAGCATAGGGTTTGAGAGTGA
>JBGPBY010000645.1:0-3745 GCA_041481485.1 Terriglobia bacterium
ACCCTCTCCCGTTGGGAGAGGGATTTCTTGATCGCCTGTCCTTACAGAAAGACGCTTCGCACGACATCTTTTTTCTTACACAATCTTCAAACTTCATTCGGTTCCGTTTTGGCGCAGGCTCCGTCAAACATTTCGATCGATTTCAAAATTGGAGATGCTTGTGAGTCGCTACATTCGTCCAATGATCGGGATTCCCGCCCTTCTGATATTCACCGCCTTATTCGCCCGCCCGTTCCTCGCCAAATCCGCTGTTGGAACCACTCCACTCGTGGAACTGCTTGCCACTCACGCCAGCAGCATGAAGCCGATATCCGTTCCGGGTATTTCCATCAATAACTTCGGGGTGGTCGATGGATACATCTATCGCGGGGAACAGCCCTCCGGAAAGGACTATGCGGCACTTACGTCGATTGGAGTACGGACCATTATTGATTTGCGTGACGATGCACTAAGCCGTTCTTCGAGAGATGCGAAGGCTGCAGGTCTGAATTACATCAACATACCTATTGATGGACATGGGTCTCCAACCGACGCCCAAGCCAGTCAATTCCTTAAAGATGTGAAGGACCCTAACCTTGGCGTCATCTACGTCCACTGCGCCGGGGGCCGGCATCGTACCGGGTCCATGATCGCCATTTACCGGATGGCCGAAGACGGATGGACTGCCGACAAGTCATACCAAGAAATGCTTGCCTATGATTTTTATACTTCGGGAGGACACCGAGGCTTCAAGACATACGTGTTTGACTATTACAATCGTATGATCTCCAACCCCTCCAGCGTCCCAGTCGCCTATTCGCCCGTGGTTGCAACTCCAGCAACACCGATACGGGTCGAAGCCAAAGTCATTCGATAACGGCTTCCCACAAGCTGCCACGTTGTGGCAAATCATTACCGTTGTCGTTTGTGCAACGTGGCATCATACGATCTCTCTTTGGCCCTATTTCAGTCTTTCCTGGAAATCTCGGATTTCCTGGGAAGATGCGTCTTCAATAAGGTTTCTGACATTCCTGATCTTCGACGCGATGTTTCCCCGTTCCTTTGCATGTGAATCCTTCGCCACAAGCAATTCCGCAATTTGACCTTCCAGATTTCCCTCGCTGTCAAGGGTAGTCGTCCGTGAGTGTTTTTTCGCCTCAGAACGTGCACGAATTCTGGATTCCACTTGATGAAGCAGCGCGAGACGTTCGGTTTCAAGAATATAACCTTCTTCGAGAGCATCAATATGGCGCGCGGCGGCCGTAGGTTTCCTAAACATGATTCCTCCCCTTATTTTCCCCTGCCGTGTGACCTTCGACTGCCCATTTTTTCCCCGGTCCCTGCCGATTCTTTCATGGACAGGAAAAACGGAATTTCAAAGTTCTATGCGATCTAAACGATTCGGCGTGGGCTATGTTTTTTGGACCCGAGCGTATGTGTATTTGCGTGCAATCAGGTTGCCAGTAACGAAATCCCGTTACTTTTCATCCGTTTCGAAAAGGATTTCCTGCACCTGCTCCCGAACGGCTTCCTTGACTGCCCTCTGAACGGTGTCCTTCATTTCCTCGGAATTGAGGACGTCTGTCGCCGGTTTGGGGACAATTTCCCTGACCGCCTCTTTAACTGTGGGATTCAAGGGAGAGAGTTTGGCAACGGCTGCCTTCATGCGCTTCTTCAATACCTTGGTGGGAATCTGGATATTGGAGGGTATTTCTTTCATTTCCCAGTCCGACTCAAAAGTCCGGACCAGTTCACTCACCGTTTCGAAGTCATGAACAATCAAACCGACTTCCCGCCTCGAGTCCAGTTCCGCCTGGCGCAGACTTTGGCTGCCGACGAATGCGGCTTTGTGGTCGCGAATTATCGTTCGCGTATGCAAACGGAATAGCGGGCGATTCACCTGGAACAAGCCGTTTTTCTTCCGCCCGACGGTGCCAATAATTCGAACGGCAACTCCTTTTTTAGCGCAATCGGAAAGGGCTCGCAGCATTTCGGTGTCGGCGATTTTCGGGTCGTAAATCAGCAACTCCTTTTCAGCGGCACGAATGAAGGATTTGAGCTGTTTTCGCGCATTGACAGGACTGACAAGGAACGAATCGTGGCCGGCGCCATACGGTTGCCGCGCGATGTCGGCTTCAATAAGTTTCACGGCCTCCTCGACAAGCTTGCTCTTCTTGGTGACGATTCCAAACCCGCGGCTGTGGTCAATATCCAGATGGGTGAAATTATAGGAAAGCACATAAAGGATCTTGCGATCGACCACCATCAGCTTGTCATGGTAGCGGACCAGATCATTCGACGTTCTTGAAACGGTTACTCCGGCATCCAGCAACCGCATCTCCAGCTTCCGAAGATTCCTTTCGCCGCCGCGGTTGGCATATGCAATCAGTGCGTTCACAAGAACACCTCGCTTCACGGCGGCCTTCAGAGCCGCTTCGAGTTCAGCCCGATCGAATCTGAAAATCACGATATCCAGGCTTTTCGAAGACTTCTTGATTCCCTCAAGCAGAGGCGCAATGCCGGATTCCGGCTGTATCAGCAGTTTCAAGATTCCCCCATTTGACTTCCAACTATATATCTGAACTTCCGATCGTCCTATCTGGCCCGCAAATTGCATTCCAACAGCCGGAGGATGCTATGAAAACGCATTTCCTTATCCGGCGAGCCTCGCTGTTTTCACTGTTGATTCTTGCACTTTGCACTGAAGATGCTTTTTCACAAAATATTCCACCCAATGCGGTGATTTGGCAGGAAAGGGACGATGTTTCCGCGTTGAATCTGATCGACGGCCCCGGTGGCACGGCGCATCAGCCCGGTAACCGATTCAAATTTCTGAAGGAATCCGATAGCGGAACATCGCCGAAGTTTGAAGTCGAAGATGAAAACGGAGTGAAATGGAAAGTAAAACTCGGAGTAGAGGCTCGCCCGGAAACTGCAGCGACGCGCCTGGTTTGGGCTGCCGGCTACTTCGTCGATGAAGACTATTACCGTTCCGAGATTCACGTCGATGGCTTGAAACGCCTGTCCCGCGGTCGCGAATTCGTTCGCAAAGATGGAACTGTCGTGGGGGCACGGCTGGAACGGCATCGCAGCGGACCCGAGATCAACTGGAGCTGGTTTATGAATTCATTTGCAGGAAGCCGGGAATTCAACGGGCTCCGGGTCATCATGGCTTTGATCAATAACTGGGATCTGAAAGACATCAACAATTCCGTGTATGCGCACTCGGAAGTTGCGATTTATGCGGTGGCGGACCTCGGGGCTTCGCTCGGCCGCACAGGCAACAACTTCACACGCAGCAAAGGCGTTCCCCGGGACTATGCGCATACAAATTTCATTCAGCAGGTTCGGGGACCGTACGTGGATTTTGAACTGCACTCGAGGCCGTTCATTCTCACCTTCCTGTTTAATACGAAGAATTACTTCTTTCGGACGCGGATGGAGAAGATCGTCAAAAACATTCCCATCGATGATGCCCGCTGGGTCGGACAGCAGCTGGGACGTCTGTCTTCCACTCAAATCGGAGATTGCTTTCGATCAGCAGGCTATTCTCCGGCGGACGTGGAGGTCTACACACAAGTTGTCCAACAACGCATCGAAGCCCTTGAAAAGCTGCGGGACTAGCCCGCGGTTGTGAATGAATGCAATTCCCCAATGCAGGGGCGGTCATAAACCGCCCCTGCATTGGGGAATTGCATTCATCCACACATTCAATGACCGCGCGCAACCTCTCAATTCGAGAATGCGCGCGGTCTATGAAGGTGTG
>JBGPBY010000646.1:0-3732 GCA_041481485.1 Terriglobia bacterium
CGATCATGTTTTACCTCATCCTGGCCGTGGTCGATGACGGGGATGAAGTCATCACTCCAAACCCCGGGTTTCCGATCTACGAATCGATGATCAACTTCGTCGGTGGGAAACCTGTTCCACTGCCTCTTGTTGAAGAACACGATTTCCGATTCAGAGTAGAAGACCTGGAGCAAAGAGTCACGTCTCGAACGAGGCTGATTATTATCAATTCACCTCAGAACCCTACCGGCGGCGTCCTCACGCAAAGCGATCTCGAAGCCATAGCAGACATTGCCAGAGACAAAGATATCTGGATTCTGTCTGATGAGATTTACGGCAAGATCCTGTATGAAGGCAACCATCACAGCATCAGCTCGCTCCCGGGTATGCTTGCGCGAACCGTCATCCTGGATGGTTTTTCCAAGACCTATGCCATGACGGGCTGGCGATTGGGTTACGGAATCATGCATCCAGACTTACAGACGCACATCTCTACTCTGATTACGAACAGCGTCTCTTGCACGGCTCCATTCGTCCAACGAGCCGGCCTGGTGGCACTGGCTGACACAAAGAAGGAAGTCCGCCAGATGGTGGAGGAGTTTCGAAAAAGGCGAGACTTTGTTTGGAAGCGGCTCAATGCCATACCAGGGATTCATTGTGTGTGTCCTCCAGGGGCCTTCTACGCATTTCCCAACATCCGGTCTTTTGGAATGAACAGTGCTGACTTTGCGGACTACTTGCTCGATACGGCAGGCGTGGCGGTTCTTTCAGGAGCCTCGTTCGGAAACTACGGTGAGGGATTCATTCGTATCTCCTATGCCAACTCAATGGAGAACCTGGCAAACGCTCTGGACCGAATCGAAGAGGCCACCCGGCGGATTAGTCGGTGATTTTCTTCGGTAATTCGCTTTCGATTGATTCTCTTTCTTCGTTCGATTATTCTTCGATCAGAACATATGGAGGTAAGAAAATTGCAAACGTTTGAATACGCAGCTCCGTCCACTTTGCAGGGAGCGCTTGCCTTACTTCAGGTAAAAGGAGATCGTGCTCGAGTTTTGAGTGGCGGGACGGACCTCATCGTCCAGGTCAGGGAAGACCGCCGTCATCTAGACACGATGATCGATATCAAGAAGATCCCCGAGCTGATAGAAATGCGGTACGACCCCATTCACGGACTTCACCTGGGCGCCTCTGTCCCCTGCTGCCGGATTTACGAAGATCCCATAATTCAGAGAACTTATCCTGGACTGGTCGATGCCGCCTTTCTCATCGGCGGAATCCAAATCCAAAGTCGTGCCTCGTTCGGGGGAAACCTCTGTAACTCATCGCCGGCCGCAGATTCGATTCCTGCACTCATTGCGCATCATGCGGTCTGTTGTATTGCGGGGTCTGAAAGCACAAGAAAGGTTCCCGTGGAGGATTTTTGTACCGCGCCGGGAAAAAACGTACTGTCGCCCACCGAACTCCTGGTTGCCCTGGAGGTTCCGCCTCCGCCGAAGCATTTTGGCGCAAGCTATTTGCGATTTATTCCTCGAAATGAAATGGATATCGCAGTAGTCGGCTGCGGTGTTTCCATCGAGTTAAGCGCGGATCAGCTGACGTGCGTCCGAGCGAGAATTGCTCTTGGCGCCGTGGCTCCCACTCCTGTGTTGGCGAAAGAAGCAGGCCTCTATCTCGCCGGAAAAAGAATAAGCGAGGAATCCATCCAAAAAGCGGCCGCTTCGGCACAGACCGTTGCCCATCCAATTACTGATATGCGAGGAACTGCGGAATACCGGCGCCATCTGGTGGGAGTCCTGACTCGCCGAGCGCTTCATTCGGCTATTGAACGAGCAAAGGGGGCTTGACGATGCCAGGAAAAATCCAGGTCAACACCACGATTAACGGAGAACAAATCGAGTTTCTCTGCGAGCCACGGCAAAGTCTGCTGGAAGTCTTGCGGGATGAACTCAATCTCATCGGTTCCAAAGAAGGCTGTAACAATGGAAATTGTGGGGCTTGTAACGTCATCATGAATGGCCTGCTCGTCAACTCTTGCCTCGTGTTAGGACCAGAAGCAGAGGGCGCCCTCATCGAAACGATTGAAGGGGTCATGGGACCCGCCGGATTACATCCCTTGCAACAGGCATTTCTTGAAAACGCGGCGCTCCAATGTGGCATTTGTACACCGGGATTTATTGTCGCTGCCAAGGCTCTGCTGGACCGTAATCCACACGCCACGGAAGCGGAGATACGCCACTGGTGTGCCGGAAATTTGTGCCGCTGCACCGGCTACGATAAGATCATTCGAGCGGTTCTTGACGCTGAAAGCCGCCTGGAGGTATTGAAAAAATGAGTTCGAAAACGATGGAGGGGCCTTACAAAGTCATTGGCACACGGCCGGTGCGACACGATGGAGTCGACAAAGTCACAGGTAGAGCTTTGTATGGGGCCGATATCCAGCTTACCGGATTGCTCCACGGAAAGATTTTACGCAGTCCCCATGCGCATGCCCGAATCAAATCGATCAAGACAGAAAAAGCAGAAGCGCTGGCGGGAGTCAAAGCCGTCTTGACAGCCGCTGATCTTCCGGACATGGGTGATCGTACGGCTCACTTGGGGGAGTTAGGGGAAGTTCCTCTCAAATACCTCAGCCAAAATGTGCTGGCTTCGGGCAAGGTTCTTTATCATGGCCATGCCGTTGCCTCCGTGGCGGCTACCAGTCCTCATATTGCCGAAGAAGCCTTAAAGCTAATCGAGGTCGAATACGAAGTTCTGCCTCCTGTCATGGATGTTCTGGAAGCCATGAAGGAAAACACACCTCTGCTCCACGACGATCTTCGCACGGATGAATTCGGGAAGAAGGGGGCGAAACCGAGCAACATTGCGTCTCATCAAATTTTTCAACAAGGCGACGTTCAAGCAGGATTTGCCGCTGCCGATCACATTCTTGAATGGGAGTATCGTAGCGCCACTGTTCATCAAGGTTATATCGAACCCCATGCCGCAACTGCCATGTGGAACGCCGATGGCCAGCTCACGATCTGGTGTACCACCCAAGGGGCGTTCTCCGTTCGGACCTGTGTCCATCAGATCCTCGATATTCCGGTGTCACAACTGAAAGTGGTTCCCACTGAAATCGGTGGAGGGTTCGGCGGGAAAATACCTGTCTACGTCGAACCTGTTGCCGCCCTCCTGTCGAAAAAGGCTCGGCGTCCGGTGAAAGTCCAGATGAATCGAACCGAGGTTTTCGTGGGGACAGGCCCGACTTCTGGATCCTACGTCCGGCTAAAAATGGGGGTGACCAAAGAGGGTCGTATCACCGCTGCGGAAGCGATGTTGGCCTATGAAGCCGGAGGTTTTCCTGGATCGATAGTGGCTTGCGGTGGCATCTGTATTTTTGCTCCCTATAACATCGAGAACTAGCTGATCCACATGTACGATGTCGTCGTCAACAAGCCCAAAACGGCCGCCTACCGTGCTCCGGGCGCACCCAACGCCGAGTTCGCTACCGAATGCATGATCGACGAGTTCTGCGAATTGCTGGGGAAGGACCCGTTGGAATTTCGTCTCATGAATGCCGCTAAAGAGGGGGATATGCAGTCTCATGGCGTGCGACATCCAAAGATCGGTTACATCGAGACTGTCGAAGCCGCACGCGACTCGGAACACTATCGCTCTAAGCTGACCGGCCCGTACCGGGGGCGTGGGGTCGCTTCCGGATATTGGCTTAATGTTGGCTTCACCTCAAGTGTGTCCGCGCGACTCAATGGC
>JBGPBY010000647.1:0-3713 GCA_041481485.1 Terriglobia bacterium
AGGGATTTCTTGATCGCCTGTCCTTTACAGCCAGAACCACACTCCTTGAGGGGTCAGGAGTGTGCTCGATTTCTTTGGGATGCCAGCTCCGGGCGATATACTCCACACCCTATTCAATTGGGAGGATCCTACGTTCATGTTTACGAGCGCGCTTTCGCGTGTGGCTATCGCGCTGTTGGTTCTGGCGGTGAGCGCGAACCTGGCGTTCTCCCAGTCAAAGCCACCGAATGTTTGCTTCCAGTAGTGCAGCATTGGGTGCGGGGCGCTATTCGTGGAGGTTGGGCATGCGTTGGCAGAGACTGAACTTGTATGGAGTCGCAGCCGTATTGGCTTTCAACTTGATGATGGTATCTCGGATGTTTGAAGCGGCACAGACAGCGCCAGGAGCGGCGTCTTCATCGGCGGCGGGGAAGCCATCCGGCTCCAGCGCGCCCATGGCTGTACTTCAAGGGAAAATCAAATTCCAGGGGACTGCCCCAGCTCCCCAACCGATCAATATGAGTGCGGATCCGGCCTGTGTACCGTTCATGAACATGACCGAGGACGTTCAAGTCAGCAATCAAGGCCTGGAGAATGTAATGGTCTATGTAAGCTCGCCACTGATGGAGTTCGCGCCAAGCGAAAGATTCGTCCTTCTCGATCAGCGAAATTGCCGCTACGACCCTCATGTGCTGACTCTTCAAGTCGGGGAAACGCTGGTCGTTAGAAACAGCGATAATACTCTGCACAATGTTCATGCCTTCATGCAGGTCAATTCTCCATTCAATATCGGCCAGCCAATCCAGATGACAAGCACTCATATATTCGACAAAGCAGAAGTGCCGATACGGATCGGCGATGATGTGCACAAATGGAAGGTTGCTTTTGTCGGAGTATTCAGTCACCCGTACCACACCGTTTCGAAGACGGGAGGACTGTATGAGCTACGGTTGCCTGCCGGAACTTACGAAATCACGGCATGGCACGAAAAATACGGCAAATCCGTACAGTCCGTCACAATGAAGTCCGGCGAAAACCCTGCGCTCGATTTCGTCTACACAGCACCCTGAGGGTAGCGTCACCCGCGACGATGTAGCCGACGAAGGCGCACAATTTCGCCGTCCATGACCGTAGCCACAACCACAGCCTGACGCTTTCGGCCAAAGAAAGGGTTGAGCGGTGCCACAAAGGAGATCGGCGCTCCTGAAAACAGGATTAAGTAGTTCCAAAGGAACTTTGTCCTGACGCCCCGGGTACGAAGATCTCAAACCCGGAATTTGGACCCGTGGTCACCGCCCGCCAGAAGTTTCCTAAACTTCGTTTCTGAAGTCAACATCGACTCACTTCATTGCGGAATTTTCCTCAGCTGTTTGGAACGGGCCTTTCTCGCGAGTACCAGTTCACCTGCCGTGTCAGGAACATGATTCCGCCCAGAATTGCAAACAAACCGATGGATCCATAAAGCAGGGCCGCATCTTCGTTCGTCAACAATACAAACAGGTAGCCATAAAGGGCTGCGACGCCGGACCCGACTACGACAACCCGCCGGCCGCGTTTGAAGATCACAAGGCTGTATGCCGCCACCAGGCCGAGAATCGACAGAGAGGCAATTCCGTAGGCGAGCGCAAAACTGAGGCGTTCGGAAAGCGATAGTTCAAGCAGGTAGAAGACACACAATGCCGCTCCGATCATCAGGTACTGAATGGGGTGCACGCGCGTTCCCGCCATAACTTCCACCAGCCAGACAAACGCGAATGTCAGCAGGATGAACAGACCGGCATACTTCACGCTTCGCTCAGCCATTCGATAACGATCGATCGGTTCAACCAGTTGGACACCGAAACGCGACTCTTCAATGGCCTTTCGATGATCCACTCCGGAAGTCCAGGACTGCGCATAGTTGCGCCCCAGATACGAAATTCGCCAGGTGGCATCGAATCCGTTCGGAGAAATCGTTCGCTCGACCGGGAGCCAGCTGCCCTGAAAATCCGGATTGCGGGAATTGGATACGAGTTGTACCGAAGTGTTTTCAGCAAAGGGCACGAAGTACACCGCAAGGCTCCCATTCAACGCCAGTGGAAATGAGAATTTGAAACCGGTGTCGGCCAAGGTGACAGCAACTGGAGCGTGAACACCGGAGCTTCCATCGGCAAATCCTCCGGCGCCAGGCAGGAAAGCCGTCTGACTTTCATTCCATGTAAGATTCCCCTGTTCCCGAATTGCACGCACATCCGAAATCCCCACCGCGAGATGGGCACGATCCCAGGCAACACTGGACGGATCGATTCCCAGCTCCTGAAGATTCGGTTTCCCGAATTCTCCTTCAATCGAAACCGTCAGTCCATAAACCGGAACCTTGAATATCCCGCGGCTGCGTGACTCCACGTCGACTCGACCTGTCATCCGCAACTGTCTGGGCAAGAAGACCGCGTTTCGGAGGCCGGTGCGCGAGACCTCGCCGGCCGGAGTCGTCTCTGTCCAGCGAGCGGTATACGGGAGGATGAGCGCGGGACCGACAATACTCTGAGTACTTCCCCACTTCGATGAGACTTCTGCAGTCGCTTCCTGATTGCGATTCTGCCTCTCGGAAACCAGACCCCATATCATGGCAATGGGAATCAGCAGCACCAGCGCAATTCCCACGATGAGACACAAACGCAACATCTGCGAATTGCGAACGAAATTGATCATAGTTTCCAGCTGTGACATGGACGGGCCTCCGTTTTGATTTCCACCTATTGCTTTGTATTATAGAGTACTTTTCATGAATTGAAAAGAGACATCGCAGAAGTGCGTTGCTCGGCTTCCGGGAGCGCAACTGTAGGCGCGGTCTATGACCGCGCGCGATTCATCAGTTCGAGAATGTGCGCGGAAATAGAAGGTGTGAATGAATGCGATTCTCCCACAATCCGGAGAATTGCAGGCCTCTCAATTGTGCGCGGTCATAGACCGCGCCTACAGTGGGCACGGGGAATTCGGATGTTTTCTGGCGACAGATTCAACTGTAAGGAGTTTCAGGGCCTGGCTAATTGCTGAATCCCTGGAACAATTCTTTAGCTGAGTATCCGCGTGGGCTAAACTTTTTCATACAGCCCGTAAATATTAAGGAGGTTTCGCGATGAAGAGGTTTTCCCGTTTTCTTGTCGTGACTGTGTTTTGGGCTTTGGTTGTATACGCTGCCGACAGCGACCACAAGTCCGCTCACGGCAGCATCACTAAGCTCGACTCCGAAGCAAAAACTGTGGTCCTCAAAACCAGAAAAGACGAACTAACTTTTCGTTTTGTGGATAGCACCAAAGTAATAGGAGTCGAGAAGGCCGCAGCAGGTTCGAAAAGTGAGTTCAAGGGACTTTCGGAAGGATCCGAAGTCATCGTGCATTACTGGGAGGGCGACGGACAGAAGAATGCTTACGAAATCGATAAAGTAGGCAAGAACGGCGTGAAATATATGGACGGCACGGTTACAAAAGTCGATAAAGACGGAAAGTCCGTTGTCGTAAAGGCCGCTGATGGCACAGAGCACACATTTGAAACCGTGGGCACCGACACAGCGGAGGCGGCGAAGAAAATTGGAAAGGCTTCCAGCAAATCCGCCAAAGTGACCGTTTATTACATCGAAGACAGCGGCAAGAAAGTAGCGCACTACTTCGAAACACTCTGAAAGTATTCGAAGACTTCCCATGCGAATAATTTGTAATCGCCAGGGGGAATACCGTGTATTTCAAAGCGGCCAT
>JBGPBY010000648.1:0-3691 GCA_041481485.1 Terriglobia bacterium
CACAGATTGTGGGCGGTCATAGACCGCCCCTACAGTCGCTAGACCAAGCGCGATTGCTCAATTCGAGATTGTGCGCGGTCATAGACCGCGCCTACAGTCGGAATTGCATTCTCAGACGTCAATGCAATCGACGAGTGCGAAGCGCGTGCTAGGCTGAATGCCAATGTGGAATCGTATCGTGGTGATGGATGGGGCAATGGGGAGCCAATTAAGGAACCCCTCATCCGAAGACTCCTACTGCGTCACAAAGCCGGAGATTGTTGAGGATCTCCACAGAGAGTATCTCAAGGCCGGCGCGGACATCATCAAGACAAACACATTCATGTCGAACCGGGGGCCACAAGACTACGAAATCAACGTTGCCGGGGCGCGAATCGCGTGCAAGGTTGCCGCTGAATTTTCGCCGCCGCGCTTCGTTGCCGGGGCTATAGGACCGGGAGGGACTTCCGAAAGCGGATACTTCCAGCAGGCATGTGGATTGATCGAAGGCGGCGCTCATTTGCTTCTTGCCGAAACCATGACCAGCATTGGCAATGCAAATATGGCAATCCAGGCCTGCGAGCAAGCGCTTCAGGAAATTGGACGCGACCTGCCAATTATGATCTCGATCACGATTGCGCAGGACGGGAAACTCCTGTCCGGCGAATCACCGGATATGTTCTGCAAGAGCATGGCATCGCACAGACTCTTTTCACTGGGAATCAACTGTTCCTTTGGCGCCCGTCACATGAGACCGCACATCAAGAACTTTTCGGAAATCGCAGGGACACTTGTCAGCTGTCATCCCAGCGCCGGACTTCCCGATGCCTCCGGCAAATACCCGGAATCGCCGGAGGAATGGGCAGACATTGTTCGGGAATTTGCAGAGCGCGGTTGGGCCGACATTGTGGGCGGATGCTGCGGCACGACTCCCGATCATATTCGGGCGCTCTCGCAGTCGGCGCGCCAAATTCCGCATGCTACAATTGATCTCTTATGAAGGCGGAAGAAGTCGAGACCGAGGCCCCGAAGGAACGCGAGAATTTTTTCACCACCACGGCATCGTCGCTGATCAATTGGGCGCGCAAAGGGTCGCTTTGGCCGTATCCGTTCGGAACGGCATGTTGCGCCATCGAGTTCATGGCGACGGTGTCTTCGCACTACGACATTGCCCGGTTCGGCTCTGAAGTCGTCCGCTTTGCGCCCAAACAATCTGACGTATTAATGGTGCTCGGCACCATCAACGACAAGATGGGCCCGGTCCTCAAACAGATTTACGACCAGATGGCCGAACCGAAATGGGTCATCTCCATGGGCGCTTGTGCAACGTGCGGCGGATTCTATCGCGCCTATCACGTGATGCAGGGCATCGATGAAATCATTCCGGTGGATGTTTATATTCCCGGCTGCCCGCCCGTTCCCGAAGCCGTTCTCGATGCCGTGATCAAACTGCAGGAGCAAATCACGAAGGATACCCGCCTGTCCTACGAAAGGCATCCGCGGCAGACAACGCTGAGGCATCCGGAAAAGGACGCCACTGTCGCAGGACTCGCGCCGCCGCCGCGCGGGCTCGTGCGGTTTCTAGAAGAAAAACAGGACGTCGAAGGGCCCATCGCAAAGGCGTTCAAAGAGCGTTTCCCCGAAGACCTCATTGGCATGCGCGAATTCCGCGGCGATCTGTCGATCACGGTAAAGCGAGAGAACATCAAACAGATTCTGCGCACGCTCAAAACCGATCCGTCATTCGATTTCAAAATGCTGCTCGACGTCACGGCCGTTGACTATCTGCAGGAGCGGGCGGACCGCTACGACGTTGTCTATCACCTTCTTTCTCTTTCCAACAAACATCGCGTACGGATCAAGGCGCCGGTCTCGGGTGACAATCCTGTAATCGACAGTGTCGTGGATGTGTGGAAGGGTGCGAACTGGTCTGAACGTGAAGCGTTCGACATGTTTGGAATTCAATTCAATGGCCATCCGGATCTGCGCCGCATTTTGACGCACAACCAGTTTGAGGGCCATCCGTTGCGGCGCGATTTTCCTCCCGGGCAGCGCACGTTGGCCACGGAAACCTTCGATCTTCCCGTAGTTGAGCGCGCAAAAAAGTACGCCGAATCCATGGGCATCGATCACCCGCAGATCCTGAATCTCGGCCCTCAGCATCCGGCAATGCACGGCACGTTTCGATTGCAGGTCGCCGTCGACGGCGAACGCATCCTCGATTCCGACACCGAAATCGGCTATCTGCACCGCTGTTTCGAGAAGATGTCGGAAACCCATACGTACTGGCAGGTGATCCCCTTTACCGACCGGCTGAACTACATGTCGGGAATGATGAATGGCGTCACCTACGCCATGGCCGTTGAGAAACTTTTTGATGTCGAGATTCCGAAACGCGCGCAATACATTCGCGTGATTCTTTCCGAATTCAGCCGCATCGCCGATCACCTGGTGTGCATCGGAACCAATCTGGTCGACCTCGGATCGATCAGCAATTTCTGGTACTCCTTCCGGCCGCGCGAAGAAATTTACGATTTGATCGAGTCCTGCTGCGGCGGACGTCTCACGGTCAGCTATGTCCGTATCGGCGGATTATCCGACGATATTCCAAGCGATTTCGTCGATCGTGCACGCAAGCTGCTGAAATCCATTCCCGTCTATGTCGACAACCTCGAGAAAATGAACCGCCACAACAAGCTGTTCAAGATGCGAACCGAGGGAATCACCGCGATTTCCGCCGAGGATGCCATCGACTGGGGATTCACCGGACCGACATTACGTGCCGCAGGCGTCCCTTACGACATCCGGAAGTGGTTCCCGAATTACGACTACGACAAGTTCGAGTTCGATATTCCGGTCGGCGAGCGCGGCGATGTCTACGACCGGTATCTGGTACGCATGGAAGAGGTACGCCAGAGCCTGCGGATTATCGCACAAGCGCTGGAGAACCTTCCCGAAGGGCCGGTTCAGATTCAGGATCGGCGCATCAGCCTTCCACCCAAGAAAGGCGTGTATTCCAATATCGAAGATCTGATGAATCACTTCGAGCTGATTCAGGATGGAATTCTTCCGCCGATCGGCGAAGTGTATTCCTACTGGGAAGCGGCGAATGGGGAATTGGGCTTCTATCTCGTCAGCGACGGGTCCAAACGCCCGTACCGGCTTCGCTGCCGCGGCGCATGCTTCTACATCTTCCAGGCGTTCAGTTCTCTGGTAAAGGGCGGATACATTTCGGATGCGGTGGCTTCGCTGGGTTCCCTGAATATCGTTGCCGGCGAACTTGAAAAATGAAGCCTCACCGGCTGGTGGAGCGGGAGCTGTCGGCAAAAGCGGAGGAGTTGATCGAATTCGACATGGATTCGATTCGCCAGATTGCAGCATCTCAGCATCTCCAGCCGCCGGAAGTCTGGATCATCCATCCCGATCAATACGAAAAGGCCGGCCGCATCCAGCGGGACAGCACATCGGCGCGAATGCTGGCATATTCGCCCGAACGCAATATCGTGTTTGCGACGGATGGGTGCAATTCGTGCGCGCACTTCCTCAACGGCGATCTCAAGATTTACGATCACGACGCGCTCCTGTCATTCGCCGCCGAAAGCGAGATTCAGTTGGAGTTGGTGGAAGGACTGGCGGGAATCGTGCAAGAGCCGTCCGGACGGTGAATAAATGCGATTCCCCTTCCCCAATGTAGGGGCGGTCTATGACCGCC
>JBGPBY010000649.1:0-3684 GCA_041481485.1 Terriglobia bacterium
GCCACGTCCTGGGCTTCGAGAATTCCCAAAGTGGTGTGTGCCCGATCGCTTTCACCATGATTGCGAAGGTCAAACAGCAGAACACCATAACCACGCTTGTTGGCTTCACCGGCGCGTTCCAGTAATTCCAGCCGAGACCGGTTCAGGCCGTGACAGAAAATAACCACAGGGAGTCCCGGCTTTCCGGCACTCCACCAGCCACGCAGTGTGATTCCGTCCCGCGACCGGAATTCGACATTCTCGACATGCAATCCCACGTCTTCCGGGCGGTGTGTTCCTCGTTCGGGATATTTGAATCGGCTGTTGGTAATCAGGAAGGAGCCGGCAATCGGCAGAAACAGGAAAAAAAATCCCAGAATCAGAACGACGAGGATAATTGCCAGACGCCGTAGCCAGATCACCGTTCAGTAATATGATCGGCCAGGACCACTTTTGCGTTGTCCTGAATGACCCGAAGGGTCACTTTGAATGGAGCCTGAGTCTGCACAATTTCATCCAACGCATAGCGGCGCTTTGCTCCTGCTGCGATGGCATCCGACAACACGAGCGCGACAGAGTGCGATTGACCGCCTTCAATCAACAATTCGCGATCTCCGGGAAATACCGCTACAACATCCGCCATTTTTTGTGGTTCGATGACCGCATGAAGCTCAATTGGAATTCCATGAAGGGGGGTGGCGCCGGTGTTTTCCACAACGATCGACAGGCTCTCCCGATAGATGTTGTCCGCCGGAGTGTCCGTTTTGCGGTCCATTTCGATGCTCCATTTGGTTTTCGAGTAGTCAAACGACGGCCGGCGTGTAGTCACAACCCATACCAGACACAATGCCAGCAACAACCCAAAATAGGGATACGGCGTGTTCAGCCGGTAGCGAGCGACGACTTCTTCGACCCGCGGATGAGTCTTTCGTCCAAGACGCTTGCCGCATTTCGCGCAAAACAAGCTGTCTTCAATAATCTGCGCGCCGCAGAATCGGCAAAACATCAGATCCATTCCCTGGGTTTGAAGAATTCCATATTCTTTTCTTCGATCGAGCCGGGTTCCGGTTTGAAATCGTAAACCCAGCGCACCAGCGATGGCAGGCTCATCAGTATCGATTCGGTCCTTCCGCGTGTTTCCAGACCAAAGATCGTCCCTCTGTCGTAAAGAAGATTAAATTCGACATACCGGCCGCGCCGGTAAAGCTGATATTGACGTTGTTTTTCCGTATAAGTTTCAGGCAGACGCCGATTGGCGATCGGCAGGTACGCGTCCAGAAAAGCATCGCCAAGTTCGCTGATAAACGCAAAATTCCTTTCACGATCGCCTTCGACGTAGTCGAAGAACAGGCCGCCGATGCCGCGCGTTTCGCCGCGATGCTTGAGATAGAAGTATTCATCGCACCATTTCTTGAATCGGCAGTAGTAGTCGGGGTCATGATGATCGCAAACCGTTTTCAACGTGCGATGAAAGTGAATGGCGTCCTCATCATGGGGATAGTACGGCGTGAGATCCGCGCCGCCGCCAAACCAGGCGGCGTCTCCTTTTTCGAGGTAGCGGAAATTGGCGTGGACCGTGGGAATCATCGGACTGTGAGGGTGCAATACCAGCGAAATTCCCGTGGCAAAGAATTCAGTTCCGCTGCCTCTCGGTATTTTTGCAGCGAATTCCTCCGGCAGATTTCCGGATACGGCAGAGAAATTCACTCCGGCCTTTTCAAATACGCCGCCTTCTTCAATGACACGGGTCCGGCCGCCGCCGCCGCCCTCGCGAGACCACAGGTCCTCTCGAAACGTCGTCCCATCCAAAACTTCGAGCCCCCGGCAAATGCGGTCCTGCAGTCCCTTGAAATACTGTTCAGTACGATTGCGCCACATGATGAGTGGATCATAGCGGGAATATGGCAGAATCTCGAAATGCAAACTGAACGATCGGAATTTGAAAAGATTCTAAAAGAGTGGGTTGAAATTCCCAGCATCAGTGCGGAACCGGATCGGCGCGCGGATATTGAACGCCTTGCCGAGACCGCGGTAAAAACCATTCAGGCTTTCGGTGGCGAGGCCGAGAAGATTTCAACTCCTGGAAATCCTGTCGTTGTTGGAAGGTTCGAAACCGGGGTCAATCGTCCCAATGTCACGATATACAACCATCTCGATGTGCAGCCTGCCAACGAGCCGCAATGGAAACGTGAACCGTTCGTCTTTCATCAGGAGAACGGACGTTACTTTGGCCGCGGCACCACCGATGACAAGGGGCCAGCGCTTTCCGCACTGTTTGGCGCACGCATTGCCGTACAGCGAAAAACGCCGGTCAACATTCAGCTGATCTGGGAACTGGAAGAAGAAATCGGAAGTCCAAACTTCGAGCATTTCATGAAAGCCAACGCGGCTCGCCTGCGGACCGATTCGGTCGTCGTCTCCGACACCATCTGGACGCGGCGCGGACGGCCCGCTGTGGCATACGGACTTCGCGGTCTTGCGCCATTTCGAATTGTCCTGGAAACGGGTACTAAGGACGTTCATTCGGGTACTACCGGGGGTGTGGCCCGAAATCCTATTGGAGAATTGTGCCAGCTCATTGCGGAGTGCTATGACGCACGCACCGGAAACGTAAAGATTCCGGGATTCTACAAAGACGTGATGAAGGTATCGCGCGACGATATGAAGAATTTTCTGGCGTCCGGTTTCACTGCAAAGGAGTTCCAGCGCGCGCACGAGCTCAAGCGCATCCGCACAAAATCACTGGAAGAGGCCGTACGGAGGCTATGGGCCCATCCCACATTTGAAGTGCATGGTATGGTCGGCGGCTATACGGGGCCCGGAGTCAAAACAGCGATCGCACCACGAGCCGAAGCGAAAGTCAGCATGCGGCTGGTGCCCAATCAGGACCCTTCGAAAATTTTTCGTCTCGTGAAGAATTTCATCAAGAAGAGAAACCCGGATGTTCAGGTAATTCCGGAGTCCTTTCTGAAACCGTTTCTCGGTCCGAAAACTGGGCCATATGCGGATGCTGCTTCCGAGGCAATGTGCGCGGCCTTTGGTAAAAGTCCCGCGTGGGTGAGAGAAGGAGGATCCATAGGAGCCGTCGTTACAATGCAGAAGTACCTGAAGGCGCCGGTGGTTTTCCTGGGCCTCAGCCTGCCGGAGCACGGCTATCACGCTCCAAACGAAAACTTTGACTGGGAACAGGCGTCGGGTGGCATGGAAATGTTTGCGAAGTATTTCGAGGTACTGGGACGGGCGGCAAAATAATTCAGCGGTTAACGACATCCCAGTATTCCCGGATGCGGCCGGCCTTTTCATCGGCGAGGAAGCGTGCCACGTCCTGGACGAGGGAAGTCGATCGATGGCCTGGAACAGACTGAGGATGGGTTGGTCCTGCACCCGCAAAATACGAACGGATGAAAACTGCCGGATCTAAAAACGGAAGCGCCCGGACATTGTCGATGTAGCGCCGCCACGATGTCTGACCAAAAAGGTAATATTCCACGTTTGACGTATAAAATGTCGAAACCTTCAGGTTGTTTTTCGAAAGAAAGGCCGCCACTGTCTTGAAGGTTTTGGGTCCGGAAAAATCTCCCACCACGGGCACCAGCCGATTCTCGGCCTCAAACTGCTTCAACCAGAGATACGCGGATTCGTCGGCGAGACCACGTGTCACGATTGCCGGTGCGTCGTCTCCGAGCTGACCGAACAGGCGAGCAA
>JBGPBY010000650.1:0-3684 GCA_041481485.1 Terriglobia bacterium
CAAATCCCGCCGTTCCCGGAACTCCGGCCAGCGAAAGTAAAAACAGGGAGAGCAGGGCTGCAAGGCCGGGACGCTTCGCAGCGAGTCCCGAATAGTCGTTCAGCCAGACCAGTTTGTCTTCCGACCGGCTCAATACAGTAATGATGGCAAAGGCACCCAGATTCATTGCACTGTACGCGAGCAGGTAAAACAATGCCGCGGAAATACCCCGCCGGCTGGATGCGGCAAATGCTGCCGCCACGTATCTGGCATGGGCAATGGATGAATACGCCAGCATCCTCTTGATGTTCGGCTGCAATACGGCAATCACATTGCCGAGAATCATGGTCAATGCGGCGATGACCCAAATCGCGTCCACCCACCGATCCAGAAGAGCTGGAAAGGCAGTCAGGAAAATTCTAAACAGAACGGCGAAGCCCGCCGCCTTGGGACCGGCCGACATGAACCCGGTGATGGGTGAAGGTGCACCTTCGTACACGTCAGGTGTCCAAATATGAAACGGCGCCACGGCAACCTTGAAGCAGAGCGCAATCAGAATCAGTCCCGCCGCAAGGTAAACCAGGGTGATCTGAGTCTCGGGTCCTTTGACGGATTCGCCAATCATGCTGAGGTTTGTCGAGTTGGTCGCTCCGAACACCAGCGCCGTGCCGTAAAGAAAAAATGCAGAGGCGAACGATCCCAGCAGAAAGTACTTCAGTGCCGACTCGTTGGACTTCAGATCGGTGCGGCGGAATCCTGCCAAAATGTAAGTGGCGATGGAAAGGATTTCCAGTCCGAGAAAGATCATCATCAGGTCGTTCGAACCGGACATCATGAGCATTCCCGCCGCGGCAAACAAAAGCAACGCGTAGTACTCGCCCTGAGGGAGGTTCTCGCGTGAGACAAAATCCACCGAAGACAGAATCGTCAGTGCTGCAATCAAAAGGAATACAACATGAAAGAAAATCGTAAAGTTGTCGAGAATCCAGAGTTTTGAATAGTAAAGTCCGGTCTGATTCGACATCGGGACGACGGCAAGTCCCGCCAGTGCGACGCCTCCCAGTGCGATGGTCGCAGTGATCCGCTGCTGCACACGCGACAGAAACGGATCAATGACCATGATCAGAATTCCCACTATGGCCAGCACCACCGACGGCAGGATTGAAGAAATGTTAATGACCGGAATATTCATTTCGGATTGAGCGCGAAATCGACGGCTTGTTTCTCAACCCGATGAACAAGCTTGCTTACTGAAGCGTCCATCGGCCGGAGGAAGTGATTCGAATACATCCCCATCCACACGATCAGAATCAGCAGCGGAGCAAGCATCAGCTTTTCGCGTCCGTTCATGTCCTTGAGAGTTTCGTTTTTCGGGTTGGTGATTGGACCCCAGATCACCCGCTGGTACATCCACAGCATATACACGGCAGAGAGAATCACTCCGGTGGCGGCAACCGCTGCTCGGGACGGGCTTGCTCCGAAAGTGCCGAGCAGAATCAGAAATTCTCCGACAAATCCATTGAGACCTGGCAGTCCGATTGAAGACAGAGTCACAATCAGGAATACGCCCGCATACAACGGCATGCGATGAGCCAGACCCCCAAAATCAGCGATGGCCCGTGTGTGCCGCCGCTCATAGATCATGCCGACCAGCAGAAACAGAGCTCCAGTAGATACGCCGTGGTTCAGCATCTGATACACCGCACCTTCCAGGCCCTGCGTCGTGAAGCTGAATATGCCGAGAACGACAAATCCGAGATGGCTTACCGAAGAATAAGCCACGAGCTTTTTCATGTCCGGCTGAACCATGGCAACGAGCGCACCGTAGATGATGCCGATCACCGCAAACATCGAGATAATGGGTGCGAGCACGTGACTGACGTGTGGGAAAAACGGAAGGCTGAAGCGAACCAATCCGTAGGTTCCCATCTTCAGCATCACTCCGGCAAGAAGCACGGAGCCGGCAGTCGGCGCTTCCACGTGGGCATCCGGCAACCAGGTATGAAATGGAAACAACGGAACTTTGATGGCAAAGGCCACAAAGAACGCCAGAAACAGCAGCAACTCCACATTCGGCGAAAGAATCAGGCGTCCCGTGCTCAATGCCTGCAGAATTGCCGGATAGTTGAACGTGTATACTCCGGTCGCATTGCCGTGCATGAAGTAGAGCGAAATGATGGCGACCAGCATCAGCACGCCGCCGATCATGGTGTAGAGAACGAATTTCATCGCCGCGTATATCCGCCGTTCTCCTCCCCAGACTCCGACGAGAAAGTACATCGGCACCAGCATGACTTCCCAGAACACATAAAACAGGAATAGATCGAGCGATGCAAAGACGCCAATCATTCCTGTTTCCAGAAGAAGCATGAAGATGAAATATTCCTTCGAACGATCGGCAATCGACCAGGACGCCAGCATGGCCAGTGGAGTCAGCACCGTTGTCAGCAGAATCAGGAGCATGCTGATTCCGTCCACACCCATGGCGTAGTTGATGCCGAATGAGGGAATCCACGGAATGTTCACGGAATACTGGAACTCCGGGTTTCCCATGTCGAAGTGCGCTATCAAGTGCAGCGAAAACACGAATGACAGCAGCGTCACGACGAACGCAAATGCGCGGATCGATTTGACGTGATTCCGATCGTGAAACAGGAGCAGCAGGGCTCCCAGCGCCGGCGTGAAAGTGACGATGGTCAGGATGTGAGATGAAATCAGGGAATCCATTCTTGTTTCATCACCTCAAAAACCATGCGAGCACCAGAACGCCGCCGGCGAGTATCCATGCGGCATAGGTTCGAACGTATCCGCTCTGCATATGACGCAGTATTGCGGCCATCACGCGAACGGATTGTCCGATTCCATTTACGATTCCATCGATCACCACAACATCCAGAAACTTCCAGAGGAATTCCCGCGAGGTCTGGAGTATCGGCGAGACGATGACGGATTCATAGATTTCGTCAATGTAGTACTTGTGGGACAGGATCGAATACATGGCTTCGGCCCCACGTGCCATGCGGGCCGGCAGGTCCGGTTTGGACACATACATCAGCCATGCGAGCCCCAGACCCGAGAGAGCTGCCAGAATCGAAGCGCCCATGAGAATCGCTTCCATCGATTCGCCGGCAGCTTCGTGCGGTTCGAAACCCAGAAACGACGGTACGCTCAGATACCCGCCCGCAATTGCTCCGGCTGCAAGAATCACGAGCGGAATCAGCATGGAGGCCGGAGATTCATGCACGTGATGCACGTCATGATGTGTGTAGCGGGCCTGGCCAAAGAATGTGAGAATCAGAAGCCGGAACATGTAAAACGACGTGAATCCTGCGGTCAGCAGTCCAACGGCCCACAGCGCCTTGCCATAGTGCTCGCTGTTCCAGACAGAAGCGAGAATCAGATCCTTGCTGAAAAATCCGGCGAGACCGGGGATTCCGGCAATGGCCACAGTTCCGATCAGAAATGTCCAGAAGGTCCACGGCATCTTGCTGCGCAGCCCGCCCATTTTCCGAATGTCCTGAATACCGCCCATGCCGTGAATGACGCTTCCGGCCCCCAGAAAAAGCAACGCCTTGAAGAAGGCATGGGTCATCAAGTGAAAAACACCCGCAGCGTAAGCCCCCGCGCCGCAGGCGAGAAACATGTAGCCCAACTGGCTGATGGTGGAGTAGGCGAGAACTTTCTTGATGTCAGTCTGAACCAGAC
>JBGPBY010000651.1:0-3683 GCA_041481485.1 Terriglobia bacterium
CGCGCTATTCCCCATTGTTGGGGCGTTATATGACCGCACACATGTGCGATTGTGCAAGCCTTCAAATTGGTGGGGGGACATCCACCGCCCCTACATTGGGGAATCGCGCTTACAGCTATTGTGCCGCCCTGAATACGTGTGCGTGTTTATGAAACAGCCTACTTAGGGAACGCATTTCCAAATTCCTCCAAGGACTGAACGGAACGTCGGGAAAAATTGATTCGCCTGAGCCAGCGGCACGTTGAAATGATAGCGGAGAACCTATTGAGTCAGTTCGCCATTGAAGCAATTACAATACACATTCAACAGCCAATTGACATCTGACAACAACATGGGCGACGTTCGTTAGCGCACGGTAAGCGGGCCAATGACGATGGGGATTTCGGTGTCCACGCACCGGATGCCATTGATATCCATGGCTGGGGAAAATTTCCATTGTTCGACGGCATTCCGGACCGGATTGTTGAGAATGGGATTTCCAGCTTTGATTTCCGAACTGCTGATGATCCCTTCCTCATCGATTCGAATTTTGATTCTCACCGTCACCTGACCGTTTTGAATGATGGGACGGGCTTCCCGCGGAATTTCTGGATCGACTCTCGATTTCAGCCGGGTCATCGCCACACGGTAGTCGGCCTGGAGGCATGGTCCAGTGCGTCCCACTAGCGAAACCGCCTTGGTCTCTGCTTTCGGTGGATTCTTCACTTCAGTCTTCGGCTCGTTTCGCGGCGGCGCTTTCGGTTCCGGCGACGGAGACGCAGGCCTTGCGTCCGCCACTCTTGTATCCGGAATTGAGCAGGGAGTCATCTTGGCGCGAATGTCTTCTCCGAATGTCGGGTCCGGCAACAATTCGGTGATTTGTCCCAGCAGGTCATTCATCTCTTCGGTATTGCCGATGGCGCATGTCCGGTTCCAGGAATCGACGAGGTCCGTTAATGCTTTCCGATATTGATCTGCTGCCTTACGCATCGCCTGGGAATTGTTGTTGCCGGCATTGAAAGACGCAATCTGTTTGTAATTTGTGGCGGCGGCACGGAGTTGATGCGTATCGAAATTTTTCTGCCACTCGATCAGTACGAGTTCGAGTGCAACCTGCAAGCGGTCCTGGGTCAGTTGGATATACTGAAGCGCAAATTCGTGTTTGGGTGAGAATTTCAGAGTAGCCTGAAAATTCTGAAGGGCTGTTGGATATTCGGAGTTCTTGTACGCGTCCAGGCCGGTTTTGTAGAGAAGGTCGGCGGCGTCCGCACTAATGGCGGCCATATTGACGCACTTGGCGTCTGGGGATCCGGGGAGACGTGCGATGGCGGCCGCGTTTCCTTCTTTGAGGTTGTTGCGCGCATCGTCTTCGATCGCCTGACAGCGAATCCGTGTCATTTCTGTTTTTGCTTCGGTGGCCATCGAAATGACTTTGGGCGAGTACTGGTCGGCATCCAGCGCCGCATTCGGATCCAGCGTGTACATCTGAATGAGGTAGGACTTCGCCTTATCGATGTCGTTTAATCCGATATTGGCCAGCGCCAGCTGAAGTTTTACGTCGACCTTGTCCTGCAGGCGATCCGTTCTCGACTGGAGCTGGTCGTTGACCCGAAGCAGAAGCTGTACGGATTCACTGTATTTGGCATCGTAGTACAAGTCCCGGGCCTGCTTCAGCGAATCCTTAATATCATCCTTGGGCGCCTGGGCATTCGCTGATTGAATCAGCATCATGAATCCGAGGACATATGCGATCATCTGACACCTCTACTGGAAAACCATCTGGATCGTCTTGTCATCCGCGGCGATCTTATGACTCTTCGATGGAAAGTTTGGATTTTCAAATACAAGGACACTTCCGATGGGAAGCTTGACATTGCTTAACGGCGTCTGTCCTAGCGGTACGCGTTGTACACCTTCAACGTATACCTGCGCCCATGGCCTTGCATTGACCTGAACAGTTGCATCAAACGTGATGTTTGCGGTCGTTGTTTCGTTTGGTTTTATGACGTGTGTGACAACCGCGCGCAGATCACTGTGGCGGTATTCCACTGTTTGGCTGCCTGCCGGAAGCTGCAGCGTTGTCGGCGTCGAACCGAGATACTTGTCGCCAAAATAAATTTCGGCGGAAATTGATGAATTCACCGCGAGTGAACCCGTCGCTCCGGCAGTAGTCGTATTCGGACGCACCGGCGGAGCCGCAGATGCAGATGTTGTGGCATTTGTTGCTGCGGGAATGGCGGGTGGCGCATTGGCCGCTGCAACCAGTTTGGGGGGAGCTGCCGTATTGGCAGTTCCCTGTGTATTGAGTGCCGGTGCAGACGCCGCTTTTGGAGGTATTGGATACGCTCCGGATGGCGGTTGCTGCGCATTTGGAACCACATTAGCCGCTTGTGCAGGGGACGCGGGAGTTGAGTTTGAAGACGATGCGTACCGCTGTCTTACAAGCAGGAATCCTCCGCCAAGAACTGCAACCAATACGACTGCAATTGGAATTGTCAGCGATGGCCGCTTTTCCGCTTTCGCCGGCTTAACTGCGTGGGCGGCCGTTCCCGTCGTGAACCCTATTTCGTCCGGATGTCTCCGGTGTTCCGGCGGAGGAACATAGTCATATACGGGTGATTCAAATTTTGCAGTCTGAACTTGAGGGACCGGGGCCGCCGCGGGCACGAAGACCCGTTCCGGTTCAGATACGATCCGAGGAATCACCTGCAGAGGAACAGGGGCAATGACAGGTGGTGCTTCTAAGACAGCGACGGCAGGGGAGGCAGTGGTGGGATACGCAGATGGCAACATTGCGGATGGCGCCGACGCAGATGGCGATACTGCCGGTGGCGTCGATGCACTGGGTTGAATGGGATCGGAAGACGACGATCGCGCGCTCGTCAACAGTGTTTTAGCGCCCTCATTGTCGGGATCGAGCATGAGCGCCTTCACCAGGATGATTTCAGCTGCCTTGCGATATTTTTGTCCGTCCTGCTTGTGCCTCGAATCCTCCAGGAGCAGGCGCGCGTCCGCGAGATCACGCTGCATGTCGGCCCGGATTGCCGATTGCAGCTGGATAGCGGCGGGGTTCGAAGGGTCAATCTGCAACAGAGATTTTGTCAGAGCCAGACATTCCTTAAATCGTGTCTGTTGATACGCCGCGCGCGCTTGTGCGACAAGTCCGGGAATGTCGGACGGAACTGGGTTCGATGACGTGTCCATATCCAATGCCTTCCTCTTAATTGAAGAAATATGGAAAGCACGGCAAGTGCCGCGGGACCCGCATTGCAAATAGCAGGAATTTAAGGGGCGTAAGTCATTCGGAATGGAGGTTTGCTTCCGATCCGGTATCGAAAACTCCCCGTCTCACGGGCCCGTTTCAACTTTTTTGGTGGAAAATCGCCAGAATCTGGACGTGTTTTTGACGGGAACGGACTCAATTCGACATTTATTTGACGACTCGAATTTCAGCTTTGATACCCACCAACTCCCCGTTCGAATGTGGGGACGTCTATCACTGCGCGCGATTCGTCAGTTCGAGAGTGTGGGCGCCACAGCACCTCCCGTTGGGAGTCATTGACATACTTGACTGAAAGCGGACTGTAGGCGCGGTCTGTGACCGCGCACAATTCGGAGGCTTGCATCCCTTGAAATTGTGGGCGGTCATAGACCGCCCCTACAGTTGCCCAATTCGAATTTATTCCGCATCTGACAGACCGTGC
>JBGPBY010000652.1:0-3653 GCA_041481485.1 Terriglobia bacterium
TACTGCCGGCCAATGCCTGTGCAACTTGAACGCTCGCGTAATTTCCGGCTTCCATGGAGCTGATCTTCAACTTGATGACGTCGGCTTCGGCGGTGCCGATTGCTTTGACCTTCGTAGCTTCAGCCTCGCCGACAGTCTTCACGACCATGGCATCAGCCGTGGCTTGGACGGTCTTTGCCTGGGCTAGACCCTCGGCCTGCTTGACCGCGGCCTTGGCCTGGAATTCGGCGATTGTCACACTCCGTTCGGAATCCACGACCTTGGCCTGAGTATCCGCCATCGCCGTAGCCTGCTGGAGCTGCTGGCGAATCTCCTGGGCCTTGCGCTGGGTCTCGAAGGTCACCGTCTCCTGCTCGGCGATCTTGCGATCGGTCAGAGTCTTCATCAACGACTCCGGCGGCGTGATATCGCCGATGAGGGTGTCGACGGCGCCGACGTTATATTCCTCGAGGGCTTTTGAGATGGCGTCTCTCGCGTCCTTCTGCCGAGATTGCCGCTCTTTGAGGAAGCTGATGACATCCGATCCCTGGGCCGCATTGCGGAAGTAGTTGCCGATGGTCGGCTCCAGCACCTGGCTGACCAGATTGACCACGCTTCCGAAGCGGGCGATAACCTTGGGAGCATCGTTCCGCGGGATATGGATGATCTGGCTCACGTCCAGGTTGAACGTGAAGCCGTCCGACGAGCGGACCTTGATCGTGCACAGATTCTCATCGAGCTTGTGTGCCTCGGTCTTTCCGGTCGCCCAATTGAGGACAACGTTGGCCGTAGGCACGCACTCGACTTTGTTGGTATATGGGTTGATCGGATACTTGCCGGGATCGAGAGGCTCGACCCAGACGCCCTTCTCGCCCTTTTTCACCATGTTGCCGTGCTTGAACTCGACGCCTGTCACGTCCGCTCCGGCCTCGCCGACGTACGAGATGACGACGCCCACGTGGGCGATCGGCACTTCCGTCATCGGCTTGATCTCGACGGTAGCGAAGTTCGGGTTGAGGAAGTATCGTCCGGCCAGAAGCACTTGCTCCTGCAGGCCCTTGTGACCACCGTTCTGGATGAATGCCTCACCATCCTGGAACATGTTGTGTTCCGGGATCTCTTTGCCGGCGATTTCGCCGGTCGGCAATGGCTTTCCATCCTGAGTGGTGACGACACCGATCGTGTTGTCTTCAAGCTGCGTGACCGCAGCCGGGGTAACCCCGAAGAAGGCAGTGTTGATGCGGTAGGTTCCGGGCGGGATGATGGCGATCTGCGGACCGCGCTCGCCGCCATTTTGGAGGAACAAGCGCACATTCTGAAACGAATCGCTCTCGACCTTTTTAGCAAGAACGCGGCCGTTGCTCAGCGGCTTGCCGCCCCGTGCTTCGACCACGCCGATTTCGCCTTGGCTTATCGTAACAAATTCCTGGCTCTGGATGCTGTATTGCCATGGCCAGCGCCAGAAATGGATGCCAGGCGGCAGAGTGTCGGCCTGAATGCCGGCTTCGCCTTTGAGGGCGATAATCTCGCCGTCCGGGAGCGTCTTGTTTGAGCCGAAAAGGACGAACTTCTTATTGACTATGCCGATAGTGTTTTTCGGAATGATAATCACCCCGAAAATCCGAAGTATCAACTTATAGCAGACGATGAGAAGAAGGAGGGCGCCAATCGGAATTCCGATCGCCAGAAGTTTACCGGTCAGCAGGTCAGTCATATTTTACCTCCGCTCGTTTTATTATGCGCTTGGATTTCAGGGAACCGGGATCGCCGGCGAGTGCCTGCGTCATTGAGAAACATTTCCGTTATGCCGCCTCTGATTTATTTTCGCTGCGCAAATTCTGGGGAATTGATCTTCACTGGAACCCATTCCGACCGCATCCTGTCGGATGAAGAGAAAAGTGTCAACTGCCACTTCCGCTGGCACTCCAGCTGAGTTGGCTGCCGAAGTTGATCATTCCTGCGGCAGCCTACCGGCATTCGGCGTCAACCAGGTGTCGGCCAGGTTACATTCCAGCAACTCCGGGGACGTGCCGTGGTACAAAATCTCCATTGCACATCACCCGGTCCGATCTTTCCGCCGCCGCCGGTTGTAATCGAAGAGTAGGCAAAGGTTCACTTCCTGTATCCAAGGCCGGCAATCCAGCGAAGTCTTAAGCGTGGGGATCGATTTCAAGCATTTGCGGAATAGCGCTTTAGTGCTTTACGAATCCTGCTTGCTTAACCTTCGCCGGAGTGCTTTATTACGAATCAGCGTGAAGTGTTGGAGCACATCGAAGCGTCAGGGCAACGGTATCCGTCTCATTGCCGTCGCGGTGATGGTTTCGCTATGGATCGCGATGTGCGCCCTCGAGGTTTCGCCAGGCCTCCACCGTCTTCTCCATCAGGATTCCCAAAATCCTGCTCACAATTGTTTAGTCACACAATTGCAGCACCACTTGTTGCTGTCGGCGCCTGTGGCCGCTGTCGCGCCTGTCCTGCCCGATGTTTGGAGCACTCTGCTGACCTGTGCCGAGTTTCAGTTTCTTCCTTCTTCCGATTACCGGCTGACCCCCAGCCGCGGTCCTCCTGCCGTTTAGTTCTCTCGTTCCGCGGAATCCCTGCGTTGTGTTCAATGCGGGGAGCCTGCGTTCTTCCCTAAACTGATCCGCCTGGTATCACCCCGTTCTGCGGGTCTTTTTCCCAGGCGGAAACAAACGAATGTCCGGAACTTGTCAACCAAAGTGTCAGAATTTAGACCGTTAAGAAAATATAATTTTGTTATGAAACCGAACTCCTACACATCTTCTGTGCCGACCAGTTGGCCCAGTCCGTCCAGCCGCAATCAACGCTTCTATCGCCTCGTCATTTGGCTGCTTTCGTTAACCTGCGGCGGCGCAGCGATGGCTCAAACGACCACTTCACCGGCGGCGAGCACGGATTCCGGCAGTTCGACGAATGTGACCAAACTGGCCCCAGTGGATGTCTTCGGCCGGCTGGAATCGGCGCGGAGCCAGATCCTGCCGGACCTGGGCGCCACCGTTTTTCCCATCACGAAGGAGCAAATCGGCAACATGGCTGGGGGTGAAAACGCACCGCTCAACGAGGTGCTGCTCCACGCTCCCGGCATGGCGCAGGATTCCGCGGCCAATGGCGACCTCCATCTCCGCGGCGAACACGCCAATATCCAATACCGTATCAACGACGTGCTGCTGCCGGAAGGGATCACCGGGTTCGGCCAGGAACTTGATACCCGGTTCGTGGACAGCCTCCGCCTCATCACCGGCTCCCTGCCCGCTCAATACGGATTTCGCACGGCGGGCGTTGTCGATATCCGCACCAAAAGCGGCGCGTTCGACCCTGGCGGCACTGTATCGATGTACGGCGGCAGCTTCGATACCATCAAACCAAGCGGCGAAATCGGCGGCTCCAAGGGGAATTTCAATTACTTCGCGGATGGCAGCTATACCCACAGCGCCCTGGGAATCGAAAACCCCACGGGTAGTTATACAGCGCTTCACGACGTCACCGACCAATACAAGGCGTTCACGTATTTGTCGTACATCCTGGATGATACCAGCCGCATCAGCGCCATGGCCAGCTTATCGTACAGCGACTTCCAGGTTCCCAACACACCGGGCGTGCCGGCGGGGACCTCCCCGGGCGGCATCCAGTGGGTACCGGGAACATTCGATTCA
>JBGPBY010000653.1:0-3632 GCA_041481485.1 Terriglobia bacterium
CCAATGCGATTCGTGCCTTCATGTCCGCGCTGAAATTCCGCCGCTGCTTCGATTTCATGATGCTCCGTTTCGAAGCTCGCGATTTTACACCTTATTCACTGGTCCGAATTTTGGGGACCACCTCAGATACCCGGCGGGGACTCAACGGTGCTTCGAGGTGCTGCCACCTGTCTGGTTCTGGCCGGACTGTACCAATGGAGTCCATTCAAGCGGGCCTGCCTGCGGCATTGCCAGAGTCCGTTCCATTTTGTATCCGAACACTGGCATGACGGTCTGCAGGGAGCTCTGCGAATGGGTTTTCAGCACGGGCTCTACTGTTTTGGCTGCTGCTGGGGACTCATGGTGGCACTGGCAGTGCTGGGGATCATGCATCTGGGGTGGATGGCAGCCATCGGTGCGGTCATCCTGCTGGAAAAGTTTGTCCCCAGTCAGAGCTGGGTGGCTCAAATCAGCGGCGCCCTGTTCATTCTCGCGGGAATCTTGATTTTCGCATTTCCCTGGATCCTGGGCTGGCTTTCCTCGCAGGTGACGATCGCTTAACTGGTTGTCCGAATTCGAGGCTGCAGGGGCGGTCTGTGACCCCAAATGACAATTGAACATTGAACAGTGAACAGTGAACATTTCTTAGGGGAAATGTTCAATGTTCACTGTTCAATGTTCAATTGTCATTTGGGGTCACAGACCGCCCCTATAGTCGGAACTGCATCCTTGACAGCACACCGGATCAGCGCAACCATCAAAGCGGAGGGAACCATGATTTGCCCGAATTGCAAGGCCGAGTACGTAGAGGGCTTTACCCGCTGCAGTGACTGTGACGTCGATCTTGTCGATCGTCTTCCGCTCGAGCCGGCAGGTCCTGTCCATGACGAATATGTTTCTTATGTCCCTATCACCACGGCTCAGGGACAGCTGGAAACAGGTCAAATTCAGTCCTTCCTCGAGTCGAATGGAATCCCATCGGAAATACGGGGAGAATCGTTTCGTAATGTGTATGGCATGGTTGTCGATGGGCTCGGAGCCGTGGATGTTCTGGTGCCAAAGGAACAGGCGGCAACGGCTCTCGATTTGCTCGACAAGGCCGATCACGGAGACTTTGCCATTGACGAAACCGGCGGTGAAGCGCCGCCCGAACCCTAGCCCGCATTTCTCACCGGTTGCCGTCGCGAAACGGTCGAGACGCCGTCCAGACAAGGCGCGCGACCGAGGCCGCCGCAGGCGTACTCGACAGTACGTCGAGGCGGCCGACCGAGCGCAACGCAGTCTGGGCGAGCGTATCGACCGTTGCAGCAGGCAACCGCTGAGAAATGCGGGCAAGCTACTCGGAAGACAGTGTCATCGTCTCGTCGATGGTGAGCCGGCGCGGGGCCTTCGAATCTACGCCAGTGTATGTTGCCGTGATGGTGAAATTATTGTCGCCGGCCACGGTGCTGTACGCATAATCCGGACGCGTCGGTACAGCGATGTCGCCATTCGAGCCCAATTCCTCAAGCTGAGCGTATTTCGCGTGCGTGACCCAATAGCGTTTCTCGGCATTGGCAATCGCCATCAGGTCATTGTGAACACCAATGACATTGACGCTGGTTTTCGAAGTTGCGCCGTTGGGAGAAACCTCGCGAATCTGCCCGACATAAACGTAGCCGCCGATCGCAACGACAGAAATGAGTCCGATGAATCCCAGTGCGCGTCCCATAACGGAAGTGTAGAATCGTGCCATCCAGACCCTGCCATTTTATTTGGCGGGCCGAAGTGTTGGCTCCCGCAGCTTTCTGGTTAAAAAACTTTAATTAGGCAGATTGACGGGATTCTGATTTAAGTGCAGGGAAAAGGGGTAAAAGAAAGTGATGTCCAAAATTCGATCCGCAATTCTCGCCATGACGATGATTTCGATGTTCTCGATTTCGTTAGCCGCGCAAACTTCAGCCCCCGCCGTTGCGCCAACGCGCGTGTCGAACGCCGAACAGGAAAAGAGACTCACAAAACGGGTAAATCCAAAGTATCCGAAGGAAGCATTCGACGCCAAGCTGACCGGAATGATCAACCTGGAGCTTGTGATCGACAAGGAGGGAAAGGTAAGCAGTGTCCGAGTGTTGGGCAAAGGAGAAGATTTGCTGATCAAGTCCGCCACCGACGCCGTCAAGCAATGGACATACAAACCGTACAAGGTCGACGGCAAGGCCGTTGAAGTAGTCACGATCGTGACCATCAACTTCAAAGTCGGAGAACAATAGAGTCCGGCTTCAGACCTACGTGAGGATCCCCACCACTGCGCCGGTCATGCATGTAGCCAGCGTGCCGGCCAGGAGCGCTTTCATCCCCAGATTTACAACTTCGTTGCGGCGCTCCGGCTCAAGGCTTCCCAATCCGCCAATGAGAATTCCCAGACTCCCGAAATTCGCGAAACTCGTCAGGGCATAAACCATGATTAACCGGCTGCGCGGGTCCAAGGCGCCCGCCGGCAATTGAGACATCGAAATGAAGGCCAGCAACTCATTGAGAATTGTCTTCGTTCCCATCAGAAAACCGCCAGTCTGCGCCTGCGACCATGGGATACCGAACAACCAAACCACCGGCGCCATGATGAATCCCAGAATTCGCTGCAGCGTCAGGGGCTGTCCACCAATTGCGGGCAAATAGCCAATCAGCGCGTTGACAATGTGCACGAGAGCCACCATGACGACGAGCATCGCCACGATATTCAGCAGAAGTTTCAATCCATCCATCGTTCCCTGAACGATGGCATCCATGGAACTGGTTGCGGTTCGCTGAGGGATAAAAGAGCCGGCCGTTTCGCTGCCGGTTTCCGGCACCATGATGCGCGCTATCGTCAGTGCAGCAGCGACGTGGATAAACGAAGCCACCAGAATATGACCGAGAGCGTCGGGGACCACATTCGTGAGAATCGTGGCGTAAAGCACCATCACTGTTCCAGCGATGCATGCCATTCCGACCGTCATCAGCGAAAACAATTCACTGCGCGTCATTTTTTTAAGGTACGGCTTGATGACCAGCGGCGCTTCCACAAGTCCGAGGAAGATTGTCGTCGATGCGCCAAGTCCCAACGCGCCGCCAATATTCAGGGTTTTCTGCAGCACGTAGGAAAGTCCCTTCACAATGTACGGAAGAATCTTCCAGTAAAAGAGAAGCGCGGATAGTGCGCCGATTACCAGAACCAGTGGCAGCGCCTGGAACGCCAGAACGAAATTCGAGCCCGGATCGGTCACCGCAAACGGAGACTGGCCGCCGCCAATGAATCCGAATACGAATGCGGTTCCGTCCTTTGTCGCCGCCTCGATGCCCAGAACAACACTATTGAGCAGAAGGAAAAACCGCTTGAAGAACGGAACATAAAGAAGAAGTCCGGCGACAACGAACTGCAGGAGAACTCCCGCCAGGACCATGGGCAATCGCACCTGACGCTTTCTTTCGCTGATCAGCCAGGCAATACCGAGAAATACCAGAATACCGAGGACGGCTTGAAGGCGCATAAGTGTAATCGCTCCAGTTCATCTTCTTCCTGTAGGCGCGGTCTATGAAGCTGTGAAGAAATTGGGGACAGAGAGCAATTTCCTGAGAAACCCAAATGATATAAAACGGCTTAAAAAGGAAATTGCTCTCTGTCCCCAATTTCTTCA
>JBGPBY010000654.1:0-3623 GCA_041481485.1 Terriglobia bacterium
ACCTGTTCTTTGACTGGCCGAATCTTCGAATATGCCGCGGCGCCTTGCTGCTTCGCCTTCCAGAGATCTACATCCTGCTGTAGGCCCAGCCAGAACTCTGGAGTCGTATTGAAAAGCCTGGCGAGCCGGTGTGCCATGTCGGCCGTCACCGATCGCTTCTCGCCGACGATCTCGTTGACGGTTCGCCTAGATACTCCGAGGCGGTCCGCCAGCTCCTGCTGAGTAAGTTTTGCTCCAGGCATAATTTCGAGCCGGAGCAGCTCGCCCGGATGAGTCGGGGGTAGTCCTTTCTTTCTAGCAGCCATGATAATCATCCTTCCCACTTCGTCCTAATGGTAGTCCTCTAGATTCAGATCCAGCACGTCGCCGCCTTCGAAACGGAACATCATTCGATAATTGGCGCTCACCGAGATGGAGTACTCGCCCTTACGTTCTCCCTTTAACGGATGAAGCCCGAAACCTGGAAGAGCTGCATCGCGAAGTTTTCGGCGTGCTTGAATGTCCTGATCACACAGTTACAATGTAACGTATATGGTTACATTTCGTGAATCAATAAATCCTTGAGTTTGCTTCAGGCTGGCGCGGACCGTCTCACGAGTCTGCGCATGCGAAAGACCAGGACGAGGCGCTGACCCGGCGAGCTGAAGCATTGAGCAAGTTTCTCAGATTTGACGCTCAAGGTGAGGACACTTGGACTCAGTGCTACGGCGGAATCCGCCGAATTTCACGCTTCATCAACGTGTTAAGCCGTTTTCGCTTTCTTGGGTTTGTTCTTCACTTGTCTTTTGGCAAGCTGAGCAAGAAGACGGAGGGCGTCGTTAACGGTGGCCGAATCTGGAAACATTTCGGCGACATCCGAATCAAGCACAACAACGTTCGTGCCTTTCATGTACTCCTTGTAGAACCTGCCGCGGACACCGCCGATAGAGTCGTACTCGGGGCTCGAATCACACCTTCTTCTAAGTGTGGGCGACGACGAATTGTGAGTGTGTCCCTCTCCCACTGGGAGAGGGATTTCCAGGCGCGTATCTAACCCAATTCCACCACACTTTCGGAATGGAGCACGTCGCGGGCTTTAGTTTTTTGTCGTCCGACTTTAGTGCCATTCGGATTCTCGTAGCCCCCTCTTAAGATGGCCTCGTTTTAAGATTCAACCGAAGGATCGGGGGAGCGAGATATGTTTAAAACGGAAGCGATCGAAACGGAATTTGCATCCACCCCAACCGAGGACCGGCACGCTCGCAGGAATCTGGGAGTGGCGGCGCTGATTCCCGCTCTCGACCCCGGCGAAGGCCTCATTGCACTGGTTCACGAACTCCATCAAGTCGGGTTTGGGCCCCTGATCCTCGTTGACGATGGCAGTGATGATTCATGCGGTGAGCTCTTTGATGTTCTCGCCAGCATGCCTGGCGTCGATGTCCTGCGGCACGCCGTTACTCTTGGCAGAGGCAGGGCGCTGAAAACAGGCTTGAACCATTTTCTGGTGAACTACCCCCATTGTGCGGGCATTGTCACCGTTGACGCAGACGGCAAGCACTTGCCCGCAGATGCTCTGTCAGTGGCAGAGATGTTGCTTCGCGATCCGAACAAACTCGTGCTCGGCTGCCGCGTTTTCGGCGACTGCGGTCCATGGACCAGCAAGCTGGCCAATATCTTCACGCGCGCGATGTTCCGGTTTTTCGCCGGCAAGCGCATTTCGGATACGCAGACAGGACTGCGCGGCATTCCGCGTTCGGCCATTCCGCAGATGATGGCGCTGGATGGCGAGCGCTACGAATTCGAAATGGGAATGCTGGTCAACAGCTCCAAATTCGCGGATGACATCGTGGAGCAGCCGATCCGAACGATTTACAGCAAGGGTCACAGGCCGGACCATTTCAAGCCGCTGCTCGATTCCATGCGCGTCGCATTCGTACTGGCGCGGTTTTATCTTTCCTCGATTCTGGCGACGAGCGTTGACTTCGGGATCTTCGCGCTGGCATACCGAATCTCCGGAAACCTCCTTGGAAGTTTGATCCTGTCCCGGTTTGTCGCCGGCGGTCTGATCAATTTCGCGGTGAACCGAAGCTTCGTCTTCCACAATTCAAGCCGGGTTCGAACCGCTCTCCTGAAGTTTTACGTGCTGCTCACCTTCAGCAGTGCCGTTTCATTTTTCCTGTTGCGCACTCTGCTGGATGCCACCGGCTGGAATGTTCTTCTCTGCAGGTTGCTTGTCGACGGGTCTTTGTCGTTGATCAACTTTTCAATACAGCGGACTTTCGTATTCAGCAAGGCTCCAGCAGCAGCGCGTGATGAACAGCTGCTGCACGCAGATGCTGAGACCCTCACCCAGGGAATCGAGTAACGCGGCTTTGAACTTAAAGTCGGAAGCATCGACTGTAGCGGCGGTCCATGACGTCTATGACCGCCGAGGATTTTGCAAGTTGCTGGATTGTCGGCGGTCAATAGCCCGCCGCTTCTATGAGGTTGTCTCGTGTCAACCCCCAATTTTTATCCCCGCCCGATTCTTCTTCGGGATGGAGCAGTTTAACGCTTTTGCTGATAACCGGGTGATCGTGTCATACGCCCGGAGCTGTCAAGGGCGCGCGTCTTGTGCGCGGCGCAAGCGCACCCTTGACGGCGAGGACGTATGACCGAGCATCGGGCTATCAGCGAAAGCGTTCATGTATGGGATCAGGTCATGGTCTGTTCCTCGTAGTTCATGAGTTTCATTTCCGTGTTCGCGTCGAATTTTCGTCTGGCCTGGTTTCGATAAGCGGAGAAACCGCTCAACTTCTATCCGTGTCGGCGTGGAAACCGAACACCATATGCATTATGCGCGAAACCAATTTGGCGGAAACGGCCCCCATCTACAGAATCGGGTGACTCTTGCCACCCAGCGGCGGTCACGGGTGCTTCCAACCATCCGAAAAAACGTCACGAACGACTCCCGTTCCTCAAGTTGCGATCGGTTTGAGCCTTAAGGAGTAGTGGTTTTGGTTTTAAGTCGTGCCCCGTCGGGCACAATGCCCAATTCCAGGTAACGCCATAAATCCACCATCAACCGTCTGGCCATCGCCACGATGCCGATTCGCCGCAGGCGTGGCCCGCCCGAGCCAAATCGCTGCTGATACCACCGGCTCAGCCGGCTTTGCGGCTGATAGCGCAGCCACGACCATGCGATTTCAATCGACATCGCGCGCACTCTCCGGTTGCCGGCCCGACTGATGCCCTGATCGTGCGTGCTGTCGCCACTCTGATACGGCATTGGCGTTAAGCCCAGCGCTGCGGCCACCTGTCGCCGATTCTAAAACTGGCGCCAACCGAACAGCTCCATCACAAATACCCAACTGGATTTCATCGCAATACCGCCCAGTTGCTGCAACAACTGGATCTTTTCCAGCGCCGCCGTTGACGGCGTTTTCAACCGCGTCTGCTGTTGTTTTTTCAACGCCAACAGGTCCTGTTCCACCCAGCGAAGCCGCGCGTATTCTCGCCCAATTCGATCTCGCAGATCCGCCGGCAATGGCTGCCCATTCCAACAATGCATCTGATCCAGATCCCGCAGCAGCCTCGGCGTGACCGTCACCTCCACGCCCTGGGTGAATAACAACGATTGAATCCGCATCCGGTGTTGTTGCCGC
>JBGPBY010000655.1:0-3611 GCA_041481485.1 Terriglobia bacterium
ATGACCGCCCGCGATTTCTAAGTCCTGGAAATTGTGGGCGGTCACAGACCGCCCCTACAATCGGAATCGCGTCATTGGAAATTTATTCACACCTTCTCTGACCGCTTTAACCGCGCCTGCAGCGGAGATTAGGGTTCGCTATTCAGCGTCGTATCATACGTCCTTTCAAGTCTCGTGATGGTGGAAGAAATTTGTGCACAAATACGTCCGAAGTCTCAGTTAAAAGTATTGGATATTTTCAATTGCGCAGGTCTATTCTGTCAGGCTCTTGCGAGCTCTGACATTCACGTTTATATTTGCGGGATTCTTTCAACAACAGGTGGTCTTCAATCATGAATTTTGCGTGCAACGGATATTTTCGGCTCGGCCCTGTGATGCTCGCCTTGATAGTCGCAGGATGTTCGAGTGGTTCGAGCAATGAACCCAGGTGGGCTGCGACGAACAAGAAGGTCATTGAAGAATCCAAGGTAACGGGACGCACACGCGAACTCCCACAAGTCAAAATCCCCATGGCTCTAGTTGAGGGCGAGCCCGTGGAAGCAGGCAAACTGCCGTCCGTAACTTTCGCTCCTGGCGTGACGGCAAAGCTTTGGTGGGGCCGCGGTGCGCTCGTCGAAAAAATCGAGATGCAGCCCGATGCCACATATCCCGAACAGACGCTTGGCGAGGAACTCATCATTATTGGTCAGGACGGTTCGGCCACGGTTCAGTTTGACGGCAAGACGGCTGAGCTCGCAAAAGACGACGTGCTCTATCTTCAACCCGGCGCGAAACGATCCCTCAAGGCCGGAACGAAAGGCTGGAAGGCATTTGAGGTCTACTCTCCGGTCCGTCTCGATCATCTCGCACTTGCGGGACAGAATACCTCTGGCATCAGCGTCACATTTCCGGATCAGGGCGTCACGCCTTCTCTCCAACCCGGAGAGGTTGTTCATTTGAACGATATCCCATTTACGCCTTTGACGAATCCAGAGGAGGGAAAGTCTTATAAGCGCGCTTCGTCGAATTCGCAATTGATCTGGGGTAAGAACGCACAGATCAGTCTCGTTCGAATGGATCCCGGCTCCGAGTTTCCGCGGCACATTCATCCTGAAGATCAGTTGACGCACACGCTGCGCGGCTCGCTCGATCAGGGTGTGATGGACAAATCGTTCTCCTTTATGGCCGCAGCCGGCAACACCGTCTACTTGCCGGGTGGCATGGTGCATTCCGCGAAAATGGGTGACACGGGCGCCGATCAACTCGATGTTTTCTGGCCCGTCCGCCCCGACTACATCGAACGCGCACAGAAGCAACAAGAGCTCTACCAGCAGATCGTGGCGGTCGACGCAAAGCCCAGGAAGCTGGCAGAAGGTTTCACCTTCACCGAAGGTACGACCTGGCTCAAGGGTAAGCTTTATTTCTCGGACATGTACTTCAAGGATGCAGCCGGTGGAGACTTCACCGGAAGCCCTGCGCGGAGCCGGCTGATCGTGATGGAGCCCAATGGAAAGTACCGCGTGCTTTCCAGCGGGATGCAATCCAACGGAACGGTTGCGGCGAAGAACGGCAATCTTATTGTCTGCGACATGTTCGGTCATCGCGTTGTGGAAGTGGAGCCGGCGAACGGACATGTTGTGCGAGTCGTACTCGACAAGATCAATGGGAAGCCAATCGATGGTCCGAATGATCTGGTGATGGATGCGAAAGGCGGCATCTATATCTCGGATCCGCAGTTCACTCCTGAGGCTCAGAAGAGTCAGCCAGGCAAACAGGTGTATTACGTCGCGCCCGACGGGACGGCGAAAGTGGTGATCGGTCCCGGCGAATACGCCATGCCCAACGGCGTCGAACTTTCTCCCGATGGCAAGACATTCTATGTGAACAACACGTGGCAGAAGCCCGGCGAGAATTACATATGGGCATACGACGTGGCGGAGGATGGCTCGCTTTCAAAGAAGCGCCAATTTGCGAAGCTGGATCTGACGCCCGCAGTCCTCAGTGCGGCCAAGCCTGAGGATCGTCTCGCTTCTGGCGCCGATGGTTCTGCGGTAGACACCGATGGCCGGTATTACGTCGCCACAAGCACGGGCGTGCAGATCTTCATGCCCGACGGAACGTTTGCGGGCACCATTTTTGTGCCGCAATATCCGGTAAGCGTTACCTTCGGCGGTGCGGACAACGACATCTTATATATGGTAGGCCAATCTTCGGTTTGGTCGATCCAAACGAAGGTTCACGGATTTCGTCTTCCCGCGGGAATGAACTAGAAAATAGATTATCGATTGTCGTGCAATGGATGTTTGGAATAAGCTGCCGCTGTTCAGGAATTAGGAGGACGCCATGACCGAGCGCCTGAGAGGTATTTTACTGATAGCGTTTGTTGGTATTGCCACGATATTAATCTGGCAAGTTGTGCCTCAAGCGGCACAAGCCGATTTGTCGCGCCGAATCGCGCATACGGACCCTGCCGCTTTCCGCCCGTCACCGGCCGTGCACGGCGGCGCAGGGACGATGGCGTTCACGGCCTTGCTCAATCGTGGCGCCGTCACCCCAGAGTTTAATTTTCTTCATCGAGGTGAGATTCCGCCGGGAGCCGGCATCGGTCATCACTTCCACAATACTGTTGAAGAGATGTTTGTGATTCTCGACGGAGAAGCGCAGTTCACCGTTGATGGACGTACCGCTCTGGTCAAAGGACCGGCAGGCGTCATCTGCCGGACCGGACACTCCCACGCCATCTATAATTCCAGTACGAAACCCGTTCAGTGGGTGAATCTCAATGTCTCGCTCAATGCCGGTGTCTACGACAATTTCGATCTCGGTGACACGCGCGCGGGAGCCGCTCTGGATCCCATACCGACTTTCATGGTGGGACGATTCGACAGAGAACTGCTTCTCAATCAGGGCGCTCGTGGCGGTCGTGGTGCCGCTGCAGCCTCGCCGGCAGCGCCGACCACGGTGTTGACACGCCGCGCTCTCGGTCCTGCTGTCTTTTCGACGACATGGGCTTACATCGATCAGGTGCTGGTGCCAAAAGGAATGTCAACGCCGGAAATGAAGCATGACAGCGTTGGCGAAGCGTACTACGTGCTGGCGGGAAGCGGTACCGTCACTGTCAAAGGCGCCGCAACAGAGACAGCGCCTGTTAAGACTGGTGATGCGATTCCAATCAAGATCGGGGAATCGAGCTCTTTCACCAATACGGGCTCGGAGCCGCTCGAACTTTTCGTCATGGGTGTCGCGAAGGACATGGCCGCCAAAACTCAATTGCTGACAGGCGGAAACCAGCGCTGAACTGAAAGTGCGGGCTATGAACGGTGTGAATGAATTGAAGGGCCGCGAATATCCCCTCCTCAGCAGAGGAGGGGTGGCCGCGACATCAAGAAAAAGATCCCAGTACCTCATAGGAGCGGCCGGGGTGGTGTTGGTCAAGCAAATTGATTTCATTGAACTTGATCAACACCACCCCGTCTGTGCGATGAATGGTGCTGCGCGACATTTTATTGATCGCACAGCCACCCCTCCTCTGCTGAGGAGGGGATATCGCATACCTGCAATTGATTCACACCTTCTATGACCGCGCACAATTCACAATGGGGGAATAAATGAACAGACGGGGAATTATCAGG
>JBGPBY010000656.1:0-3581 GCA_041481485.1 Terriglobia bacterium
ACTCGTCATCGCAATCGGAAATCCTTACGGATTCCAATGCACCGTGACCTCCGGAGTCGTGAGCGCACTCGGCCGATCGCTGCGCTCAAAATCCGGACACCTTATTGACAATGTCATTCAGACCGATGCGGCTCTCAATCCGGGAAATTCCGGAGGCCCACTGGTCAATTCCCACGGCGACGTTGTGGGAGTCAACACCGCCGTCATTCTGCCCGCACAGGGAATCTGTTTCGCCATTGCCATCAATACGGCGAAATACCTTGCGGGCCGGCTGATTAAAGACGGCAAAATTCGCAGAGGTTACATCGGCGTCGCCGGACAAAACGTGCCGCTCCATCGCAGACTCGTCCGCTGGCATAATCTTCCGCTCGAAAGCGGAATCTTTGTGATATCTGTGGAGCCCGAAAGCCCAGCTCAGAAAGCCGGTTTACGCGACGGGGATATCATCCTCGCCTTCGGCGATCATCCTGTTCCGGACATTGATGCCCTGCACCGGATCCTGACCGAGAACAAAGTTGGAGTCCGGGCTCAGCTGACCGTCCTGCGCGGGACCGAAAAGGTTTCGATTGTCGTTGTTCCTTCCGAATCGCCACGCACAGCAAAACGGTGAACCGAATCACCAATCGAATCGATTCCCCAATGTAGGGGCGGTCTATGACCGCCCACAATTTTAAGGAATGCAACCCTCCGAATCGCGGGCGGTCATAGACCGCCCCTACATTGGGAACATGCGCGGTCATACCGCCCCTACAGTGTCAGCTGCGGTACGCCTGGCGGCCGATACCCTGCACCGGAATCCCCTGCGACGCTAGCACTTCGCTCTGCAGCGCAAACATCGCCGCTGCAGCTTCGTCAATCTTTCGTACAAATGCGATCGAACCTTTGAGAATCGGCTTCAGCTTTTCCTTATCCTGGATGCGTGCCTTTGGATATTCGTGCTCCACAATCAAATGAGTGTTCGCCACATCGAGCGGGAGCAGTTCCCGCGCTGCCAGTTGATGATCGAGCCAGTCGACGGTTCGATTCTGAAGGTAGGCCAACGGGTCATGCCGGGCCGTTCCCGGCAATTCATGCTCGCAAAGCACCACCTGCTTTTTCCAGGCATTCAACTGGTCGGCGGGCTTCTCCGACGGCTTCCCGTTGATCCAGTCGCCGCGTTCCATAGTCTGGCCACCATATCCCCAGGCTGCAACGCCTCTGGAATCGACGACCTGGCCTTTGACGTGAAATCCGCCGATCAGAAATCCATAGCCCTCATCTTTGAGGTATTGAAATATGGAGCGTGTATCCTGGCCCATCAGGATGGCGTGCGAAGGATCGTAATGAATCCGGAACTGGTCGCCAACGCCGTGCTTTGCACAAATACGATGCAGTGCGATCCAGGCTCCGGGAGTGTAACCAATGTTGTTGTGGAAATTGTCTGCAGTTGTCCATCCCGGCATGGGACACTGTTCGACGCGGAAGGTCAGACCTCGCTCTTTCGCGGACTTCAATAGCGGAACAAAGTTTTCCTCAAAGTCGATCAAGTTCTGATCCATGCTGTGCTGCTGGTTTCTCCCAACGAATCCGCATACGGCATTCACACCAAGCAATGCAGCGGCATCGAATGTGCGCATCATGAAGTCATGCTTCTTTTTGCGTACCGCCGAATCGTGATGCAGCATGTTGTCGAAGTAAGCGAGATCAGATAACCCGATACCGGTCGACTTCAGCGCCGTTTCCACGCGCCGGGCGCGCGTTTTGTCGAACGGCTGACGCAAATCCAGAGTATTCGCAACAGGATCGAGTAATGCTTCGGCCGGGACGTCGGATTCCGAAGGATGCAGCGCGGCGGACAACTGGATGTAGTTCACACCAAGGTCTGCGGCGAATTCCAGCCATTCTTCAATGGCACGATCCGGATCGTTATCGCGAACGGATCGAGGCGTCAGTTCCTGCAGGGCGGCCGTCAGGACGCCAATCTTCATGTGTTTTGGCTCAAATGGCTTGGTCGACATCCGCAGCAGCTTACCAAATTACCAGCTGGCTCCGGAATTCTTGCGCGAAATTGGCATCTGCTGTATTTTTCCGGCATCACAGTGGAATGGAGGACGGATGACAAAACGCGGTTTAACTCTTACTCTTGGCGTATTCGCCTTTGCCGGTCTGACGATGGGGGCCTTTGCTCAACAACGCGGCGGAGGAGCTGCGCCAGGCGGTGGCGGCGGCCGCGGCAGAGGTGCGGCTCAGCAGGCGACATTGCTATTCCGGGAGGGCTGGAAAGACACAACAGCGATGACCCCCCTGTCGCAGTCGTTGGTCACGAACCCTGACCTCGAACTGAAAATGTACGGAACCGGAAAGGAAGACTTTGGCCTCACCAACGAAGGCGGAGTCAATCATATCTGGACCGGACTTTGTGCGGCAGGCTGCGGCGTATCGTTGCGCAGCAAGGAGAACAGCATGGATCTCACCGGTAAGGGGAAGATCCGCTGGTTTATCAAGACCTCAGGCTTTCATGAGGTTCGTCCCTTGTTGAAGCTGGCCGACGGAACGTATCTCGTCGGTGATCATATCGATTCGAGCACCGTCGACTATCGTGAGAGCGAGTTCTTTTTATCCGAAGTGCGCTGGCTGAAAATCGATATGGCAACGGTCGTCACCAAGGGGAAAGTCCTCGATCAGGTCGATCTCAGCAAAGTGGATGAGATCGGATTTGTGGACCTGTCTCCAGGCAGCGGTCATGGCGACGGCGGCTACTCCGATGTCGGCTGGATCGAAGCCTACGGCAAAGCCGTCAAGCGCGACGCGGCCGCGAAATAGACGCACTGTACGGGCGGTCTATCAAGAAATCCCTCTCCCAACGGGAGAGGGGGCCGCGCAGCGGCCGGTGAGGGGTACCGCAAGTAACGATATTAACTTGTGGTACCCCTCACCCGGCCTTCGGCCGCCCTCTCCCGTTGGGAGAGGGAATTCTTAACAGACCGCGCCTACAGTTCAATTCGGCACGGCAAACGCGTAGAGATTACTCCCCGCACCAACCACAAGGTACTGCTTGCCATCCAGCATGTACGTGATCGGCGAATTGCCAACCTTTCCGATGTTGGCATGCCAGAGAGTCGTACCATCGCTTGTCCGAAGAGCCAGAAGATTTCCGGGAACGTCCCCGCTAAAGGTTAGACCGGTAGCCGTGGTCAGCACTCCGGCAGAACCGGCATCGTTACCGATTGCATGACTCCACCGGATCTTTCCGGTCTGGTAATCGATGGCGCGAAGGAAGCCTCGTCCGGCCACCCCGTAATCGGCACCTGCCCAGCCGTATGTGCCGTCCTCAGGCTTGAAAAAGTAAATTCCGTATGCATCCTGCGCGCTCACGACAAATAATCCGGTTTGCGGATCGAAACTCGGGGATCGATAATTCGTCCCGCCGCTCTCGTTCGGAGCGACGAGCCGCCCGTCGCGGGTCGGCTCCTTGTCCGGATTCGGCTTGTCCGGATGCGGCGGCGGCGCCTGCGACGCCGAGGACGGGCTCCTCGGAATCGGAGGTGGCACCGCGCCGGGAGCGGGCATGGCCTGCGTCGCCTGCATCGACGCCGCGGGCG
>JBGPBY010000657.1:0-3546 GCA_041481485.1 Terriglobia bacterium
AATATTGTTACTTGTGGTACCCCTCACCGGCCGCTGCGCGGCCCCCTCTCCCGTTGGGAGAGGGATTTCTTGATAGACCCGCCCTTGCAGTCGCAATGACCGCCCCTACAGTACTTCCCCCTGATCTCCTCCAGCGAATTACCTATTGTTATTTTTCCCAGAAGCCGTATACATTATCTGATTTCGTTTTCCCTTATACGTCCCGCGGCATCCATTTAATGAAAAACTTCGCCGAAACCGTACGCGACACCGTTCGCGAATCAGCCGATATTGTCCGTGTGGTTTCGGATTATGTCGCCTTGAAGGGGAAGGGCAGCCGCCTTTCCGGACTTTGTCCGTTTCACTCGGAAAAGACGCCGTCGTTCGGTGTTTCGCGCGATAAGCAGTTTTATTTCTGCTTTGGCTGCAAGGCGGGCGGAGATGTTTTCAACTTCGTTCAGCAGATCGAGCACGTCACGTTCCCTGAAGCCGTTCGTATTGTTGCGGAGAAATGTGGGATTTCCATTCCGGAACAAACCGGGTTCGTCGACAAGAAAGAAGAAGAGCGCAAGCAGATTTTTGAAATCCACGAGAAGGCCGCGTCGTACTTCAGAAAGATGCTGAAAACGGAAGAGGCTGTAATGGCCCGGCAGGTGCTCGAAAAGCGTCAAATCCAGATGGCCTTTGCGGAGCGGTTTGGCCTGGGATATGCGCCGCCTTCCGGATTGTTGGCTCATCTTCAGCCCAGGGATCCGCTGGCAACGGGTCTTTTTGCGAAGAACGACCGGGGTGAGGTCTACGACCGATTCCGGCATCGCCTGATGTTTCCGATCTGGAATGAGCGGGGAAAGACCATCGCATTTGGCGGGCGGGCGCTGGGTGAGGCGACAGCGAAGTACCTGAACTCGGCAGAGTCCCCGCTGTATACGAAGTCGAATGTTCTGTATGCCATGCATCTGGCGAGGGATTCGGCCCAAAAAGCCGGACGCATGGTTGTGGTGGAAGGGTATTTCGATTGCCTCAGTCTTCATCAGGCCGGCATCGAGAATGTCGTCGCTTCGTGCGGGACAAGTTTGACGGAAAAACAAGTCGCATTGATGGCCAGATACGTCCCCGAAGTTGTAATGAACTATGACCCCGATGCGGCGGGTCAGAACGCCATGCGCCGTTCCATCGAACTGCTGCTTGCGAAGGACTTAAGGGTTCGCATCCTGAAATTGCCGGGCGGGCTCGATCCGGACGATTTCGTGCGGCGGGAAGGCGGTGACGCGTACCGGCGGCTGCTCTCCGGGGCGCCTTACTTCTGGCAATACCTGATGAGCGAGGCCCGGAGCCGGTTCGATTTCGAACAACCTGCCATGAAAGCAGAGGCCGTGCGCGACGTTCTGGAGCAGGTTGCCAAAATTCAGGACCGTGTGGAACAACTGGAAGTGGCGAAAGCGGTTGCCGAGGGCTTTAAGGTTCCGGAAAACCTGGTCCTGGAGCGTCTAAATATTGCCGGGCGGCGGCCCGTACTAAAGCCGGTGGTTCGGCCACTGCCGCCCCCGCCGGCCCGCCGTCTGTCTGACGCTGAAAGGCAGCTGATTCAAGCGCTGTTGGGACCGGAGGAGATGGGGAAGACGGTACGACAGGTATTGCAACCCCTCGCCAGCCAGGAGTTTTGGACGGATGCCTGGAGCTGGCCTGTGCTGAACCGCTTGATTGAAGGCGCGCAAGGCATGGAAACCATTTTGGATGGCAACACAGATGCTGAGTTGATCAACGAGGTCCGGGCAGCGCTGCTGGAAGCGACAGGAGCACTGACGCTGGATCATGTTTACGCTTCGGTTCAAAAGCTATTTGATGCCCACTTGTCGAAAAAAGAGAGGGGCATCCGGGAAGAACTACAGAAGTGCGGCAATGACGGAGCTCCCGCCGACCTGTTACGGCGGCTCCAGGAAATTCAATCGGAACGCAGCCGTGTGGCGAAAACCTTGAAAGCTCGCGGCTAAGGCTTATCGTTTGTATTTATAGGATTAATCCGGTTCGGAGGCAAATTTGGGAATCGAAGAAAAATACGATGAAGTACAGAAATTAATCGACATGGGCAAAGAGAAGGGCTACCTCCTCTACGACGAGGTCAGCGACCTTCTGCCTCCGGAAATCACGGCCTCGGCCGAGGATCTCGATGATCTTTTCACCGCGTTCGGCACGGCCGGAATCGAGGTCATCGACACCGACGATCAAACCTTTGCCGGTCTCGACAAAATACCCGGCGAGCGCAAGATCGAAGCGGAACATGCCGAGTCCGATGGTGTCGAACTGGATCTGACGCCGGGAGCGCTGGAAAAGACCAACGATCCCGTTCGTATGTACCTTCGCGAAATGGGAACGGTTCCCCTCTTGACGCGAGATGGCGAAGTCGAAATCGCCAAGCGAATCGAGCGGGGGCAACTGGCGGTTTTGAAGTCACTGTCGCGCTCGACCGTGATCGTTCGCGAGATCATCAGTGTTGGCGAACAGATCAAGAGAGATCCCAGCATCATCAAGGATCTGGTGCAGTTCAGCGACGAAGAACTCACCGACGACAAAGTCGAACAGAAGCTCGAAGAAACCATCCTCACCATCGAAGAGATCAATAAGGTCTACAAGAAAGTTCAGGCGTTGCGAACCAAGGCCGACGCCACTCCCAAAACCCGTAAGCCGCAGTTCCGGCGCGCGCGCTGGAAACTGGGACGAACGCGCGTCCAGTTGTCCCTGTTGATCCGGTCGCTGGAGTTTTCCAATTCGGAAAAACTGCGATTGATGGACCTCATGAAGCGCACCGTCGAAAAGATCCGGCCGTTGCAACAGGAAATGACGAAGCTGGAACGCAAGGCCGATCACGTGAGAAAGGATGCGCGCAAGGCCATTCTGAAAGACATCCGGACGGTAAAGCTCAAGATCGCCGCCATCGAAGTGGAGACCAAGTCCACAGCTCTCGAACTCCGGCGCACGCTCCAGTCGATGGTGCAGGGCCAGATCACCGCTGAAATTGCCAAACGCGAACTGGTGGAGGCCAACCTCCGGCTCGTTGTTTCCATCGCAAAGAAATACACCAATCGCGGACTGCAGTTCCTGGATCTGATTCAGGAGGGCAATATCGGTTTGATGAAGGCCGTCGACAAATTCGAGTATCGGCGCGGATACAAGTTTTCAACGTACGCCACGTGGTGGATCCGTCAGGCGATCACACGCGCAATTGCCGACCAGGCCCGGACAATTCGAATTCCGGTGCACATGATCGAAACGATCAACAAGCTGATCCGCACCTCGCGTGCGCTCGTCCAGGAACTGGGACGGGAGCCCACCAGCGAAGAAATTGCCAAGCGGATGGATATTCCGGTGTCGAAGGTTCGCAAGGTTTTGAAGATTGCGCAGGAGCCGATCTCTCTGGAGACTCCGATCGGTGAAGAAGAAGATTCGCATCTCGGCGACTTCATCGAAGACCGCGGCGTGGTTTCACCCGCGGATGCGGTGATTAATATCAATCTGAAGGAAATGACCGAGCAGGTGCTCAACACGCTGACGCCGCGCGAAGAGCGGGTG